>CADCUJ010000040.1 GCA_902805855.1 uncultured Nocardioidaceae bacterium
TCGGCTCGAACTCGCAGGCCTGGTCACGTCCCAGGCTCTTCGCCTGGTACATGGCAAGGTCCGCGTTGCGCAGCATCACGTCGAGGTTCGACGCCGTCGTGCTTGATGCGATTCCGATGCTGCCTCGCACCTGAACGGCCACCCCGTCCACCTGGAACGGCTGCCGCAGCTCGCTGAGGATCCGCTCGGTGGTACGACGGGCCGCTCCCTGCCCGGTCTGCGGCAACAGCATGGCGAACTCGTCACCCCCGAGCCGGACCACCGTGTCGCGGGTGCGCACACAGCGACCCAGCCGGTCGCCTACCTCCAACAACAAGGCATCGCCGGCAGCGTGTCCCAGCGTGTCGTTGACCTCCTTGAACCCGTCGAGATCGAGCAGCAGCAGGGTGGTGTCCTCCAAGATCTCACCCACGGCTGCAGCACGTTTGCGCAGCAGTGCACGGTTGCCCAGGCCGGTGACCGAGTCGTGCAGCGCCAGGCGCTCGAGCTCACCGGCTTGCAGCTCGAGCTGGTCGTGCTGGTCCTGCAGCTGTCGCATTGCCTCGTCGAGCTCGGCGGCCAACCGACGTTCGTCGTGAAGGTCGCCAGCAAGCAACGAGGTGCGGTAGACGACCAGCGTCACTGCAAGCATCGAAGCCGCCAGCAAGACGATGCTCCGCGGGCTGCTCGCGTACGCCAAGCCGACAGACAGCAGAGCCGCGCTCAGCAGTAGCAACAGATGAGCGTGCCGGCCGAGTTCAGCCACGCGTTCCACGTTCGTACGAGCCGGTGGTGCTGAGCCTGCCAACAGCCTTGGCGTGCCGGAGTGAGCAGCCAACGCCGCCAGCATCGTGTAGGAGACCATCCAGGTCACGGACAAGGCGTTGCCGTGGGCAAAGGTGCCGTTGGCGCTCTGGAACCCATAGAAGGTGTCCCCCGCGATCTCGGCGCCTATCCACAGCAACAACAAGATCCCGGGTGCCGATCTACGAAGGTCGCTGCCGATGGCAAGCCGTGCGGCGAACGCGAAGAGCAGCAGGGTGAAGCTCGGATACATCACGGCCACCGTCGTGGAGAGAACGGACGTGCCGTAGCTGAGATTGGGCGCGATCACGGCCACCCACAAGACCGCGGCCATGGACACCGTCAGGATCATGGCGTCCGTCAGCGCGATCCGACTTTCCACGACCCGGTCGGCTGATCGTCGCCGCAGCACCGCCATCAGGAAGGCCGCGAACCCGACGTAGGCAGTGAAGTACGCCACGTCCACCCAAGACGGGAAGGGAAGGTTTCGACCGAAGGCGACCGGCGCGAGGTACCAGACCAAGGTGGTGGCCAGGTAGCCGAACTGCCCGAACAGCAAGAGCAGGAGGGGCCCCCGGGACGCGGCGTCGCTGCTTCTGGCACGAGCCGTGAGCAAGCCAACCGACATCACTAGCGGCGCGAAGAAGGACCCGACCTGGACCGTGCTGTCGCGCGGCGCGGTCAAGAAGACGCCGATAGCCACGGCGCAGACCACGAGTGCGGCGTGCCACCCGTGCGGACGATGTCTGTTCAGCACGAGACCTAGTAGAACATCCGTTTTACACGGTTAGATGGCTTTTGCCGGCCCAGGTGGGTTGCGCCGACGGCCCGGTGCCCGCGTGACCGGTGACGGGCCAGCCCCGTTCCGGCCCAGCTGGGTCGAGGGCGCACCAACCTATGCTGACGGGCGTGATCTTCAAGCGCGTCGGCGAAGGCCGGCCCTATCCGGAGCACGGGCTCAGTGGCCGGGAGTGGGCCGCGCTGCCCCCACGGCAGGTACGTCTCGACGAGCTGGTCACCACCAAGGACACCCTTCAGCTGGCTGCGCTGCTGGACGAGGACTCGACGTTCTTCGGGGATCTCTTCGCGCACGTCGTGTCGTGGCGTGGCGAGCTCTACCTCGAGGACGGTCTGCACCGGGCGCTTCGGGCAGCGCTGCACCAGCGCTCGGTGCTGCATGCCCGGGTGCACCCGATGGCAGACTGATCGGCATGGGGCGCCGGGAAGTGACCACCGCGATCACCATGCTGGTCTTGTGTGGCATCGTGGCGTTCGGTGCCTTCTACGGCTGGCGGTCGCTGTTCGCGGAGGTGCCCGAAAGCGGCCCCGAGCCGACCAGCTCCTGTGCCAACGAGCGGCTCAGCGTCGGTGACCGGCTGCGGTCGGGCCAGGTGCGGGTCAGCGTCTTCAACGCCGGGGACCGTTCCGGACTAGCGGACACCGTGGCCACCGCACTGCAGCGTCGTGGGTTCCGGATCGCGGTCGTCGACAACGCCCCGAGCGACAGTCGGGTCACCCGCGTCCAGGTGAGGTCGAAGGACCGCCAAGACGTGGCGGCTAGCCTCGTAGCCAGGCAGTTCGGGGAGCAGCTGCGGGTCCGGCTCTCCGGGCTGAACCTGGGCCGAGGCGTGGACGTCGTCGTGGGGAACCGCTTCCGGCGGCTCGCTCCGGCCACCCGGTCCATCCGGGTCGGTGAGGCCCAGCAGGTCTGCCTCCCGGGCAGCCGCTCCTAGGCCTCACCGCTCGTCGCCAAGCCACTGAGCCAGCCGCCCCCCACGCGAGACCGCCCGCAGCCGCGCCTCGGTCGCCTCCCGCGCGCGCCTCGGGGTGACGATGAGGATCTCGTCACCGTGGCGCAGCACCGTGCGGTCGTCGGGAACCTTGCTGTGGCCGTCGCGCACGACGAGCGAGACCGATGCGCCCGGTGGCAGCCGCAGCTCACTCACCTCGACCCCGTGCAACCGGGACCTTCGGGTGATGTTGACCTGGAGCAGGTCAGCCGCGATCCGCTCCAGTGGGGCCGCCTCGACCTCGAGGTCACGCGGCTGCTCGCGTCGGGCGACCCGCAACCGCCTGGCCGCCCACGGGAGCGTCGGCCCGGTGACCAGGGTGAAGATCACCACCATCACGAAGACGATGTCGAACAGCTCGGTGGCCCCGTCCACCCCCTCGGCCAGCGGGATGGTGCTGAGCACGATCGGTACGGCGCCGCGCAGTCCCGCCCAGGACAAGAAGGCGAGCTCCGGCCAGGTACTGCGCCGTACCACCGAGCTCGCCAGCACCGACAGCGGACGTGCGGCCAGCGTGAGCAGCAGCCCGGCAACCAGCGCCATGCCGATGTGGTCCCACGAGATCCGGTTCGGTGACAGCAGCAGTCCCAGCATCACGAAGAGGCCGATCTGGGCCAGCCAGGCGACCCCCTCCGCGAAGGAGCGGGTCGCGGCGCGGTGCGGCAGCTCCGAGTTGCCCAGGACCAGGGCCGCCGCGTAGACGGCGGCGAACCCGGATGCATGCACGGCCGCCGCTCCGGCGTACGCCAGCACCGTGAAGGAGAGCACGGCGAGGGGGTAGAGCCCCGATGAGGGCAGGGCGACCCGGCGCATCACCCAGGCACCGAGGTAGCCGACCAGCAGGCCACCCAGCGCCCCGGCGACCAGCTCGTAGGCAACGATGCCGGCGAAGCCGAGGACGCCATGGTCGAGGGCGGTGCCGGTGCTCACCAAGGTGACCAACAGCACGGTGGGTGCGTCGTTCAGCCCGGACTCGGCCTCGAGCGGGCCGGTGAGTCGGCGAGGCAGGGGGACCCGGCGGAGAACCGAGAAGACGGCCGCCGCATCCGTGGGTGAGGTGACTGCGCCCAGCAGGATCGCGAGCTGCCAGTCCAGCCCGAGCAGGAAGTGGGCGCCGACCGCGACCACCCCGATGCTCACCGTCACCCCGATGGTGGCGAGCGAGACGCCGAGCCGCATCCCCGGCCTGATCTCCGGCCAGTGCGTGGTGAGACCACCCTCGGCGAGGATCACGACCAGGGCGGCGAAGCCGAGGGCGTGTGCCACGTTGGCGTCCTCGAAGCCGATGCCGAGCACGGACTCGCCGAGCAGCACGCCCATCAGCAGGTACACCAGCAGGCTGGGCAGGCCGAGCCTCACCGAGAATCGCACGGCGAGCACCGCCAGCAGCATCACGACGGCGCCGACCAGCAGGACCTCGTCCATCCGCTGGGCGTCGAAACTCAAGGCGCCACCTAAGCCGTCGTCGGGCCCTCATCCTAGAAGGTACGGCGGCTGTGCCTCGCCGACCCGACCCGGCACGGGAGGGGTCGTCGCGGAGCACGCGGACCTGGTGCAGGTCCCAGGTGGCCGGGCTGGAGCGTCAGGAACTAGTCAGCTGGCACATCGCTTGCCACTGCTCGGCCGGAACCACGGCCGGGTCCTCGGTGCCGAACCATTCGCGACACTGCGCGATGGTCCCCTGCAGCAGGTCGACCAGGACGGAGTCGGAGTCCTCGACGCACGCGTTGGCGATGCCGACCACGGCCGAGTGCACGATCGCGGGTGCGCTGCGGCGGCTGAAGGATCGGGCGCCTCCCCAACCCATCTGCGAGAACTTCTGCGCCCAACGGGTCGCATCGGGTACCTCGGAGAGGACCGCGAGGGTCTGCGGGGAGACGTACTCCAGCGCTCTGCCCTCCATCTCGTCGAGCACCCGCTCGCAGCGCAGCACCGAGACTGCCATGACTCCCTGCCGCTCGGCGGACACGATCGGCAGCGCCGTCCGGCCCGCGTGCAGCGCGATCCGCGCGTAGACGCGGGGGTCGTCACCGTTGAGGCCGATCACGTCCGGGATGAGCGGGGCGAGCCGCTGCCGCGCCGCGTTCTGCACGTGGTCGTTGACGTCACGGGCCAGCGCGGCGAGCAGGGGATGGGTGCACGGCGGGTGGTCGGACCAGCGCTCTCCGGCGAGGTACGACGCCAGCTCCATGAAGCAGCCGCCCTTGCGGGGGCTGCGGTGGCTGCCCGGGGACAGCACCGGCATCGCGTCCGGCATGTGGCTTGGGGTCACGTTCATCATCTCCCCGAGAAGGTGGCTCTCGCGCTGGTTCGAAGAGTGCTCGTCCAGTCTGCGCCCGGTTCGCCGGTTCGGCAAGACACGATCTTGCGACGTCCCGGCGTCCGGTTCGTGAAGAGGAAGTGGCGGTGGCGGTGGGATTTGAACCCACGGAGGGCGTGAACCCTCACACGCTTTCGAGGCGTGCTCCTTAGGCCGCTCGGACACGCCACCGCGGACGAGGGTACTAGAGCCGTCCGAGGCGGACGAATCGGCGCAGCACGTGCAGCACGAGGTCAGGCGAAGGTCAGCCGAGCTCCGTCGAGGTCGGGAATCGACGCCGGCGGTGGGAGGCGAAGAAGTCCTGCAGCAGTGTGGTGGCCTCGTCGGCGAGGACACCGGGGACCACCTCAGGTCGGTGGTTCAGCCGGCGGTCCCGCACCACGTCGAACAGTGATCCCACGGCACCGGCCTTGGCGTCGTAGGCACCGAAGACCAGCCGGTCGACCCGCGCCAGGACCAGCGCTCCGGCGCACATCGTGCACGGCTCGAGAGTCACCACCAGCGTGCACCCGTCGAGTCGCCACTCGCCACGCACCGAGGAGGCCCGGCGCAGGGCGAGCACCTCGGCGTGCGCGGTGGGATCGGCGTCTGCCTCCCGTGCGTTGTGGGCACTGGAGACGACCGAGCCGGTCGGGTCGAGCACGACCGCGCCCACCGGCACGTCGCCGCTGCCGAGCGCGCGTCGTGCCTCATCGAGGGCGAGTCGCATGGGAGCGGCCCACGCGTCGTCCGTGCCCGTCAAGGAGCAGCGACCTCCACTGCCTGGTCGAACTGCGCGCCGAACCCGATCCGGCTGGCGATGTCGCCGAGCATCTCGTCGGGGTACAAGTCGTCGTCGTCCAGCAACGCGCCCATGTCCATGGCGTCCAGCCCGAGGTCCGAGACGATGCCCAGGTCTCCCGCGGGCGCCTGCTCCTCCTCGTCGACGACCGGCAGGTCCAGGTACTCCAGTGCCGAGCGGGCCACCGGCCAGTCACCGGCCGCCGAGACGTCAGAGAGCAGCAGCCTCGTGATCGGCCCGAGCACACGGACCAGCAGGAAGAAGTCCTCGTCGAAGGACACCAGCCCGATCGAGCCGCCATCACCTGGCCACCGCCGCAGCTCGCGGGAGAGGGCGTCGATGTCCTCGATCCGCTGCTGCGCGATCGGCTCGACCTGCCACACACCTTCCTCCCGGAAGGCGACGACCGCGAAGTCGACGCCGGCCGCGTTCACCTCCGAAAGGTCGGCCATGTCAGCGATGGTGGCAGATGCGGCTGCCTTGGCACCACCCGTCCCGGATCACCTAGGTTGGCGGCCATGCACCTTCACGTCGCCAACCATCCCCTGGTCGCACACAAGCTCACCACGCTGCGAGACGAGAACACGGACTCACCGACGTTCCGGCGACTCGCCGATGAGCTGGTGACCCTGCTGGCCTACGAGGCGACGCGTGACGTGCGAGTGGAGCAGGTGAGCGTCCGAACGCCGGTCGACGAGGCGCAGGGGATCAAGCTGGCGGCCCCGAAGCCCCTCGTGGTGCCGATCCTGCGCGCCGGGCTCGGCATGCTGGACGGCATGACGCGGCTGCTGCCCACGGCGGAGGTGGGCTTCCTCGGCATGGTGCGCAACGAGGAGACCCTGCAGGCATCGACGTACGCCGAGCGGCTGCCCGAGGACCTGTCCGGACGACAGTGCTACGTGCTCGACCCGATGCTGGCGACCGGAGGCACGCTCTCCGCGGCGATCACGTTCCTGGCCGACCGCGGAGCGGACCAGATCACGGCGATCTGTCTGCTGTCCGCGCCCGAGGGGTGTACCCGGGTCGAGAAGGATCTCGAGGGCCTCGAGATCCCGGTGGCCATCGTGACCGCGGGGATTGACCAGCGACTCAACGAGAAGGGCTACATCGTGCCGGGGCTCGGCGACGCCGGTGACCGCCTCTACGGCATCGCCGGCTGAGCCACCCGGGCCCCGGTGAGCCCCCTCACCATCAGGCCAGGTCCGGTCACAGCGCCTTCACGGCACTGAGCAGCTTGCTCAAGGAGTCCTTGGCGTCGCCGAAGAGCAGCGTCGTCTTCGGGTCGAAGAGCAGCTCGTTCTCGATGCCGGCGAAGCCGGGGCGCATGGACCGCTTCATGAAGACGATCTGCTGCGCCTCGTCGGCGTTCAGGATGGGCATGCCGTAGATCGGTGCGCCGGGCGTCGACTTCGCGGCCGGGTTCACCACGTCGTTGGCGCCGACGACCAGCACCACGTCGGTCTGCTTGAACTCGGCGTTGATGTCGTCCATCTCCTTGAGCTGGTCGTAGGGCACCTGCGCCTCGGCGAGCAGCACGTTCATGTGCCCAGGCATCCGCCCGGCCACCGGGTGGATCGCGTAGTCGGCGTCGATGCCACGCTCGCCGAGCACGTCGACCAGCTCGCGCAGGGTGTGCTGCGCCTGGGCCACCGCCAGCCCGTACCCCGGCACCACGATCACGCGGCGGGCGTACCCGAGCAGGATCGCGACGTCCTCGGCTCCGGCGGAACGCACCGGACGATCCGAGGCCTCCCCGGCGCCGAGCGTGGACCCGCCCTTCAAGGCGCCGAACAAGATGTTGCCCAGCGAGCGCCCCATCGCACTGGCCATCAGCTTGGTCAGGAAGGTACCGCTCGCTCCGACGAGCGTCCCGGCGACGAGCAGCACGGTGTTGTCGAGCACGTACCCGCCTGCGGCAACGCTCAGCCCGGTGAATGCGT
>CADCUJ010000041.1 GCA_902805855.1 uncultured Nocardioidaceae bacterium
CTCCCCCTTCGACGACGCCCGCGGGCCCGCCCTGGCCGTGCACAACGTCGCCGCGCCGGGCGAGGTCACCCGGTTGCTCGCCCAGAACGGCCACTACCTGGAGGAGCTCAGCCCGGTGCACGCCGACCTCGAGACCGCCTTCCTCGCCATCACCGGGGACCCGGCGTGAGCGCCGCGCTGCAGCAGCGGCCGGTCGAGCAGCTGCCGCCGACGCCGCGCGGCAGCCTGTTCCGCGCCGAGCTGCACCGGTTCCGTGCGCGCCGGTTCATCCAGGTCCTGGCCGCCGTCGGCGTCCTCGTCTGGGCCGTCGCGGTCGTCATCGGGCTGCTCAGCTTCGGCGAGCCGACCGCCTCGGACTACGCCGCCGCACAGGCCCAGGTCGACCAGATCCTCGCCGAGAACAACCGGTACCGGGAGGAGTGCCTCCAGAACCCCGAGCAGTTCGCCGGACCGGTGCCCGAGGGCATGACGGCCGAGGACGTCTGCGGCCCACCCCTGACCGAGGAGGACCTCGGCGGCGTCGAGTCCTTCCTCACCAAGGCGCCGTTCGACCTGGCCGCCGCCGGCACCGGCGGGGCATTGGGCTTCGCCGGGCTGGCCTCCGCACTCGCCTTCGTGGTCGGGGCGACGTGGATCGGTGCGGAGTGGTCGACCCGCTCGATCGTCGCGCTGCTCTTCTGGGCGCCCCGCCGGCTGCGGGTGATGGGCACCAAGCTCGCCGTCCTGGTCGCCGGGGCCACGGTGTTCGGCGTCGCCGCGCAGGTGGGCTGGCTGACGATGGCCGGGATCCTGGATGCGGCCGTCGGGCTGGACGAACCCCTGCCCGAGGGCTTCTGGAGCACCCTGCTGCAGACCCAGGCACGCGGGGTCCTGCTCGTCGTGCTCGCCGCGGTGCTCGGCTTCGGGCTGACCAGCATCGTGCGCAACACCGGCGCCGCCCTGGGCATCGCCTTCCTCTACGTGGTGGCCGTGCAGCTGGTCCTCGGCGGCGTCAAGCCCAGCTGGTCGCAGTGGATGCTCGGCACGAACGCCGTCGCCCTGGTCAAGGAGGACGGGCTCACGCTGTACTTCTACGACCTGGTCGACTACTCGGCCCAGAACATGGGTGAGCCGGTGCAGTACTACCTCGGGCACCTGCAGTCGGGGCTGCTCCTGACCGCGGTCGCCCTGCTCCTGGTGGGGATCGGCACGCTGCTGTTCGCCCGCCGCGACATCCACTGAGCCGGTGACGCCGGCCTCGCCCGACGGTGCGGCCGGCGTCAGGCCGTGGGCACCTCGGCGTCGACGACCGCCCCGAGGACGCCGTTGACGTAGGCCGGCGAGTCGTCGGTCGAGAGCGCCTTGGCCAGGGACACCGCCTCGTCGATCACCACGGGATCCGGCACGTCGTCCACCCAGAGCAGCTCGAAGACCGCCATGCGCAGGATCGCGCGGTCGACGTCGGGCAGCCGCTCCAGGGACCACCCGCGGGCGTGCGTGGAGATCAGCTCGTCGATCCGGGAGGCGTGCTCCGCGACCCCCTCGACCAGCCGGATGGAGTGGTCGGCAACGGGCGGGGTGTCGGGATCGGCGACCCGCTCCCGGAGCAGGTCCAGCCGGTCGCGTCCCCGCAGCTCGGCCTCGTACAGGATGTCGACGGCGCGCCGGCGCGCCTTGGACCGGGCCGCCATCAGCTGCGGATCAGTTGGCGCGGCCGAGGTACCGGCCGTCGCGGGTGTCGACCTTGAGCTTCTCGCCGGTGGTGACGAACAGCGGCACCTGGATCTCCGCGCCGGTCTCCAGGGTCGCGGGCTTGGTGCCGCCGGTGGAGCGGTCGCCCTGCAGTCCGGGGTCGGTGTGGTCGACCAGCAGCTCGACCGAGGCGGGTAGCTCGACGTACAGCACCCGCCCCTCGTTGGTGGCCACCACCGCCTCCTGGTTCTCGAGGAGGAAGTTGCTGGCCTCACCCACGAGGTCGGGGTCCACCTCGATCTGGTCGTAGGTCGTGGTGTCCATGAAGACGTACGACGTGCCGTCGTTGTAGAGGTACTGCATGGAGCGCTTGTCCACGTTCGCGACATCGACCTTCACGTCGGCGTTGAAGGTCTTGTCGACGGTCTTGCCGGACTCGATGTTCTTCAGCTTGGTGCGCACGACTGCCCCACCCTTGCCGGGCTTGTGGTGCTGGAACCAGACCACGGACCAGAGCTGGCCGTCGAGGTTGAGCACCATGCCGTTCTTAAGGTCGTTCGTGGTCGCCATGCGGATGTGGTCCTGCTCTTTCGCGTGGGTCGTCGCGGGCAGCGGCCCAGTCTAGCCAGGGGGTCCGGTGTGCCATCATCGCGCGGTGAGCCGCTCCGACTTCGACCGGCTGTTCGGCGAGGGGAGGCAGGCCGTCCTCTCCGGCCACCACGTCGCCGAGGTTCCGGCCGGCCGGAGGTCGCAACGCTGGGGGCCTTCAGTGTGCCTGCGCCCCGATGCGACGACGGCGGCACGGCTCGCCTCGGTGACCGCGACCGCGATGCAGTATGCCGGTCCGGCGCACTGGCCCACCGGTGAGACCACCTCCAGCCACTTCACCGTGCGGGTGCTCGACCGGTTCCGCGACGACCTCCACCCTGATCATCGCGATGTGGTCCGCTACCTGACCGCGATCCGAGCTGCGGCCGCCGGCAGCGGAACCGCTCGGCTGCGGGTGACCGGCCTGACCCTCGCCCGTGGCAGTGTGATGGCTGCTGCGGAACCGGTCGGGCCAGGGGCGGACGCCTTCGCGGCCGCGCTGGCCGACGAGCTGGGCGAGGACGGCTGGTACGAGGCCGCCTACGACCGGCCGTTCTGGTACGCGAACCTGGTCCACTTCGCCGGTCCGATCACATCGCCCGGCGCCCTGGTCGACTGGGTTGCGGAGCACCGCGAGCTCGACATCGGCGTCACCGACACCCGCGTCGAGCTGCTGGACTGGCAGTACGACGGGCGCCGGATGATGCCGGTGCACCTGGCCCCACCAGCTACCGAGGAGAGCCCATGACCGTGGCGAGCGGGATCCGCGACGACTGGGTGTACGTCGTCACCGACATCGAGGTGGACGGCCCATGGCCCGGGCCGAACTCGATGCGCTCCTTCGCCTCCGTCGCGGTGAGCGCCGACGGCGACGAGCGAGGTACCTTCGAGGCCGTGCTGGAGCCGCTGCCCGGGGCGGCTCCCAACGCGGACACCTATGCGTGGTTCCAGTCACATCCGGAGGCGTGGGCGGCGGCGACGGCGCTGCCCCGTCCCGTCGACGAGGTGATGGCCGCCTTCGTGGGATGGGTCCGCGACCTGCCGGCGCCACGCACCTTCGCAGCATCGCCCATCTCGTTCGACGGCGGCTGGATCGACTACTACCTGCGACGCTTCACCCGCTATGGCCTCGTGCAGGGACCCGATGAAGCAGACACCCTCTTCCAGGGCCCGGGGCTCTGCATCCGCAGCTACGCGGCTGCGGTCACCGGTCGTCCGGTAGCGGACGTCTCCGTCGGCTCGCTGCCTTCGGAGTGGCTCGGCAACATCGAGCACACTCACCGGGCCATCGACGATGCCCGCGGGTATGCCCACCTGCTCGGTGTGCTGTTCGGTCGGGTCAGAGCGTCGCTACCTCCGGGCGCGCAGTAGCGGCGGGGGCGGCCCGAGGCCCATCTCACCCTGCACGGGCCCCATCTCAACCTGCACGGGCCCCATCTCAACGGGGGAAACGTGGGCAGGTCGGTCGGTCAGCCTTGCTGGCTGTCGGCCGCGACCGCCTCGAGCGCGATCCGGTACCCGTCGACACCGTGGCCGGCGACCGCGCGCGCGGCATGCGGCGAGACCAGTGAGGTGTGCCGGAACTCCTCGGGGCGCTGGGCCGGGTCGGAGATGTGCACCTCCACCAGCGGTGCGACGAGCTGGGCGCAGGCGTCGAAGAGCGCGTAGGAGTAGTGCGTCCACGCGGCCGCGTTGAGCACCACGGGTGTGCGGTCGTCGGCCGCCTCGTTGAGCCAGTCCAGCATCTGGCCCTCGTGGTTGGTCTGCCGCACCTCGACCTCGAGGCCGAGCCGATCTCCCCACTCGAGGCACAGCGCGGCCAGGTCGTCATGGGTGGTGGTGCCGTAGATCTCCGGCTGGCGCCGCCCCAGGCGGCCCAGGTTGGGACCGTTGAGCACGAGTACCCGGGTCATCAGGCGTCCCGGGCGATCTCGGCGTACGCCGCGGTCAGCAGCTCCGGGTCAGGAGCGCGCAGGATGCCGGGCTTGGCGAGACCGTCGAGCACGACGAACCGCAGGTGGTCACCGCGGGTCTTCTTGTCCACCTTCATCGCCTCCTGGAGCAGCGGCCACCGTCCGCCGGGATACGACGTCGGCAGCCCGACCCGGGCCAGCAAGGAACGGTGTCGTTCGGCGGTCCCTTCGTCGAGACGTCCCGCAAGCCGAGCCAGCTCGGCGACGTACACCATGCCGATCGCGACTGCGGCTCCGTGTCGGAAGGCGTACCGCTCGACCCGCTCGACGGCGTGTCCGAAGGTGTGTCCGTAGTTCAGCGCCTCGCGGCCGGGGTGGGCACCGCTGCCTCCTGTCTCCCTGAGGTCCGCGGTGACGGTGTCGATCTTCACCCGGATGGCACGCTCGACCAGCTCGCGCAGCACCGACGAGTCCGGCGCCACCGCGGCTGCCGGGTCGGACTCCACCAGCTCGAGTATCGTCGGGTCGGCGATGAACCCGCACTTGATCACCTCGGCCAGCCCGCTGGCCAGCTCGAGGGGCGGCAGGGTCTCGAGCGTGGCGAGGTCGCAGAGCACGCCGGCGGGCTCGTGGAAGGCGCCGACGAGGTTCTTGCCCTCGCTGGTGTTGATGCCGGTCTTCCCGCCGACGGCCGCGTCCACCATCGCCAGCAGCGTGGTCGGCATGTGCACCACCTTCACCCCGCGCAGCCAGGTCGCGGCCACGAAACCACCCAGGTCGGTGGTCGCCCCTCCCCCGACGGTGACCACCGCGTCGGAGCGGGTGAACCCGGCCCGGCCGAGAACCTGCCAGCAGAGCGACGCGACCGGCGCGAGCTTGGCCTCCTCTCCGTCGGGGACCTCGATCAGCTGCCCGGTGTACCCCAGGTCCACGAGGTGGGCGCGCACCGCCTCTCCGCTGGCAGTCAGGGCCCGCGGGTGGATCACGGCGACCCGACGTACCTCCTCGCCCAGCATGCCCGGTAGCTCAGCGAGCAGCTGCTCGCCGACCACCACGTCGTACGGCGCCGAGGTGGCCGCCCGCAGCCGGGACGTTGCGCGAGCCTCAGTCATCGGAGGCCTCGACGGCTGTGCCGATCTCCTCGGCGACCTGGTCCGCGCTCCTCCCGTCGGTCGCCACGGTGAGGGTGGCCACTTCCTGGTAGAGCGGGCGACGCGCGTCGAGCAGGGACTTCACCCGGGAGCGCACGTTGCCCAGCAGCAGCGGTCGGGACGAGCCGAGGCCCACCCTTCTCACCGCGTCGGCCAGCCCGACCTCCAAGAACACCACGCGGTGCCCGCGCAGCGCGTCGCGGACACCGGCATCGAGCACCGCTCCGCCACCCAGCGCGAGCACGCCGGTGTGCGAGCCCAGTGCCGTCAGCACCGCCTCTCGCTCCAGGGCGCGGAAGGCTGCCTCACCGTCCTCGATGAAGATGTCGGAGATCGAGCGTCCGTCGGCCGCCTCGACGTCGTGGTCGGTGTCCCTGCTGGTGGTGCCCCAGCGCGCGGCCAGCCGTTCCGCGACCGTCGTCTTGCCGGCCCCCATCGGGCCGACGATCACGACCCGCGGCCTGCTCATCTGTACCTCAGGGCGGCCAGATAGCTCTGCGCGTTCCGCCGTGTCTCCTGGACCGAGTCGCCTCCGAACTTCTCCAGCGCGGCGTCGGCCAGGACCAGCGCGACCATCGCCTCGGCGACGATGCCGGCCGCTGGCACGGCGCACACGTCGGAGCGCTGGGGGTGGGCCACCGCCTCGTCACCGGTCGCCACGTCGACCGTGCGGAGCGCGCGCGGCACCGTCGAGATCGGCTTCATCGCGGCCCGCACCCGCAACACCTCGCCGGTGGACATCCCGCCCTCGGTGCCTCCGGAGCGTCCGGTGGTACGACGCAACCCGCCTTCGGTGGAGACGATCTCGTCATGTGCCGAGGAGCCGGGCTCGGCTGCCAGCCCGAAACCGTCGCCGACCTCGACACCCTTGATCGCCTGGACACCCATCAACGCAGCCGCGAGGCGTGCGTCGAGCCGCCGGTCCCAGTGCACGTACGAGCCGAGACCCGGCGGCACACCGTGGACGACCACCTCGACGACGCCACCGAGCGTGTCACCCTCGTGGTGGGCCTGGTCGATCGCGGCGACCATCGTCTTGCTCGCGTCCGGGTCCAGGCAGCGAACCGGGTCGGCGTCGAGGTACGCCACGTCGTCGGGCCCGGGGACCGAGCCCTGCGGGGCCCGCGCGTGCCCGATCGCGACGACGTGGGACACGACGCGCACGTCGAGGGCCTGGTCGAGGAAGGCCGCCACCACGGCTCCCAGTGCCACCCGGGCCGCGGTCTCCCGGGCGGAGGCACGCTCCAGGACCGGGCGGGCCTCCTCGAAGTCGTACTTCTGCATGCCGACGAGGTCGGCGTGACCGGGCCTGGGCCGGGTCAGCGGCGCGTTGCGGGCCAGCGCCTCCAGCTCCGCGGGGTCCACCGGGTCGGCGGCCATCACCTGCTGCCACTTCGGCCACTCGGTGTTGCCGACCCGGATCGCGATCGGGCTGCCCAAGGTCCTGCCGTGACGCAGCCCGCCGACCACCTCCACCTCGTCGGCCTCGAACTTCATCCGTGCGCCTCGTCCGTACCCCAGCCGCCTGCGCGCCAGGGCCCGCACGATGTCGTCGGTGACCACCGAGACGTGCGCCGGCATCCCCTCGAGGACGGCGACGAGCGCCGGCCCATGGGACTCCCCCGCGGTCAGCCAACGCAGCATGCCGGACAGTCTTCCAGGTTCAGGCGTACCAACCCGCGACGGCGGGTCCGGCCAGGACACCGACCAGCGCGCCAACGAGCATCCACGGGCCGAACGGCGACGCCTTGCGGTCGACGAGCCGCAGGCCCGCCAGGAGCAGACCGCCCAACCCGCCGAGCAGGAAACCGGCGTAGACCCCGGACAGCAGCTCGGCCCAGCCGAGATAGCCGAGGGCGATCCCGAGGACGCCGGCCAGTCGGACGTCCCCGAAACCCATCCCTTTGGGGTAGACGAACCAGAGCACGAAGAACGTGCCGCCGGCGACCAGCCATCCCCAGGCGGCGTTGACAAGTGAGGCCCAGTCGTCCTGGGTCCAGGCGGCCACACCCGCCAGCACCGCCACCACCGCGTAGGACGGAGCGATCAGCCTGGTCGGCAACAGTCGGGTTCGCCAGTCGATCACGGCGAGCGCCACGCCGACGGGCGCCAGGTA
>CADCUJ010000042.1 GCA_902805855.1 uncultured Nocardioidaceae bacterium
AGACCAATGGCAGGTCTTGCGGCCCGCAACCGAGCAACCCAGTGATGCGGCCAGGGCATACGTCTTCTTCTTCTACGGCGACGGTCCGCTCGAGGACTGGGACCTGTCTACGTTGTTCACAGCCGCGTACGGCGAGGATGCAGCCGACGTGCGCGTGCAGGAGTTCGGTGACTTGATCGACGGTGCGCAGACCAGCTACGTCGTCGACGGCCAGGTGTAGGTCAACCGAGGATTCAGGCATTTCGGCAGGGCCGATGCCGGTTACCGGCACCGACACCGACAGCGCTAGCGAACCTTCCAGGCCGCGGTCTTGCGCACGTGGTCGTAGTGGTCGATGTAGCGCACGTAGGCGGGCCGGCTGGTCACCCGGAGCATCACCTCGTCACCACCGGCCAGCGAGCCGTGCACCCAGTTCGCGGAGCCGGTGAACACCTTCCACGTGGAGTGGTCGCGGCCGTAGTGGCCGTTGACCAGCATGTACTTGGTGTGCACGCGCAGGTCCACCACGCCGTTGCGGTTGCGGTCCCGGCGGCTGTCGTACAGCGCGATCCGCCCCTGACGCGCGGCCTTCTTCAGCATCTGCGCCACCCGGCGCCCGGGTGCACCGTAGGTGACCGAGACCCGGCAGCCCTCGCGCTGCAGCTGCAGCAGCCGCCGCGCCAGGTAGATCCCCCGCTCGCCGCTCCACCAGAACATCGACACGTTCACCGCTGTCCGGTTGTAGCGTCCGGCGTCCCCGCGAACGCCCTTGCAGTGGATCCGCTTCATCGCCACGTAGACAGGGTCGTTCGAGCGGCGCGCCGCCGGGTTCGGCAGGAACTTGCTCTGGAAGCGGCCGACCTCGTGCGTCTGGTACCGGCGCTTGGCGCGTACGGGGTCGTCGCGCGACATCCGGGTGTGCATCCGGGCGTACCGGTTGTAGATCGCCCGCTTGCCGGTGATCGTGAACAGGTCGTTCCAACCCAGGTTCGCGGCGCCGTTGTTCAGGTTCCCGGAGCCGACCATCACCACGCGGTGACTCCTGCCGACCCGGGAGAACATGAAGAACTTCGAGTGCATCTGGCCGCGGCTGCCTCGACAGCTGTTCCGGCAGAAGATCGCCCAGCTGCGGTTCTTTGGCCTGCTGCCGAGCTCGCGCACCAGCCTACGGCTGGGTGCGGACGCGATCTCGCGGTCCAGGATCACCCGGACGTTCACGCCGCGGCGGTGTGCGGCCAGCAGCTTGTCGACCGACTGCCGCCGGTCCATCAGGTAGGTCGCGATCCTGATCGTCCCGTCACGCGGGGTGTTGGCGACGGCTCGGTCGATCCGGTTGACGAGCTTGAACTTCGCGTGCACGCCCGCTTTCGGGTCGTTGAAGTTGGGCCCGTCTGCCGGGTTCCAGGCGGAGGCCGGCCCCGCGAGCATGGTCGAGGCGAGGAACGCCGACAACAGGCCGGCGACTGATCTCTTGAGCACAGGGGTCACCCCTCGAGCTTCGGGGAAGGCGGTGAAACCGTAACGCAAGGCAACTCCTGTCACAGGGATCACATGCGTCACAGCGTGTCGTTCCGGCCACCTGGTTTTGCCACGCGGTGGAGTGCGCTCCACCGCGAAGAGAGCAACCGGCCGCTAGCTGGGCCGGGCGGTCACGGGCGGGTGAGAAGTACGACGCCCAGACACATCTCGTCCGTCGACCCCTCTCCCCACACCACGTAGCGCTCGGGCTGTCCCTCGAACGCCGGGAGCACGTCACGCAGGGACTGGTCGTGGCGACAGGTGACCTCGAGCTCGTCCCCGGGCCGCATCCGCACCGGACGTTTCAGGGGACGGCTCGCCTGGTCGTCGAAGTTCCACACCGGAATGTCGAGCACGGTGCGCGCTTTCGAGCCAGGACGATGGAGCTCGATCTTGATCTCGCGTCCCAGCAGGTGCATGTGGCCTGCGGCGGCGCGGATCGTGGACGGCTCGGTGATCTCTCGGCTGCAGGACTGCACCGGCGAGGGACCTCTGCCGGCGCACATCAGGTTCAGGAAGTCCGAGGCAGCGCCGCTGAACTGGCCGAAGCGCTTCTGTACGTCGGCCACCGCGGCGTCTCGGTCGCAGAGCGGACCTTGCCTGCCCGGCCGGCACGGCAGCTCGACCGGAGCGGGAAGCAGCATGGTCTCCAGGGCGTCGAGATCCTTGGTCCCGGGAGCAAGCCGCAACCGCGCCGAGCTCTGGTCCGCGCCGTCCCCCGCGAGCAGGTTGTAGTGCACCTGCATCACCAACCGTGAGCCACGCTCCAGCGGGATCCCGACGTCCGGGGCCAGCACGCCTTCGCCGCCACCGGGTGCCCAGGCGCCGATCCACGGCGCGTTGTCGAGGCTGGTGTCTGTCCCCTCCAGCCCGGAGCCTCCGAAGCAGGTCCAACCCTGCCCGTCCTCGGCGTCGTCGTGCGCCTGCGCCGACTCGATCGAGGCCGGAGGGACCTGGAACAAGATCACGTGGTGCACCAGCTCGGCGCGCCCGGGGACGACGTCGATGCCGGTCACGAACGCATCCCGGTCCACCCCGGGGTCGAGCAGGAAACAGCGGTAGTCGTCCGTGCCCGGCTTCTGCGCCGAGGGAGAGTACGCCTGCGGCATCGCGACCTCGACGAACCGCTCGCCCTTGCGTAGCGGCACCGAGCCCGAGTGGGCCGCGTCTGACGTTTCGTGCCCGGCACCGTGGCCACCGTGCGCATTCGATGAGGAGCCAGACGACGTCCCAAGCGGCGACCCAGCACCTGGCGCCGGAGTGGCCGAGTCTCCAGTGTCAGCGTCAGGCTGCGAAGCGCATCCGGCCAGCACCAGCGACGCCGCTGCCACGCCCACGCACCAGCGCCTCAGTCTCACTCGGCTGAGTCTACGGCGGGGGTGGGCGCCCCACCCGTGAGCCGGTGGCGGCGTCCGCGTCACCGGTACCGCCGTCCTGGTCCCTGCCGTCCACGTCGCCCGCGCCGTCGCCGGCCCTAGCGGGGCCCCCGTCGCTGCGGGGGTCCCCGCCACGGTCGCGGGAGCTGTCGCGGGCATCGTCGACGTCGCTGTCAGCGCTGTCGGCACTCTCGGCGCCGTCGGCCAGGTCCTCCTCGTGCGTACCCGGCCGGGGCGCCCAGGGCAGCTCCTGGGCCGGCCGTACGACGACCAGGCGGTCGCCGCGAGCCAGCTGGGTGACCACCGGCTCGAAGTACCGGTGCACCTGTCCGTCGCGGACCACCGCGATCACCTGGTCCGGAAGCGACTGCGGGGGCTTGCCCACCTCCGGGACCAGCAGGTCCCTCTCGGCGACCTCGAGCCCGGCGCCGTAGCTCAGCAGGTCCTCCATCACCGACCCGAGGGTGGGGCTCAGCGACGAGAGCCCCAGCAGCCGGCCCACCGCGTCGGAGGAGGTGATCACCGAGTCGGCGCCGCTCTGCCGCACCAGCGGCACGTTGCTCTCCTCGCGCACGGCGGCGATGACGTAGGCGTCCGGATTCAGCTGCCGGACGTTCAGCGTCGAGAGGACAGTCGAGTCGTCGCGGTCGGTGGTGATGATCACCTGCCGTGCCCTGTCCACACCGGCTCGGCGCAGCACCTCGCGACGGGTGGCGTCGCCGGTGACCACCGCGAACCCATCGGCGTGTGCCTCCCCCAACGCGCCGTTGCTGGGGTCGACGACCAGGATCGACTCCTTGGGCTGCCCGTTGCTGACCAACGTCTTCACCGCACTCCGGCCCTTGGTGCCGTACCCGATCACCACAACGTGGTCGTTCATGTTCTTCCTCCAACGGGCGACGCGGAAGCGTTCTCGCCCCTGCGTCGCCAGCACCTCGATGGTGGTACCGATCAGCAGAACCAGGAACGCGATCCGCAGTGGGGTGATCACGAACGCGTTCACCAACCGCGCCTGAGGCGATGCAGGGGCGATGTCGCCGTACCCCGTCGTGCTCAAGGTGACGGTGGTGTAGTAGATCGCGTCGATGAGCGTGACCTCGTTCTGCGGGTCCGAGTTGTCGACGTACCCGTCCGAGTCCACCCAGACCAGGAAGACCGTGAACACCAGGACGGCGAGGGCAGCGAGGATGCGGCGGCTGAGCTCCCACCACGGCGAGCGGTTGATCGCCGGGAGGCGCACCTTGCCGAGGGTCGAGTCCGGCGCCGTCTGGTCACCCACGTTCAGAAATGTACGGTACGTCGCCAGCCGGCGGTCGCAACGACGGCGCGGCTCAACGCTCGACTGCCCCGTAGATCACCGTCACCGGATCGGGCTCGTCTGTCTCGGACCGGCTGGGTCCCGGCACCACGAGCGAGACGAATCGGAACCGGTCGCCGGGCTCCGGCGTGGTCTCGCTGCTCTGGGTGCGCCGCCACCGACCGCACAGTCGCCCTTGTGTGGTGACGCCCTCCTGGTCCTCGATGCCTTCTCCGGCCAGGCACAGGCGCCCGGTCTCTGCGTCGTAGCTCTGAACCGTGGCCGTGGTCCGCTCGTGCGTCGCCGGGCCGGCCACGACTCCGACCAGGTACCCGCCCAGGAGGCAGATCGCACCCCCCGCCAGTGCCACCGGAGTAGGCAGAGTGACGTTTCCCACCGACGTCACGCTAGGCCATCCCCGAGGTGCCACCGGGGCTGACTCAGCCGCGTGTCGTGCCGCCCTCGCGCAGTCGACTCCTCGCCTTGTTCCGCGCGGCCCGCAGCCTCGCGTCCTTGCGGGTGGTCATCCAGGCCTGCTCCCGCATCAGCTTCTGCCAGCTCTCCAGCCTGCGCAGTGGCAGAGACCCGTCCGCGATCGCCGCCGTCACCGCGCAGTCGGGCTCACCGCCATGGGCACAGTCGGTGAAGCGGCAGGCAGCCGCCAGCGAGCTGATGTCGGAGAACGCATCGACCAGGCCGGCGCCGGCGTCGATCAGTCCGACTCCGCGAAGACCCGGAGTGTCGATCACCGCTCCGCCGCCGGGCAGCACGACCAGCTCGCGGCGTACCGACGTGTGCCGGCCGCGGCCGTCGTCGCGGATGTCCCGAGTGGCGAGCACCTGTGCGCCCACGAGTGCGTTGGTCAGCGAGGACTTGCCGTGCCCGGAGGACCCCAGCATCGCCATCGTGTTCCTGCTCGCCAAGAGCTCGCGCAGGCGGGCGATGCCCAGGCCGGTGCGTGTGCTCGTGCAGACCACCTCGACCGCCGGGGCGGCGGCGGCGACGTCCTGGGCGACCAGGGGCGCATCACCGACCATGTCGGCCTTGGTGAGTACGACGACGGGCTGGGCGCCGCTGTCCCAGGCCAGGGCCAGCAGCCGCTCCAGCTTCGCCATCGTCGGCAGCGGGTGCAGAGCGATCACGACCGCAGCGAGATCGATGTTCGCGCACAGGACCTGACCGCGCGACTGCTCCCCCGCCGTCGCCCGGACCACCGAGGTCCGCCGCGGAAGCACCCGCTCGATGGTGAGCCGGTGGTCCGGCCAGTCCCGGACCACGACGAAGTCACCCGTGCACGGCATGTCGATCGGGTCCCGCGCCATCTCGCTCAGCACGCCGCAACCGAACCCCGAGCGCACCGGTCCGCCCTCGGTCAGCACCCCAGCGACGCCCCGGTCCACCCTCGTGACGCGGCCGATCCGGGTGTCCTCGTGGGCTGCCCAGGCCGCCATCTCGGGGCGGTACCCGATGGTCTCCAGCACAACCGGAATGTACGGCTGGGGCGGGCTGCGGCGCACCCGAATTACGCTCAGCCTCGGGGCTTGGCGCGAGGCGATGAGGCGGCCGCGGTCTCCTCGTTCCGGGCGGCGGCAGCGAGCTCGTCGACGTCGCGGTCGTGGGCGGCGGCCACGTCGTACTCCATCGGTCCGTGCTCCTCGTCCTCCGGGTCGCCGAAGCGGGCGTGCTCCTCGCCGTACCGGCGCAGCCGCGGCAGCATCGCCTTGAACCGCAGCCGGCGCACCAGCTCCATCCGCGCATGGGCGGTCTCGGACTCCGGCCACACCCGGTCGAAGGCGGCGTTGACGGCGGCGCCGATGAGCACCGCGATGGAGAGCAGGTACAGCCACAGCAGTACGGCGATCGGCGCGGCGAGCGGCCCGTAGATCGAAGTCGACTCCCCCGCCGTCGTGGACAGCACCCAGCGCAGGAGGAACGACCCGAAGATCCAGAACAGCAAGGTCAGCGTCGCGCCGGGCAGGTTGTAGCGCCACGACGTCCGCACCGGCACCGACGCGTGGTAGAGCGTGGCCAGGAAGCAGATGCACAGCACGAGCACCACCGGCCAGTACAGCGAGTTCACGAAGTCGAGCCGCTCGGGCACGACTCGGGCGACCAGCTCGGGTCCGGCGAGCACGAGCGGGATGGTGACTACGCCGGTGATCAGGCCCATCACGTAGAGCAGGAACGACAGCATGCGCGTCTTGACGATGCCGCGGTGGCCGCCGAGACCGTACATGATCGTGATGGTGTCCACGAACACGTTCAGCGCGCGTGAGCCAGACCAGAGCGCGAGGATGAAGCCGATCGAGATGACGTCGTAGCGGCCTCCGGTGAACACGTCGTCGAGGGTGGGCTCGATGATCGAGTTGACGGTCTGCTCGGTCAGCGCCTGCGAGGCGAGGTCGACGACGGCTCCCCGGATCTCGTCCCGCTGGGCGCTGTCGAACCGCTCGAACACGTACCCGATCGATCCGGCCAGGGCGAAGATCAGCGGTGGCAGGGACAAGAGGGCGAAGAACGCTGCCTCGGCGGCGAGACCGGTGACGCGCTGGCGGATGCAGGTGCCGACCGTGGACACGATCAGCCGCCACGAGGTGTCCCGGACGACGCCGAACCGGGACGGCCCGGGAGCGGCTTCGTCCGCCGTGTGCCCTGCCATGCATCTACGGTACGGCCATGCTCGCCGATCGCCGCACAGCGAGGAACCAGCTTCTACCGGTGCACCACAACTCCGTGCGGTTCGAAACGGGCCGACGGGCTGCCTGGTTGAGGAGGACCGCTGCGCCCGGTGGTTGAGGAGGGCCGGAGCCTGCGACGGCCCGTCTCGAAACCACCCCGCCCACGCTGGTTGAGGAGGGCCGGAGCCTGCGAAGGCCCGTCTCGAAACCACCGGCAGACCGACCTCAAGTCGCGGTGGGTTTCGAGACGCTCACTCCGTTCGCTCCTCAACCACCCGGCGGCGCACGCTGGTTCAGGAGGGCCGGAG
>CADCUJ010000043.1:0-363 GCA_902805855.1 uncultured Nocardioidaceae bacterium
CGCCGTCAGCGCTCCCAGCCGTCCCCGGTCTCTCGGCGAGCCGCGACTCTGGCTGCCAGCTGACGAGCTCCGACGTACGCCGCCAGGGTGGACGCCGCCGCCAGCGGGATGTCGAAGAGCAGGAACTCCCAGCTGATCCGGTACTCCCCGCTCACCACGGTGGCGAGCACCCCGATCAGCACGGCTCCGAGCACGCCGGTCAGCCATCGCCACCGGGCGGGCACGGCCCACAGGCACACGCCGAGCAGCAGCCCGCCGGCGATGGGCACGATCTCGTTCACTGCTCGTCACCCACGCTCTGGCTGGGATCTGGCTGCCCGGGTGCGGCACCTGCGGCAAGGTCCTCGGTGGCGCCGAAGCCGT
>CADCUJ010000043.1:373-33650 GCA_902805855.1 uncultured Nocardioidaceae bacterium
CCCGGTGCCGGTCCCGCGGACAGGGCCCCCAGCGCTTCCGCGCGGGCGGCCAGGTCCGCCGGCGGGGCCGACGGGTCAGGCGCGACGGCCAGCGGCGGCTCGAGGACCACCCCGGTCTCGCTGTCGATCCCGGGGCCGTCCCCGTCGTCGATGTTGATGCTCACGCGCACAGCTGCCTCCTCAGTTGAGTACTGCGTACCTGCCCTCGAACGTGACCGGCACCGGTGTCAGGTTCTTCACCGTGATCCAGTAGGTGCAGCGGGTCGCGTCGGCGCGTTCCACCGCCACGTCCCAGTCGACCTCGGGGGCACCGAGGCGGACGGTGGTCGGCATCATGTACCAGACCACGTGCCAGGTGGTCGGCCAGTTGAAGGTGAACCACCGCTTGGTCTCGTTCGGGCCGAGCGACCCGGTGAATTGCACGTTCGTCCACATGTCGTGACTCCTAGTAGCGGCTCAAGATCGCGAAGCGACCCTCGAAGGTGACCGGTGCGGCGGTCAGGTTGCGCACGGTGATCCAGTACGTCGCGTACTCCGGCTCGGCGCGTTCCACCTGCACCTGCCAGGAGACCTGGGGGGCTCCGAGAGCGATGCTCGTCGGCATCACGGTCCACACCACGTGCCAGGTGGCCGGCCAGCGGAAGGTGAACCACCGCTTGGTCTCGTTGGCGGCCAGGCTCCCCGTCCACTGGGTCCCGCACGATGGCTGGGTCATCCATCCGTCGACCGGGATCTCCCACACCCCTCGGTTCCGGGTGCCGGCCCGGAGCACCCGCGCGTGCGGCTGGAAGACCAGGTCGCCGACGAACGCGTTCGGCAGCGAGCTGGCGAAGCTCGTCCACGAGGCTCCGGCGTCCCAGCTCTGGTAGACGCCGAGGTCCGCGGCGACCCACATCCGGTTGCGGTTGCCGTCGTCGACGGCCACCGCGTTGATCGGCAAGGCGGGCAGCCCCGCCGTCCGGTCGGTCCACCGCCCTCCGCCGTCGTCGGAGACAAAGACCCGCCCCCCGCCGGTGGCCCGGCTGGTGGCGATCAGCCGGCCGTTGGCACCGGCCTCGGCGTAGAGGTCGCTGACGAAGGCTCCGGCCCGCGGGGTCGTCAACGCGGTCAGCGCCGACCACGTGGTGGAGAACCGGGTGCGCAGGACCCGGCCGTCGGTGAGGCCGACCAGGACGGTGTCCGGGTCGGGGATGTACATCGCCGACGCCGTTCCCGCGGTCGGGAACCCGAGCCGGGTCCAGGTGCTGCCGTTGTCGCGAGAGACGTAGAGCGCCTGCATGCCGATCGCCGTGGTGTTGCCGGTGGTCGCGCTGGTCTCGACGGGCGGGTAGAACAGGCCCGTTCCCTCGCCCGCAGGCCGTGCCGGGTCGACCCACCCCCAGGTGCCCCAGGACCCACGGGAGGTCGAGCGCAGCAGCGCGCCCCACTGGCGGCTGTGGATGACCGTGTCCGGTGCCTGCCGGTTGACCGACACATCGCCACCGTCGGCGTCCTCGACGTGCTCCCAGGTGGAGGAGCCGGTCCACCGGTTGGTCCCGTTGTCCTGGGTGCCGCCGATCAGCCAGCGCGCCGAGCCCCAGTCCTGGGCGATGTACTCGAACTCGGTGACCGCCAGGCCGTTGTTGCAGCTCTGCCAGGTGATGCCGCGGTCGGGTGAGCGGTACACGCCACCGTCGTTGCCCGCGTAGATCGTGTCCGGAGCCCCGGGCTCGAAGGCGATCGCATGCTGGTCGGGATGGATCGAGTCACCGGTGGTCCCCTTGTTGGTGAGCACCCGCCAGGTCCACCCGCCCGCGGTCTGGTCGCCTCGGTGGATCTCGATCGACCCGCAGTAGACCTGACCGTCGTCGTCGTGCGCGGCGGCGACGTACCAGTCGTACCAGGCCTGGTTCGTGGCCACGCCCGGTGGCGTCGGGATGGCCGTCCAGGTGCCTCCGGCGCGACGCCACAGGTAGGGCGTCGGGTCGGGGGAGTACGGCGGGCCGGCCCCCCAGGCGTAGGCGACGTCGGGGTCGGCCCCACACAGGGCGACCGCGAGCCGGTCGAACGAGGCCGGAGCGCCGGGAAGTGCCTCCGCGGCCCACGACGTCCCGTTGTTGGTCGACCGGAACACCCCGTCCCGGCAGCCGGCCAGGATCTCACGCCGGAGCTTGGCGACCGTCCAGGTGACCGCGGTGCGCCGTCGGGTCCAGCTCACCGCGCCGTCGGTGGAGACATAGAGCCCTGCCGTGGTGGCGGCGTACAGCCGGTCACCGTCGGCCGGGTCGACCCTGAGCCGGTAGAACCCCTGACCGACGAACGGCGCGGTGCACACCGGGCTCCAGGACGCACCGCCGTTGGTCGACTTCAGCACCCCGTTGCCCAGGAACGACCACCAGTCACCCTCCCCGGTTCCGCAGTAGACCGTCGACGGGGAGGAGGGGTCGAACGCCAGCGCACCCACCGTCAACGTGGACTGGTAGTCGCTGCGCGGCGTCCAGGAGGCGCCGCGGTCCCAGCTCTCCCACACCCCGCCGTTGGCGGCTCCCGCCAGGACGTGCGCAGGGGCGGACGGGTCGACGGCCAACGCCGAGATCCGCCCCGAGACGTTGACCCGGCTGCTGCCGTAGGTCTGTCCGTTGGTGATCGTCCACGGGCCGACCGATCTCCATTGCGGACCGGTGGGAGTCGGCGGGCCCAGGTCTTCGGCCGCGGCTGCGTAGGTGGCGGCGACGGTGTCCGGCCCCGCCTGGGCGGCTGAGGTGGTCTTCTTCGCGCCTCGTCGCCCCGCGGACCTGGAGCCGGAGAGCACCCCGAGGCTCCGGGCCCGGTCGACGGCCGCCTTCTCCTCGTCCTCCGAGACCGCGCTGCGGACGCGCTGCTCCGCGACCTGGGTCAGTGCCTGGCTCTCCAGGAGCTGCAGCAGGCGCAGCATCGGTTTTCCGCCGTGCGGCCGCGGTGGCAGGCCGTCGGGCTCGACCACCCGGCCGCTGGCGCCTTCGTTCCCTGTTCCCCGCATGTCGTGCCCCTCAGGTCATGGGCCGTCTTCGTCGTTCTCGGGCTCCCGAGGCTGCTCGAGCGGTGCATCGGACGCGGTGGCCCCGTCGGTGTCCCCGTCGGGCGAGTCGTCGGGCGAGTCGTCGGGCGGGTCTGCGGTCGAGGGGCGGTAGAAGGCCTGGTCGTCGTCTTGGCCACGGGACCGAAGGAACTCGCTGCGACGATCTCGTGGACCAGGGCTCTCGACGTCCGGGCCCTCTCGAGGGTCCCTCCCCGACATGCCGGCACCTCCACGTCTTTACTTCTGGCACGTTGCTGGATCCGCGGGTAAAGGGCAAGGGGGCCACCGCAGCGGTCTAGAACGCCGCCGGACGGTGCTGCCGGTTTTCGCCTGCCAGCCGCATCGCTCGACGACTCTTGGCTGCACCCTCCTCGCCGGGCATCAGCACAGCGCATCGGCCAACCGCGCGACCCGCGGGACGCACGCTCGACGGACGGCGTCGCGCGCCGCCGACGGGTATTCTGCGCTCATGCACCACAAGCGCGGCCTGCTCGCCCTGGTGGCGACGGCCGCCGCCGCTGCTCTGGCGCTGAGCGTCGTCTGGACTCGGGCGTCGATCGACCAGGCGGACCTCACCGGTGCCGCGGTCGAGCCGGAGCGGTCCTCGAGCGCGCCGAAGGCTGACGGCGATCCGGGTGCTGCGGCCGGTGAGACCAACGAGCAATCCGATGAGCAAGCCGATGAGCAAGCCGATGAGCAGCCGGGCGATGCGGCCGGTGAGCAGACCGGTGACCAGGCGAGCAAGCAGCGCGGTGCCCAACCACGACCGAAGCCCAACCGGCCCGCCCAGTCGTTCGACGCGGGACAGGTCGCGGCCCTGAAAGCAGCGCTCAGGGCGGCCCTGCGGCAAGAGCAGAGGCAAGAGCAGCGCGAACAAGTGAAGCGGTCGCGCCGCTCCGACCAGTCCGAGCAGCCGGTGGAGGCACCGGAGGTGCCCATCGAAGCAACGCCGGAGCTGGCTCCGGACCCGGTGCCGGCACGCGCACCCACGCTCGACTTCGTGCTCAGCTCGTTCAACGTCCTGGGCAGCTCGCACACCACCGCCCGCGGCAACCGGCCAGCGATGGCGCCTGGCACCACCCGCATCCGGTGGGCCGCGAGCCTGCTGGCTCGGCACTCGGTCGACGTCGTCGGCTTCCAGGAGTTCCAGCTCGACCAGCAGCGGGCATTCCTGCGGCACACCGACGGCCGCTGGGACATCTACCCGGGATTCAGCAAGGGTGGAAGGGGCTCGAACAACTCCATCGCCTGGCGCCGTGACAGGTGGCAGGTCGTCTCGGCCAACACGATCCCGATCCCCTACTTCAACGGCTCCAGATGGCCGATGCCCGTGGTCCTCCTGCGCAACAAGGAGACCGGCCTGAGCGCCTTCTTCAGCAACTTCCACAACCCGGCGAGCACCAAGAACCACCCGAACCAAGGGCGCTGGCGCCGGATGGCCGCCCTGCTCGAGGCCTCGCTGGTGAACCGCCTCAGAGCCCGCACCGATCACCCGGTCTTCCTGGTCGGCGACCTCAACGAGCGGCGGAGCGCTTTCTGCCTGATGACCGGACGCGCCGGCATGATCGCTGCCAACGGCGGCAGCAACGACGGCCGATGCCGGCCGCCGCGCAACATGAGCATCGACTGGGTCTTCGGCTCGCGCGACGTGAGGTTCTCCGACTACCTGGCCGATCGGAGCCCGATGGTCGCCCGGACCACCGACCACCCGATGATCGTCAGCAAGGTCCGCATCGGCGGCGAGTAGCCGCCCACGACGCCGAAAATGTCCGACGCCGACCAACGCGTCCTGCCCGCACGCAACGCCGTGGCGCTGGTGTTCGCACTCAACGGGTTCGCGTTCGCGACCTGGGTCTCCCGGATCCCCGAGGCCCGCGACGCGATGGAGCTGACGCCGGGGCGCCTGGGCACCCTGCTGCTGTCCCTGTCGCTGGGCGCCCTGATCGCCCTGCCCTCGAGCGGATGGCTGGTGCACCGCTTCGGGGCCTCGAGGGTCGTCGGCGCGAATGCGGTCCTCGACGCGGCCGGCCTCGCGCTGGCCGGCGTGGGCGCCGGCGTCCTCTCGGACCCGTGGGTGACTGCGGCCGGCCTGTTCCTGAACGGGTTCGGAGCCGGAGTCTGGGACGTCGCGATGAACGTCGAGGGAGCGGAGGTGGAGCGCCGGCTCGGGCGCGCGGTGATGCCGCGCTTCCATGCCGCCTTCAGCCTCGGCACGGTCGTCGGCGCGGGGGCGGGCGCAGCAGCGGCCGGTCTGCAGGTGCCCATCCCCGTCCACCTGGGGGTCGCCGCGCTGCTGGTGGCAGCGGCCCCGGTGACCGCGGTGCGCTCCTTCCTACCGGTCGGCGACGACCGTGGTCGGGCAGAGCGCCAAGGCCATCCGATGCGTGCCTGGGCGGAGCCGCGCACGCTGGTGCTCGGCCTGATGGTGATGGCGATGGCGCTGAGCGAAGGGGTCGCCAACGACTGGCTGGCGGTAGCGCTGGTCGACGGCTACGACGTGCCGCCGTGGTTGGGCGCCGCCGGCTTCGCCCTGTTCGTGGCCGCGATGACCGCGGGCAGGGTCGGCGGGACCGCGGTCCTGGACCGGTTCGGCCGGGTGCCGGTGCTGTGGGTGACCATGGCGCTGACCGCGGCCGGCGTGCTCCTGGTCGTTCTCGGCGAGGTGTCGGTGCTCGTGGTGGTCGGGATCGTGCTCTGGGGGATCGGTGCCTCGCTCGGGTTCCCGGTCGGGATGAGCGCAGCCGCGGAGGACCCGGCGCACTCCGCGGGCCGGGTCAGCGTCGTCTCCACGATCGGGTACACCGCGTTCCTCGCCGGGCCGCCACTGTTCGGGTACATCGGTGACCGGGTCGGCGTGCTCCACTCGCTGTTGCTGCTCGCGGTGATCCTGGTCCCCTCGGCCCTGGCCGTCCCCGCTGCGCGGGCCAGGACGTAGGTTAGGCTTGCCTTAGTTGCTGTTCCCTGCCAGGAGATCATGATGCGTCGACCGGTCCGCACCGCCGCACTGCTCTGCGTCGCCGTCACCCTTGCGCTCGTCGTGTCCGGCTGCGGCTTCCTCGGTATCGGCGACGAGCCGGCCGACCTGCAGGTCTACTCCGCCCGGCACTACGACCTCGAGGAGGCGTTCGCCGACTTCACCGACGAGACCGGCATCACCGTCGAGTTCTTGTACGGCGAGGACGCAGGACTGCTCGAGCGGCTGAAGTCCGAGGGCGAGCAGACGCCGGCCGACCTGTTCATGACCGTCGACGCGGGCTACCTGTGGAATGCCGCCCGCCAGGACGAGCTCGCCGCCGTCGACTCCCCGGTGCTCGACGAGGCGGTGCCTGCTGACCTGCGGGACCCGCAAGGCCGGTGGTACGGGCTGGCGCTGCGCGCCCGCACGGTGGTCTACAACCCCGACGCCGTGGACCCCGCCGAGTTCGACCCGCAGGACACCTATGCCGGGCTGACCGACCCGAAGTGGCAGGGGCGGCTGTGCATGCGCGACGAGACGGCGTCGTACACCCAGTCGCTGGTGGCCAGCCTGATCGACCTGCGCGGGCGGGAGTACGCGAGCCGCGTCGTGCAGGGCTGGGTGGACAACGGGGTGGAGGTGATGAGCAACGACATCTTGCTGCTCGAGGCGGTCGACGCCGGCGAGTGCGACGTGGCGATCACCAACCACTACTACCTGGCGCGTGAGCTCGAGGCGGACCCGGACCTGAACGTCGAGCCGTACTGGGCCAGCCAGGAGGGAGCCGGCACCCACGTGAACATCTCGGGTGCCGGGATCGTCAAGTCCTCCGACAGCCCGAAGCAGGCCAGACGCCTGATGGAGTGGCTCGCCGCGGACGGCCAGAGCGACTTCGTGGACGCGAACCACGAGTACCCGGTCAACCCGGATGTGGAGCCCGAGCCGCTGATCGCCGAGTGGGGCGAGTTCGACCGGATGCCGGTCAACGCCGAGGCCTACGGTGACCTCAACGCCCAGGCGGTCGACGTGCTCGCCGAAGCCGGCTATCGGTGAGCTCGGCCGCCACCGGCCGCCCGGTCTGGTCGGCCGCGGTCGTCGTGATCGCGGTGCTGGTGGCCACCCCGGTGGCCGCGGTGGTGGTCGACGGCGTCTTCACCACGGGCGCCACCCAGCTGCCCGTCGGTCTCGGCGCGATGGTGCTCACCACGCTCGGGCTGATGCTCGGTGTTGCCGTGGGCACGACGCTGGTCGGTGGTGGGCTGGCCTGGTTGGTCACCGCACACCGGTTCCCTTTGCGAGACGTGCTGGCCTGGCTGCTGGTGCTCCCGCTGGCCATGCCGGCGTACATCCTCGGCTTCGTGTTCCTGTCCACCTTCGACTCGGCCGGACCGGTCCAAGGTGCGCTGCGCGGAGTGCTGGGCGACGGCGTCTGGACGCCGGAGGTGCGCTCGCTGCCCGGGGCGGTCGTGGTGATGTCGCTGACGCTCTACCCCTACGTCTACCTGCTGGCGCGCAACGCCCTGGTCGAGCAGTCACCGGGCACCTATGACGCCGCGCGGACCCTGGGCGCGAGCCGGCGTCGCGCGTTCTGGAAGGTACTCGTCCCGCTGGCCAGGCCGTCGCTTGCGGCGGGTCTGGCGCTGGTGATGATGGAGACGCTGACCGACTTCGCGACGGTCCAGTACTTCAACGTCCGCACGGTGTCGGTCGGCGTCTACCTGGTCTGGCGAGGCAGCTTCGACCCCGGCTCGGCGACCCGGCTCTCGGTTCTCGTGCTCGTCTTCGCGGTGGCCGTCCTGGCCGCCGAGCGGCTGCTGCGGGGACGGGCACGGTTCCACCAGCAGGGGGCCCGCGGCCGCGGGCTCCGGCCGGTGACCCTGACCGGCTGGCGCTCGTGGGGGGCGAGCGCGCTCTGCCTGGCCGTGCTCGGCGCCGGCTTCGTGGTCCCCGTCCTCCGGCTGCTGGCATGGGCGCTCGAGGACGCCGCCGCGGACCCCTCGGGCCTGGTCGACCCCCGTTTCGTCGACTACCTGGTGAACAGCCTGCTGGTCGCCGCGATCGCGGCCGCCGCCTGTATCGCGTTGTCGCTGGCGATGGGTCACGGCCTGCGGCTCGGGAGCGGCCGGCTGGCCCGTTCCGCGGCGCAGCTGAGCACGTTCGGCTACGCGGTTCCCGGTGCCGTGGTCGGGATCGGCGTGCTGCTCACCTTCGACGTGCTCGACGACGCGCTGCGGGGTCTCGGGGTGCCGGGCGGCACCGGCCTGCTGGTCACCGGCTCGGTGCTCGGCATCCTCTACGCCTACGTGGTCCGGTTCCTGGCGCCCGCCTACCAGGCCGTCGACGCGAGCTTCGCCAAGGTCTCGCCGACGATGACGCTGTCCGCGATGACCCTGGGTGCCTCCCCGCGCCGGATCCTCACCCGAGTGCACCTGCCGCTGGTGCGCCCCGGTGTCATGGTCGCACTGGTCCTGGTGATGATCGACGCCGTGAAGGAGCTGCCGATCGTGCTGCTGTTGCGGCCGTTCGGGTTCACCACCGTCTCGGTGTGGGTCTTCGAGCTGGCGTCGGAGAACTTCTGGGAGCAGGCGGCCCTTCCGGCGCTGGTGATCGTCGCCGCCGCGATCGTGCCCGTGGCGTTCCTGTTCCGGCAGGTACGTCTCCTCGACGCACTCCACCGGGTCGGCTGAGGTGGGCACCGAGCTGGTCGACGCCCCACCCGCGCTGGTGCTCGAGTCGGTGTCCAAGTCGTACGGCGACGTGGTGGCCGCGTCCTCGCTGGGTCTGCGGGCCGCACCGGGGGAGCTGCTCACGCTGATCGGCCCCTCGGGCTGCGGGAAGTCGACGGTGCTGCGCCTGGTCGCCGGCCTCGAGCGGCCCGACGCCGGCACCATCGAGATCGGCGGCCAGGTGGTCGCCGGCGCCCGAGGGTGGCAGCCTCCGGAGCGTCGTCGGGCGGGACTGGTCTTCCAGGACCACGCGCTGTTCCCGCACCTGAGCGTGCACGACAACGTCGGCTTCGGGCTCGACCGGCTGTCCCGGCGCGACCGCTCGGCCCGGATCGGTGAGGTGCTCGACCTCGTCCGGATGGGGTCACTGGCGTCGCGCTTCCCACATGAGCTCTCCGGAGGTGAGCAACAGCGCGTGGCGCTCGCACGTGCCCTGGCACCCCGGCCGGTCGTGATGCTCCTCGACGAGCCCTTCTCCAGCCTGGACGAGAACCTGCGTGCGCAGGTACGCGCGGACACTGTCGCGGTGCTGCGGGAGACGGGTACCACCGCGCTGCTGGTGACCCACGACCAGACCGAGGCGCTCTCGACCGGCGATCGTGTGGTCGTCATCCGCGACGGGGCCATCGAGCAGGCAGACACTCCGCAACGCGTGTTCGAGTCACCGGCGACCCGGTTCGTCGCCTCCTTCATGGGGGAAGCGGACTTTCTGCCCGCGAACGTCCACGACGCGCTGTTGACCTGCGAGATCGGAGTGGTCTCGACGGTGCCCGGTTGGGCGGACTGCGATGTCGACGTGGACGTGGTCCTCCGCCCCCACGAGGTCGCCCTGGCCGCGGACCCGGCCTCGTCGGCCCGGGTGGTGGCCGTGGAGTACCACGGCGCCTTCGTGCTGCACACGGTGTCCCTCGGCTCCGGCCGCACGCTGCGTTCATGGCAGCCGCACTCGGTGCGTCACCCCGTCGGCACAACGGTGAGCGCCTCGGTGGCCGCCGGCATCACCCCAACCCTCCTCGTGGGGGACCTGGCGGTCACCTCCCCACCACCTCGCTGACCACCGGAGAAGTCGCCGCGGCTCGTGTACGTTCGCTGCGATGTCCGTGCCGATGACCTCCGCGAACCCAGCGCTCGACGAGCAGCGGCGCCAGGGACTGCGCCGGATGCGGACGGTGGCGGTGTCCCTGCTCGTGGCAGCAGCGGTCGTTTACCTGCTCACCCTGGACACAGACGGCTTCCTCGGGTTCGTCAACGCCGGCGCGGAAGCGTCGATGGTCGGCGCGATCGCGGACTGGTTCGCGGTCACTGCGCTGTTCAAGCACCCGCTCGGCCTGCCCATCCCGCACACCGCGCTGGTCCCGCGGCGAAAGGACATGCTCGGCCGCAGCTTGCAGGAGTTCGTCGGCGAGAACTTCCTCGCCGAGGACGTCGTGCGGGACCGGATGCGGGCGGCCCGGGCGAGCCACCGGCTCGGCACTTGGCTGGTGAACCCGGACAACAGCCGACGCGTCGCCGACGAGGCGGCGAGCCTGCTGCGGGTCGGGCTGTCGCGGCTGCGCGATGAGGACATGACCGCATTCGTCGAGGAGGCGCTGCTCCCGCGGTTCCTCGAGGAGCCGATCAGCCCGGTGGCCGGCAGCCTGCTGCAGGAGGTCGTCCGCGACGGTGCCCACCACGGGCTGGTCGACCTGGCGCTCACGGAGGCCCACCGCTGGCTGGTGGAGAACGAGGAAACCTTCACCGACGTGGTCGGCGAGCGGGCACCGTGGTGGGCGCCGGCCACACTGAACGAGCGCGTGATCGCGCGCCTGCACCTGGAGGCGGTGCGATGGGTCGCCGACATCCGCGAGGATCCTCTTCACCATGCTCGGTACGCCCTTGACGACCTGCTCGGGAAGCTTGCCCAGGACCTGCTGCACGACCCGGCCACCCAGCAGCGCGCGGAGCGCCTCAAGTCACGGGTGCTCGGGCACCCCCAGCTCGTGACCACGGCGCTGTCGCTGTGGAAGGCGTTCCGCACGGCGCTGCTCGGCTCCCTGGAGGACCCGGAGGGGCCGCTGCGCCGGCGCGGCGTCGCCGAGCTGGCCCGCTTCGGCGAGCGGCTGGTAGAGGACGAGGCCTTGCAGGAGCGGGCGGACGGCTACGCCGCCGACCTCGCGGTCTTCGCGATCTCCCGGTACGGCGAGGAGCTGACCACCGTGATCAGCCACACGATCGACCGCTGGGACGGCAAGGAGGCAGCACGCCGCATCGAGCTGCACGTCGGCCGGGACCTGCAGTTCATCCGGATCAACGGCACGCTTGTCGGCGGGCTGGTGGGCCTGGCGATCCACACCGTCGCGGTCCTCGCCGCCTGACCGCTGCCGGACCCCGTAGGTTGAGTCCATGAAGTGCCCCATCGACGACACCGTCCTGCAGATGAGCGAGCGGCAGGGCATCGAGATCGACTACTGCCCGCAATGTCGTGGCGTGTGGCTCGACCGCGGCGAGCTGGACAAGATCATCGACCGCGCCGACGTACCTCCCCAGCGGACGCAGGCCCCGAGCGGGTCACCTCCTGCCTACGAGCACCGTGAGGCCGACCCCTACCGGCAGGAGTCGTACGGCGACCGCTCTCACGGCCAACGTCGCCAGCACAGCGGCGACCACACGAAGAGGCGCAAGGAGTCGTTCCTCGGCGAGCTGTTCGACTTCTGAGCACTCAGGAGAGCACGTTGTCCGAGCCACGCGCGGTCGAGATCCGGGAGGAGTCGATCCGTCTGGGGCAGTTCCTGAAGCTCGCCGACCTCGTCGACAGCGGGTCCGAGGCCAAGCCGCTGCTCGAGCAGGGACTCGTCACCGTCAACGGTGAGGTGGAGACCCGGCGCGGACGCCGGCTGCGGCACGGTGACGTGGTCGCGGTCGGTGCCGCTCGCTGCCGGGTCGCGGGGCCCTAGGTCGGGTCAGTCCTCCGCGCGGACCGCTCGAAGCCGGGGCAGGCGAGCACAGGCAGCGCGGGGTAACGGACCAGGCGCTCGTCCCAGGCTGCCCTGAGGCACCGGACGTAGGCGGTCGCACGCCTGGTGACGTTGAGCTTCGCGTGCACGCAGGCGCGACAACATCCCGCCTCGGCACCGGTCCTGGACCAGTCCAGGTCACGTCCTGGACCGTCCCCGACGCTCATCGCGGTAGCTCGACCCGGCTCAGGTCTGCGAGCGCTGGACGTAGGAGTCGAGCTGGTCACGCTCGAACTCGAGCTCACTCATCCGGCTCTTCACCACGTCACCGATGCTGATGATGCCGGTCAACCTCTCGCCCTCGACGACCGGGACATGCCGGATACGACGCTCGGTCATCAGCTGCATCAGGCCGATGACCGCATCCTCGGGCTTGCAGGTGGCCACGTCGACGGTCATGATCTCCGACACCGCAGAGTCGAGAGCAGAGTCGTCCTCGTGCAGGCGACGCACCACGTCCCGTTCCGAGACGATGCCCTCGACCCGGCTGCCGTCGCTGCTCACGATCAGGGCACCGACGTTGTGCTCGGCCAGCGCCGCCACCAGGTCGCGAACCGTCGCATCCGGGCGGACGGTGATCACGTCCGAGCTGGCCTTGGCAGAGAGCACCTGGTTGATCCGCATCGATCCTCCTCGCCGCGACAGTCGGTTGCCAGCAGGCTATTACAACGCAGGACCGCAGGGGTGGTTTGATTGCGCCGTGCACGGCGAGAACCGCATCGGCCCGGTGGCGTGCGTGGCGATGATGGGCTGGCTCTCCCTGGTGCTCTGGCTGGACTCCGGCGGCGGCCTGTGGCTGCAACGAGGCCTGGGGCTGCTCACCTGGGTCGTGCTGCTGCTCGGCCTCCGCCAGGTGAGCCCGGTCGTGCGGGCGCAGACGGCGGTGGTGGTGGCTTTCGCCACGCTGGTGGAGTTCGTCTTCAGCCCCACCCTGGAGGTCTACCTCTACCGCTTCGACAACGTGCCCATGTACGTGCCGCCCGGCCACGGTCTGGTCTACCTCTCGGCGTTCGCGCTGGGCCACAGCCGCTTCGTGGAACGCCACCTGAGGGCCTGCCTCGCGGCAGTACTGGTGCTCGGTGGTGCGTGGGCCGGACACGGGCTCTTCCTGGCGGAGCGCCCGGACGCTCTGGGTGCCTTCTGGTACGCCTGCCTGGTCGGCTTCTTGGTCTGGGGCCCGTCCAAGCAGGTGTACGTCGGCGCGTTCGCCGCCGTGAGCTACCTCGAGCTGCTGGGGACCCAGCTCGGCACCTGGGTCTGGCAGACGCACGACCCCACCGGCTGGGTCTCCATCGGCAACCCGCCCTCGGGCGCTGCCGGAGGCTACGGATGGTTCGACCTGGCCGGGCTACTCGTGGCGCCGTACCTGCTGCGCGTGTTCAGCTCCCGCCGTCCGGGCCTGGTGGACGCTCCGACCCCGGACCGGCTGACTGCTCCGCCGGCTGGGCCCGTCGACGTGCGCTGAGGTCGTGCAGCCGACCCGCCGGCGGTGGTTGCGTGTCCGGGTCCGTGTCGTCGTCGGGCAGCGAACCCAGGAACGCGAGCACCCGGTCGTGCAGCCGCCCGTTGCTGGCCAGTGCGTTCCCGCCCAACGGCCCCGGGGTGCCGTCGAGCGAGGTGAACCGGCCGCCCGCCTCGCGCACGATGACGTCGAGCGCCGCCATGTCGTGCACCGCAAGCTCGGGCTCAGCGGCGATGTCGACGGCTCCCTCGGCCACCAGCATGTAGGACCAGAAGTCGCCGTAGGCACGCGTGCGCCAACACCGCCGGGACAGCGCCAGCACGTCCTCGAGCCGGTCTCGCTGCTCCCAGCCGCCCAGAGAGGCGTAGGAGAACGACGCCTCCTCGAGCTGCGCCACGTCGGAGACCCGGCACTCCGTCGCGCGCAGCAGGGACTTGCCGGTCCAGGCGCCGCTGCCCTTCGCCGCCCACCAGCGGCGGTTCAGCTGCGGAGCGGACACCACGCCGACCACCACCTCGTCCTGGACCATCAGCGCGATCAACGTGGCCCACACCGGCACTCCGCGGACGAAGTTCTTGGTGCCGTCGATCGGGTCCACCACCCACCGGCGCTGACCGAACCCGGACGAGCCGTACTCCTCGCCCAGCACCGCGTCACGTGGCCGGGCTCGTGAGAGCGTGCGCCGGATGCCTTCCTCGACCGACTCGTCCGCGTCGGTGACCGGGGACAGGTCCGGCTTGTTGACCACGTGCAGGTCGAGCGCCTTGTACCGGCTGGCGGTCAGCGAGTCCGCGTCGTCGGCGAGCACGTGCGCCAGCCTCAGGTCGTCGGTGAAGTTCGTGGCCATGGCCCACAGGCTATGCCCCGCGGTGCTCAGTCGCTGTCCCCGCGCTCACGGCTCGCGAGCAGCCTGCGGAAGGAGTCCACCCGCTCCCGCTCGGTCTGTCCGGACTCGATCGCGCCGTCCAGCGCGCACTCCGGCTCCTGCCAACCGTGGCGGCAACCGCGCGGGCAGTCTCCGGTCAGTCGGGCCAGGTCCGGGAAGGCCCCGATCAGGTGTCGCGGGTCGACGTGGGCCAAGCCGAAGGACCGGATGCCGGGGGTGTCCACGATCCAGCCGCTCGCCGACCCCGCCGTCGGAGGCAGCCGCAGCATCAGCACCGACGTCGAGGTGTGCCTGCCCCGGCCGGTGGTTGCGTTCACCGCGCCGATCGCGCGCGACGCTCCGGGGACCAAGGCGTTGACCAGGGTCGACTTGCCGACGCCGCTGTGCCCGACGAGCACGCTGATCCTGCCCGCCAGCCGCTGCCGGACCTCGGACACCTCCTGACCCCGCTGGGTCACCACGAAGGGCACGCCGAGTGGGCGGTAGATCGACAACAACGTCTCCGGATCCCGCAGATCGGGCTTGGTCAGGCACAGCAACGGCTCCAGCCCGGCGTCGTAGGCGGCCACCAGCGCTCGGTCGATCAGCCTGGGGCGTGGCTCGGGGTCGGCGAGAGCTGCCACGACCACCAGCTGGTCGGCGTTCGCCACGATGACCCGCTCGACGGGGTCGTCGTCGTCGGCAGTACGGCGGAGCACGGTGCGCCGCTCCACGACCTCCACGATCCGCGCCAGCGTGCCGTCCGAACCGCTCACGTCGCCCACGAGGCGGACCCGGTCACCGACCACGACGCCCTTGCGTCCGAGCGGACGTGACTTCATCGCGGTCACCGCGCGGTCGGCATCCCCCGGGGCGCCCTCCGGGTCGGTGACCAGGCAGCCGAATCTGCCGCGGTCCACGGTGACCACCATCGCTTCGAGCGCGTCGTGATAGCTGGGCCGGTCCTTGGTGCGTGGCCTCGTGCTTCGTCGTGGACGGTCGAACCGCCTGTGGTCGTCGTAGTCGCGTCCCCGCGCCTCCACCTAGATGATCCTCGACCAGGAGTCGGCGAAGTCGGGGTAGGTCTTCGCCGTCGTGGCGACGTCCTCGACCAGCACGCCGTCGACGGCCAGTCCGAGGATGACCCCTGCCTGCGCCATCCGGTGGTCCGCGTAGGTCCGGAACACCCCGCCGTGCATCGTCGCCGGGCGGATGTCGAGCCCGTCGTCGCTCTCGGTCACGTCGGCGCCGAGACCGCTCAGCTCGGTGGCGAGCGCATGCAGCCGGTCGGTCTCGTGTCCGCGGATGTGCGCCACCCCGCGCAGCCGTGACGGCGACTTGGCCAGGGCACACAGGGCAGCGACGACGGGAGTGAGCTCACCGACGTCGTGCAAGTCGTGGTCGATGCCCTCGAGCGCACCGGTGCCGGTGACGGTGAGCCCTTCGTCGGAGAGCTCGACGCCGCCCCCCATCGCTGCCGCGAGGCCACGGAGCCGGTCCCCGGCCTGGGTGGTACGCCGAGGCCAACCCCGGACCGTCACCCGGCCGCCGGTGACGAGGGCGGCGGCCACGAACGGTCCCGCGTTGGACAGATCCGGCTCGATCGTCACGTCGACCGCTCGGATCGGTCCCGACGGCACCCGCCACCGGTCCGGCTCGGTGTCGTCGACCTCGACGCCGTGTCGGCGCAGCTGCTCGAGGGTCATCTCGACGTGGGGCAGGGAGGGGATCGGCGAGCCCTGGTGGCGTACGTCGACCCCGTCGGCGTACCTGGCACCGGCCAGCAGCAGGCCCGACAGGATCTGGCTGGACGCCGACGCATCCAGCACGACCGTTCCCCCTTGCACGCGGCCACTGCCGACGACCGCGAACGGCAACGTCCCACGACCCTCGTCCTCGACGGTCACACCGAAGGCCCGCAGCGCGTCGAGTGCCTCGGCCATCGGTCGGGATCGAGCATGCGGGTCCCCGTCGAAGGCGATCCGGCCGTTCGCCAGCGCGGCCACCGGTGGTACGAAGCGCATCACGGTCCCGGCCAGGCCGCAGTCGATCGTCGCCGGTCCGCGCAGAACCCCTGGGCGCACCGACCAGTCGGCGCCGGCCGTGTCCACGTCGACCCCCAGCGAGCGCAGGGCGGACGCCATCAGGTCGGTGTCCCGGGAGCGCAGTGCATCGCGCACCACCGACGGCCCGTCGCTGAGGGCAGCGAGCACCAGGGCTCGGTTGGTCAGCGACTTCGACCCGGGGAGGGACACCGTCGCCAAGATCGGCTGCTCGGCCTTCGGCGCTGGCCAGGCAGGGGTCTGGGGCGACTCGGTCATCGGATCGAGGCTAGCCCCGGTTCGCTCAGCTGCGAACGCTCTTGGCCGCCAGCTTGGCCTCCCGCCGGGCCGCCTTGCTCAAGTGACGGGTCTCTCGGCGGGCGTCGGAGGCCGCTCGCCGCGCGCGCCAGGCCAGGCCCGGCTTGCCTTCGGTGTCGACGCTCGCCAGCATCAGACCGCCGAGCATCGAGAGGTTCTTGAAGAAGTGGGCCTGCTGGTTGGCCTTCAACGTCGGGTCGGACTCCTGCCAGAACCGGTGGCCAGCGACCGTGGTCGGCACCAGCGTGGTGGCCAGAGCAAAAGAGGAGAGCCGCGGCGCGCGTCCGGTCGCCAGGGTGAAGCCGGCGACGATGTGCACCGCTGCGTTGATCTTCACCCAGGTCGCCGGCTCCTTCGGCAAGGACAGGCCCGGCGAGACCTTGTCCGCAAGCCGCTGGCCAGCAGGCAGCATCTTGTCGACCACGGGCTTGGCCTGCTGGGCCGCCCAGTCCTGGTTGCGGAGCGAGCTGACCCCGCCGGCGAGGAACATGGAGGCGAGCAGGGGACGGGCGAGGAGTCTGCTGGGCGTCATGAGGCAATTCTTACCCCGCAGCGAGGTGGTTACGCCTCGTGCCGGGTCGGCTGCCCGGCGGCATGGGTCGAACGGACCAGCCTGGGGCCCGGGGCATGACACGAGTGAGTCATCTTTGGCGAGCCTCGGTCACAAGTGCGTCGGGCTCTGACAGGTTCGGGGGGTATGTCTGCCCAGGCATCCGCCTGGGCGGCCGCTGTCTGTCGGGCATCATCCGGCCCCTTGGGAGGGGGGCCGGCGGCCCGGCGCAGGCCGCACGTCGGATCAGGTCGCGGCTGACCGGATGCGGGACCGACTGCTCTCAGTCGTCCCGGTCCTCCCGGCCGCCACCTCGGTCGTGGTCCTCATCGTCGGCATGCTCGGCGTCGTCTTCATGGTGGTCGTGACCGGTGCCGTTGCCGTTGCCGTGCTCGTCATGCCCGTTGCCGTGCCCGTTGCCGTGACCGTTGCCGCCCCCGCCGTTTCCACCGTCGCCGTCTCCGGGTCCGTCGCCGTCTCCAGGATCCCCGTCGCCAGGACCACCGTCGCCGGGATCCCCGTCGCCAGGACCACCGTCGCCGGGATCCCCGTTTCCAGGACCGTCACCGTCTCCCGGGCCGTCACCATCTCCCGGGCCGTCACCGTCTCCCGGGCCGTCACCGTCTCCGGGACCGTCTCCGGGTCCGCCATCTCCGGGTCCGTCTCCGGGGCCGCCGTCGCCGGGTCCGTCTCCGGGGCCGCCGTCTCCGGGGCCGTCGCCGGGTCCAGGCCCGCCGTTGTCTCCGGGACCGTCTCCGGGCCCGCCGTTACCGCTGTCCCCGCCACCGCTGTCATCGGAGCCGTCGGGCGCCGGCTCGGGCACGGACTCCTCGGCGCTGTCGGCCCCGCCCTCTGCCTCGACAACGGGGTCCGGCTCTGCCGCATCGCCCTTCTCGGCCCTGGTGGGGGCAGCGGTGAGGGACCGCTCTTGCGCGGCCACCTTTTCAGGACGCTTCGACTCGGTGGGATCCGATCGCGCAGCCACGCGTGGACCATTTCCGGCATCGACCGCGCCGGATCGTGGCCCCGTGGAGTTGCGTTGCTCGTCCGCCGTCGACCCTGCACCGCCGGGCCCCGGGTCGTCGGGAGCGGCGGCGTACCGCTCCTGCGACCGGGCTGCCGCCGGCTGCTCGACTCCCGTCGCAGCGCTGCCGTCCTGGCCGATGCCGAAGAACGTGACCGCGGTGACGGTGGCGATCGACGCGGCTACCCCGGCGCTGACTCCCGCGTGAGCGGCGAGCACGTCGCGGATCCTCCCGCTGAGCCCGAGCAGGCCGGTGCCGGCGATGGAGCCGGACGTCCCCAGGTAACCCCCCGCTGCGGCGCCGAGCAGCAACGGCGCAAGGATCCCGGAGAGGTTGGAGTTGACCTCCGTGAGCTCGAGGTACATCGCGGTGCACCGTCGGCACTCGTCGAGGTGGTCGCTGACCTTGGCGCTGTCCCGCTTGGAGAGGCCCTTCCGGACGTAACCTCCCAGGTGCTCGACGACCCAGCGGCACTCCTCGGCGGAGATGTCAGACAGGTGCATCGTGAGGAAGGCCTGGCGCAGCCCCTCGCGGGCCCGGTAGGCCAGCGCAGACACCGAGTTCGCGCTCATCCCGAGGAGCGGCGCGATCTCGGCCGGCTTCTGACCCTCGACCTCGAGGTGCCACAGCACCAGCTGCCAGCGCTCTGGAAGGGACGCGAAGGCCTTGGCCGCGGCTCCGCTCTCGAAGCTCGCGACGGCGGTGTCCCGGAAGGGCACGCCCGGGTCGAAGTGCTCCATGTCGTCGGAGGACTGCAGTCGCGCCCCTGCCCGGATCCGGTCGACATGCAGACGCCGCACAGCGGTCAGCAGGTAGGCGCGAAACGCCACGTCCGGGCCGCGCCCGGCCTGCAGCAGCTGGAACACCTTGGCGAAGGCGTCGGAGACCAGGTCGTCCGCGTCCGGACCCCGGTCGAGCTGTCTGCCCAGCCGGTTGGCGGCGTCGACGTGTCGGGAGAACAGCTCGCCGTAGGCGGCAGCGTCTCCGCCGCGTACGCGCGAGATCAGCTCGGCGTCGCTAGGCGTCTCGAGGTCGCTCAGCAGGTCTGTCATCTTCGTGGAAAAGAAGGGGGAACCAGGGCTGGGCCCCCGTCTGGTGCCTCAAAATAGACCGATTCCGGATCGCTGTACGCGGTTCGGGGAAATTTGTCGCACAGCAGTCGAGGTCCTGCCTGGCCGAATCACGTCATAGCAGGCCGGCCGGCCCGTCTCATCGGTGCAGACGCCGCTCACCGGGGGGTGGTGACTGTGCGAACGGGAGGAGGCGACGGTGGCGTTCTTCGGGTCATCCACACGAGCACACGGCGAGGTGGAGGACCGGGCGGACGGGCAGGACCTGCCTGAAGCGGTTCGGCACGAGGTGCCGTCTCGCTTCCAGGCGGTAGGGGAGGCCTTGACGTCCGAGTCGAACGTCACCGCTGCCTGCGCAGTCGTCGGTCGCGATGTTGCCCGAGACGGTGCCACCCTGGGAGAGGCACTCGACGGACTTCGCGCGACCTATCGGCTCATCCGAGGGTGCACACCGGACTTCGACGCCGCCCAAGCCGTTTCGGTTGCCTGGGCGGAGGCGACCTTGGGGTATCTGCAGCAGGTCTCCTGTGAGGACCCGTTGACGGGGCTGGCCAGCATCGCACACGTGCGCACCCGGCTGGCCGAGCTCTACCGGCACGCCGAGCAGGCCGGCACCTGCCTGGAGCAGACGCATGCGTTGGTGGTCGTGCGGATGGCCTTCGACCGGCACGCCGACCCCACCGAGCATCCCTTCACCCGAGCTTTGCACCTGGTGCGGGTCGCTGAGGTGATCCGCACGGTGTTCTCCGGAGAGACGATCGGCCGGCTCGGGCTGGACAGCGCCGTTGTCGTCGTACGCCGGGAGCCGAGGCTGGGCACGTCCGTCGGCCTGTTGCGCGAGTTCCTCGCCGACCCGAGCCTCGGTGCCGGTGCCGCGCGGCTGTGGATCGAGGGTCTGCCCGCGTCCGCCACCCTGGCACCGAGCCTGCTGGACGAGCTCGCCCACACCTGCTGAGGCCGCCTCGCGGCTAACCTAGGGCGCTATGTGTGGTCGCTATGCATCGAGCCGCCGCCCGGATGACCTGGCCGAGGAGTTCGACATCGACCAGAGCGCGGTCAAGGAGACCCTCGCCCCGGACTACAACGTGGCGCCGACCAAGCCGGTGTACGCGGTCCTCGAGCGCGCCTCCAAGCAGAGCGACGGTCCAGAAGCCGGCACCCAGGCGCAGCCCCCCGCCGAGCGGCAGCTTCGGGTGCTGACCTGGGGGCTGGTGCCCTCCTGGGCCAAGGACCCGTCGATCGGCAACCGGATGATCAACGCACGGATGGAGACGGTCACCGAGAAGCCGGCCTACCGCAAGGCCTTCGCCTCGCGCCGCTGTCTGTTGCCCGCCGACGGCTACTACGAGTGGTACGCCACCGAGCAGAAGACCAAGTCAGGCAGGCCGCTGAAGCAGCCGTTCTTCATCCACCCGACCGACGGTGGGTCGCTGGCGATGGCCGGTCTCTACGAGATCTGGCGCGACCCCACCAAGGACGAGGACGACCACGACCGGTTCCGCTGGACCTGCACAGTGCTGACCACCTCGGCCGAGGACGACCTGGGCCACATTCACGACCGGATGCCGCTGCTGGTCGAGCCGGAACGCTGGTCCGCTTGGCTGAACCCGAGTGTGTCGGCTGCCAGTGACCTGATGGACCTGCTCGTCCCGGCGGCGCCGGGACGACTGGAGGCGTACCCGGTCTCGACCCTGGTCAACAACGTCAAGAACAACGGCGAGGAGCTGCTCCAGCCGCTGGCCACAGAACCACCGCCGCCGGCATGAGCCCAGGATGAGCCCAGGATGAGCCCCGAATGAGCCCCGGTTGAGCACCGTCCGGGTGGTCTCCACGCCACACGGCGACGCCCGCCTCGTCGGAGACCGGTCCAGGCACCCGGTTGCCACCTTGCTGCTCGGCCACGGTGCAGGCGGGGGCATCGAGGCGCCGGACCTCGTTGCCCTCGCCCAGGCACTGCCTCGACAGGGGATCTCGGTGGTCCGACTCGAGCAGCCCTGGCAGGTGGCGGGCAAGAAGCTGGCTCCGCGGCCGGCGGTGCTCGACGAGTGCCTGATCGCTGCGGTGAACAGCACCCGGGTGCGCACGCCGCTGGTCCTGGGAGGGCGTAGCGCGGGTGCCCGGTCCGCTGCGCGGTGCGCTCCGTCCCTGGGTGCCTCCGGATGTCTGGCACTGGCCTTCCCGTTGCATCCACCGGGCAAGCCGGACAAGTCACGGCTTCCCGAGCTCGACGCCGCCGACCTGCCCACGCTGGTGGTGCAGGGCGAGCGCGACCCCTTCGGCCGGCCCGAGGAGTTCCCGGACCGCTACGACCTCGCCGTGGTCCCCTCCGCCGACCACTCGTTCTCGGTGCCCCGGAGGGGCGAGATCAGCCAGGAGGATGCGCTGGGCATCGTGGTCGAAGCCACGCTCGAGTGGATCGTGCGCGAGGTGGTGGGGAATCGAATCGATCGGTGAGGTGTTCAGCCTTCCGAAGATCGCGCGGAGCACGAGGGGAGAAAGGCGTCACATGCTCGCCACATTCACCCGGAGCCTCTCGCCGTTGGAAGCCACCAGGCCACGGCTAGGCTGGGGGACAATGAGTGATTCGACCGGGAACGAGGAGGTCGCTGTCTCGTCCTCACCGGAGGCCGCCGAGGTCACGGAGACCGACGAGGAGCGGTCCGCGCGCTTCGAGCGTGACGCGATGCAGTACCTCGATCAGCTCTACTCGGCCGCGATGCGGATGACCCGCAATCCGGCCGATGCCGAGGACCTGGTCCAGGAGACCTTCGCCAAGGCGTTCGCGGCTTTCCACCAGTTCCGACCTGGTACGAACCTCAAGGCCTGGCTCTACCGCATCCTGACCAACACCTTCATCAACTCCTACCGCAAGAAGCAGCGGCAGCCGCAGCAGTCGATGGCCGAGGACGTCGAGGACTGGCAGCTGCATCGCGCCGAGTCGCACACCTCATCGGGGCTCAAGTCTGCGGAGACCGAGGCGCTCGAGCACCTGCCGGACAGCGACGTGAAGAACGCCTTGCAGGAGTTGCCGGAGGACTTCCGGCTGGCGGTCTACCTCGCCGACGTCGAGGGCTTCCCCTACAAGGACATCGCCGAGATCATGGGCACACCGATCGGCACGGTGATGTCTCGGCTGCACCGGGGCCGCCGTCAGCTGAGGTCGATGCTCGAAGGCTACGTCCAGGACCGCAACCTGGCCCCGGCCTCCACGGGCGTCGAGGACGGAGGCGGGTCATGAGCTGCGGCAGGCCGCATGAGACCGACTGCTCGGAAGTGCTCGAGCGGGTCTTCTTCTTCATCGACAACGAGCTCGACAACGCCGACTGCGCGCAGATCGAGCGGCACCTCGACGAGTGCGGGCCGTGTCTGGCCAAGTACGACCTGGAGCGCACCGTGAAGACGCTGGTCGCGCGTTCGTGCGCCGAGCGGGCCCCGGAGGGCCTGCGCGACAAGGTCCTGCTCCGGATCCGGCGGGTCCAGGTGGAGGTCACCGAGACCCGCGTCTCCACCGACCCCGAGTAGCTTCCTGGGCCGGTCGCTCGGTGCGGCTGGGCGTCTCGGGCCTCAGGCGTTCGGGCGCTTGCCGTGGTTGGCGGTCTTCTTCTTGCGCGCGCGGCGCTTGCGTCCGGTCTTCCCCATCGGTGCCTCCCCGTCGTGTCGGTGGTTGCTGAGTTCGGCGTCGGAGCCCCGAAACTGAAGTGGGGCAAGCACCGAGTCTCTCAGGTCCACGTCCACCGGGGCCAATCGACGACGGGCAGCACGCCGACCGGGCTGCCCGCCGTGTGGCATCTGGTTGGCTGGGCCGATGCAGCCTGGACAGAGCGCGACCCTGGAGTTCACGGTCACCTCGGCCGACACCGCGGCGGCTCTCGGTTCCGGAGATCTTCCGGTGCTCGGCACCCCGCGGCTGCTTGCCTGGGGCGAGGCCGCCAGCGTTGCCGCGATCTCGGAGAGCATCGGCGAGACGCAGACCAGCGTCGGCAGTCGGGTGGACCTCGAGCACCTGGCTCCGAGCCCGGTCGGTCAGCGGCTCTCGGTCACCGCGAGCGTGGTCCTCGTCGACGGCCGGCTGGTGCGCCTGGAAGTAGTCGCGCGCCACCTGGTCGATGATCGGGTCGTCGGCCACGGCGAGGTGCGACGTACCGTCGTCGATCGGGACCGCTTCCTCTCGCGGCTCAGGTCACCGGGCGGATGAAGGCGACCAGGTCGACTCCTGGCTTGGGAGTCCAGTCGCGGTCGGGCAGCCGACGGAAGCCGAGTCGGTCGTAGAGGCGGTGTGCGCCGGCCATCTCCTGCATGCTGCACAGCACCACGGCGTCGTACCCGAGCTCCTGGCAGCGCTGGATGCAGCGGACCACCAGGGCCTCCGCAACGCCCTGCCGTCTCGCCCTGCGGGCGACACCGAGCATCCGGAACTCGCCCTCTCCGGGACGGGCCAGCTCGGCGTACGGCGTACCCGGTCGGCAGAAGGTGACCGAGCCGAGGATCCCGTTCTCGTCCTCGGCGAGCCACACCTCGGCATCCTTCACTCGTGCGGCACCGTCGCTCAGCTCGTCGACGTAGCCGTCCTCGAGCGAGAGGTAGCCGTCCTCGGCATAGGCCTCGACCGTGACCCGGCCGACCTCGTCGGCGTCGTCAGGACCCGCGGCGCGGAGGGTGAACACCGATCACACCCCGAAGGTGTTGCGGGGGTAGGCGGCTTCGGTGGCGACGGCGACGGCGTGCTCGCCGCCGTGACCGTCGAGCGGATCGGGAGAGCTCACCCGACGATGCTATGCGCCCAGCACGTGCGGGTTCGCGCGCCGCAGCTGCTCGATCACCACCAGGAGCACGTCGGCGCGACAGCTCGGCGGAGTCGGGGTGAGTGCGAGCTGGAGGTGCAGCGCGCGCAGGTAGGACTGCACGTTGCCGGTGACGATCGAGGAGTCGGGCGGGCCTGCCCGGTCGAGGGCCGTGTCCGGCTCGGGTTCGGCTACCGCTCCCTGCTCGACGAGCCGGGTGACCCACGGCTCGAGTACGTCGACCGCGACCAGGTCGCGTCGCAGGATCGTCATCGTGGCCGCCGCCATCCGGTCGGCCTCACCGTGGACCAGCCGGTGCTCGGTCGGGGCCAGTAGCCGGTCGGCGAGCACGTCGAGGAGCACGATCAGCTCCAGCCGGCCCAGCGAGTGCGCGTTCGCCAACCCGGCGATCGCGTCGGCACCGTTGGCCACCGCGTGAGCCCAGCCCTTGCCCGGCACGAAGCCGCGCAGGTCCTGCTCCCGCACGAACCAGCTGGCGAGCCGGTCTCCCCAGCGCAGGACGGCGTCAGCGGACACCAGGTCGCGTGAGCCGTCCCTTCGCAGGCACTGGGTCAGCACCCGCGCGGACAGGCTGCGGCGAAAGATCGTGTCGGTGCCGTTCTCACCCAGGCCCATCCGGAGGCCGGTCGTCATCCCGTCGCCAAGGCCCTCGAGCAGCTCGTCGTACACCCCACCGGCGATCCAGGCGCTCAGCGTCGCGTAGCCCAGCCCTTCCCGGCGGTGCGGGTCGAGGTCACCCAGCATGGCGGTCAGCTCGGCGGAAAGCTCGTCGAGCGGGCGGTCGTCCGGAACGGTGAGACCGGAGGCCCTCACCTGCTCCCAGAACGTCGCCATGGTGCGATTCTGCCACCGGGGTGGCCGGGTCCGGGGCGTTCGGCGGAGTTCGGGCGGGCTTCTCCACGCCTAGGCTGAGCGTTGTGCCGACGCTGAACGACCTGGCCCACGCGCGGACCTCTCTCGACGACGCGGACCTCGCCTGGCTGCACCTGCTGCTGGCGGACTGGCAGATCATCGCCGACCTCTCCTTCGCCGACCTGGTGCTGTGGTTGCCGGACCGGGACGGCCGTGGCTTCTGGGCTGGAGCGCAGATGCGTCCGACGACAGGGCCGACTGCGTACCTGGACGACCTGGTGGGCGGCTTCGTCGCCTCAGGCGCCCGACCGCTGCTGGACTCCGCCTATGAGCAGGGGCGGGTGGCGCGCGAGGGCGATCCCGAGTGGCGCGACGACATCCCCGTGCGCGTCGAGGCGATCCCGGTGCGACGGGGGGAGCAGATCATCGCCGTGGTCGCGCGCAACACCAACCTGCTCGGCGTACGCACCCCCAGCCGGCTGGAGCTCGCCTACCTGCAGACCGCCAACGACCTCGCCCAGATGATCAGCAACGGCCTTTTCCCGTTCCCCGGCCAGCGTTCGGACCATGCCGACTCACCGCGGGTCGGGGACGGCTTCGTGCGCGTCGACCCGGCTGGCCGGGTGTCCTACGCGAGCCCCAACGCCTTGTCGGTCTACCGCCGTCTCGGTCTGGCCCACGACCTCGCCGGGCTCGTCCTGGCCGATGTCACCCGCGAGCTGGTGCCCACGGCGCGGCGTCCTGACGAGACGACGCTGAGCGCCGTGCTCGGGGGACGGCTCCCCTCGGACACCGAGACCGGCAACGACGACGCCGCGCTGATCCTGCGGGCGATCCCGCTCCGTCCCACCGGCGAGCACGAGGGAGCACTGGTCCTGGTCCGCGACGTGACCGACCTCCGCAGCCGGGACCGGGTGCTGATGACCAAGGACGCGACCATCCGGGAGATCCACCACCGGGTGAAGAACAACCTGCAGACCGTGGCCGCCCTGTTGCGTCTGCAGGCCCGGCGGATCGGGCCGCTGGAGGGGAGGTCGGCTCTGGAGGAGGCGGTACGCCGGGTCGGGTCGATCGCGATCGTGCACGAGACGTTGAGCCAGGCCCTCGACGAGACGGTCGACTTCGACGAGGTCGCGGACCGGCTCCGACTGATGGTCACCGACGTCAGCGGCACCGAGACCGAGGTGGTCTCCGCTCGGGAGGGAAGCTTCGGCACCTTGGCCTCCGAAACGGCGACACCGCTGGCGATGGTGCTGACCGAGGTGCTCCAGAACGCCGTCGAGCACGGCTTCGCGGGCTCCGTCGGTCGCATCGTGGTCACCGCCCACCGCATCGTGGGGCGGCTGCACGTCAGCGTCGAGGACGACGGGCGGGGACTCCCGGCAGGGTTCGACGTCGATGCGTCAACGGGCCTGGGCTTGTCGATCGTGCGGACACTTGTCGAGTCCGAGCTCGACGGCGTCCTCGAGATAGGTCCCGCCCAGGACGGCGGGACGAGGGTGCAGCTGGACCTTCCGGTGGCTGATCGGGCCCAGGCGCCTCTGTGACGGTCGGGGACCATCGGACGGGTCAGGCGGTGCGCACCTTGGCCCGTGCGTTGCGGCGCTTGAGTGCTCGGCGCTCGTCCTCGCTCATGCCACCCCACACGCCATGGTCCTGTCCCGCCTCGAGCGCCCACGCGAGACACTGCTCGCGGACGTCACAACGCCGGCACACCTGCTTCGCCTCTTCGATCTGGAGGATGGCAGGTCCGGTGTTGCCGATCGGGAAGAACAGCTCCGGGTCCTCTTCGAGGCACGCAGAGCGATGACGCCAATCCATGGCGTGAGACTCCTATCATGTTTGAGCGGGCCGCGGCTGGGGTCGCAACCGGCGGTGGCATGGTGTGCCCAGTTCCCCTCGATGTGAACGCGTTCCCGAGGTCCGATTTCACTCATCGAGATGAGGACGGTTCGAGGACACGCACCACTGGTGCCAGCACCTGTTGACTGGCGACGGCACGATCGTTGCAAGAGAAGCAGGCGCAAGCAAGCATTTCGCCAGGTCACTTTGGTCACAGGGCTCGGTTTCGGCTCCCGCTAGGCTCTGCTGCCGTGAGCGCCAGAACCCGGCCGTCCCAACCGGCGCCGTCCCGAGACGGTGCTCCGGCTCCACTGGTGGTGGCCGCGTCCCTGGTGGCGGTCGAGGCGATCCTGCTGGTGCTGCAGGGCGTCGTCGAGCTGGTGTCCATGTCTGCCGCGCGGGCGGTGATGGGGGTCACCACAGCCGTATTCTTCCTCGCCTACGGCGCCGGGCTGGGCGTGTGCGCCTGGGCGCTGACCAGGCTGCGGTCCTGGGCTCGCGCACCAGTCGTCGTCGCTCAGCTGATCCAGCTGCTGGTGGCGTGGAGCTTTTGGGGGGGCAGCACGAGGTACGTGACGGTGGCGCTGGTCGTGGTCGCCGTAGTCGTGCTTCTCGGTGCCTTCCACCCCGCCTCTGCCCGGGCCCTGTCCCGCGACCCCGAGACCGACCCCGACACCGACACCGACACCGACACCGACCCAGCGTGAGCCCGCGGCACCAGCGGCGAGGGCCGGCCTAACCGACCGAGGCCTCCTCGTTGAGCCGGGAGCGCAGTTGAGCGAGGGTCTTGTTCAGCAACCGCGACACGTGCATCTGGGAGATGCCGATGTCGGCGGCGATCTGCGACTGCGTCATGCCGCGGAAGAACCGCAGCGTCAAGATGTGCTTCTCGCGCGGGTGCAGCTGCTCCAGCAGTGGTTTGATCGACTCCCGGTTCTCGACGTGCTCGAGCGCCTGGTCGTCCTCACCGATCGTGTCGAGCATGCTCAGCGTGCTGTCGTCGGTGGAGTCGGTGGTGGCGTCCAGCGAGAGCGTGGAGTAGGCGTTCGCGGACTCGAGTCCTTCGATCACCTCCTCCTCCGTGGCCTCCACGGCTCGGGCGAGCTCATGGATGGTCGGCGACCGGCCGAGGCTCTGGGTGAGCTCGGCGGTGGCGGTCGACAGTGCGATGCGCAGCTCCTGCAGGCGCCGGGGGACCCGGATCGCCCAGCCCTTGTCCCGGAAGTAGCGCTTGACCTCGCCGACGATGGTGGGGGTCGCGTACGTCGAGAACTCGACACCGCGGTCGGTCTCGAAACGGTCGATCGCCTTGATCAACCCGATCGTGCCTACCTGGAGGAGGTCGTCGTAGGGCTCTCCGCGGTTGAGGAAGCGCCGGACCAGGTGCTCGACGAGCGGCAGGTGCAGCCGGACGAGCTCGTCGCGGATCTCGTCCTTGCGCGCGTCGGAGACGTCGCCGGCAAGCTCTGCGAACAGCCCTCCACTGCGCCTTCGGATCTCGGTGACGGCGACGAGATCAGGCGACTCGTCCCCGGCCGCGGTCATCCCAGCTCTCCACTGACCCGCGACAGCTTGACCGTCAGGGAGCCCCCGTCCACCTCGGCGTCCAGGGAGGTGGTCAGCGCGGACAGCACCGTCCAGGCGAACCCGTCCTGGCTGGGCATCCGTGGCGACTCGCACGCAGCGGTCACCGCGACGTCGAGGCGGCCCTCGCTCAAGATGAAGCCACAGTTGAGCGCGGAGCCGGGCGTGGTCTGCGGCAACACCATGGCCGTCGCCTCGTCCACCGCGATCCGCAGGTCCTCGATGTCGTCGAGGGTGAAGTCGAGCCGGGCCGCGAGCCCGGCGGTGACCGTGCGCAACACCGAGAGGTAGGCGCTGTCGGCGGGAATCCTCAGCTCGACGTCGGGTCGGGTGTCGGCCACGGCTCAGCCCTGCTTGGTCTCCTGGTAGATCGCGGCGATCTCATCGATCTTCGCGAGGAGGTCGTCGGCAGCCTGGGCGTCGAGGGTCGCCTTGACCCCGGTACCGCTGGCGAGCTTGCAGGCCTCGTTGATCAGGTTGTGCAGGTGCGGGTACTTCTCGAAGTGCGGCGGCTTGAAGTAGTCGGTCCACAGCACGCTCAGGTGGTGCTTGACCAGCTGTGCCCGGTCCTCCTTGATCAGGATCGCCCGGGTCCTGAAGTCGGGGTCGTCGTTGTCGGCGACCTTGCCGATGATGGCCTTGATCGACTCGGCCTCGAACCGTGCTTGCGAGGGGTCGTAGACACCGCAGGGCAGATCGCAGTGGGCGTGTACTTCGATGGTCGGCTCGAAGAGTCGCGCAAACATCCAAGGGTCCTTTCTCGAGAAGGTGGAGGGGCCTTCCTGCGACACTACCCACGGATCGTTACCGCAATCGGCCAGGGTGGTGGATGGGTGAGCTCGCGCTTCGGGGTGGCCGTGGTCCGCGGCCGGTCGATGGAACCGACCCTGGTGGCCGGCGACCGGCTGCTCGTGCGGTACGGCGCCGCACCCCGGGCGGGCAGGTTGGTCGTGCTGCGTCTGCCGAACGGCGTGGTCGCGGTCAAGCGCGCCGTGCGACGAGAGCGGACCGGCTGGTGGGTCGGACGCGACAACCCGGATGAGGGAACCGACTCCTGGTCGGTGGGTGAGATTCCCGACCACGACGTCATCGCGACCGTCCTGTTCCGGCTCTGGCCGTGGCGGGTGTCCCCCCGAGCGGACCCGGCTCAGCGGTAGCCCAGCCCGCACGCCGAGACGGAGGCGTGCGCGGCTAGGTTGGTGAGGTGCTCGCCGTCTACGCCGAAAGCCTGTCGCAGCAGGACCCCCTGTCGGGTCTGGTGGTGGGCGAGCGGCCCGACCCCGAGCCCCGCGACGGCTGGGTCCCGGTCGATGTCAAGGCCGCCTCCCTGAACCACCACGACCTGTGGTCGCTTCGCGGCGTCGGTCTGCGTGAGGAGGCGCTGCCGATGATCCTCGGGTGTGACGCGGCCGGAATCGACGAGTCGGGCAACGAGGTCGTGGTGCACTCGGTGGTCAACGACCCGAGCTGGTCCGGCGACGAGACGCTGGACCCCCGGCGGTCACTGCTCAGCGAGCGACACCAGGGGACGTTCGCCGAGACGGTGCTGGTGCCCGCCCGCAACGTGGTGCCGAAGCCCGACTCGTTGTCGTTCGAGGAGGCCGCCTGCCTGCCGACGGCGTGGCTGACCGCCTACCGGATGCTGTTCACCCAAGGCGGCCTCAAGCCGGGCGACAGCGTCCTCGTGCAGGGCGCCGGGGGCGGGGTCGCCACTTCGCTGGTGAGCCTCGCGCGGGCTGCAGGTCTGCGTGTCTATGCCACCAGCCGGGACGAGTCGAAGAGGGCGCGGGCGCGCGAGCTCGGCGCCCACGAGGTCCTTGACTCCGGCGCTCGGCTTCCAGAGAAGGTCGACGCGGTGATGGAGACCGTGGGGAAGGCGACCTGGTCGCACTCGATCAAGTCACTGCGGCCGGGTGGCACGCTGGTGGTCTGCGGCACGACGAGTGGGGCCGACCCGGAGAACGCCGAGCTGACCCGCATCTTCTTCCTCCAGCTGCGGGTGATCGGCTCGACGATGGGCACGCGCTCGGAGCTCGAGTCGCTGCTGAGCCTGCTCGACGTCAGCGGGCTGCGTCCGCTCATCGACCGGCAGCTGCCGATGGAACAGGCCCGCGACGGCTTCGAGGCCATGGCCAAGGGTGACGTCTTCGGCAAGATCGTGTTCTCCCGCTGATGGCAACGCACTTGATCACCGGCGCAGGCTCAGGGATCGGCGCAGCCACCGCACGGCGGCTGGCCGACCGCGGTGAGGACCTGCTGCTGCTCGCCCGCGACGAGCGCCGAGCCGAGGAGCTGACCGCGTCGTTCCCGGGCTCTCGCGCGCTGGCCGCCGACCTCGCCGATCCTGCTGGCCTGTCCTCGGCGTTGCACGACCAGGACCTTCCTGCTGCCCTGGACTCGTTGGTGCACGTTGCGGGCGTCGTCGACCTGGGCACGGTCGGCGAGCTGAGCCCGCAGCTGTGGCGAGCCACGATGGAGGTGAACCTGCTTGCTCCCGCCGAGCTGACCCGGCTCTGCCTACCTGCGCTGCGGGCGGCGCGTGGTCAGGTGATCTTCGTGAACTCCGGCTCCGGATTCCATGCCGGTCCTCGGTGGGGCGCCTACGCAGCGAGCAAGCATGCGCTCCGGGCGCTCGGAGAGTCGTTGCGAGCCGAGGAGTCGCCCAACGGTGTCCGGGTGAGCAGCATCTACCCGGGGCGGGTGGCCACCGCGATGCAGCGGTCCGTGCGTGCACAGGAGGGCAAGGACTACGACCCCGCCGACTGGATCGACCCCGACTCGGTGGCAGCCACGATCCTGTCCGCGCTGGACCTGCCTCGGGACGCCGAGATCACCGACCTGTCCGTCCGACCGACCCCCTGAGGCGACGACCGGGGGACTGGAGGAGCTCAGTCGTCGGCGTCGTCGGCGTCGTCGGCGTCGTCGAGCCGTGCGAGCCAGGTTGCGAGCCGCTCCACCGCCGTCTCGAACTCGGGGTTGAGGTCGGTGAACTCCTGGAGCCGGTCGGCCACCCACGCCAAGGTGACCTCCTCGTCACCACGACGCTGCTCCAGCTCCTCGACACCGCGGTCGGTGAAGTACACGGCTGTGCGTCCTCTCGGCCTACTGGGAGAAAGCCTGCTGCAGGATCTCGCGCTGCTCGGCTACGTGGCGAGACTGCTGGCCGACGGACGGGGACGACGACTCAGGACGTGACACGAGGTTGAACGGCATCCCGTCCAGCTCCTTGGTCAGGTTCAGTGCCATGTGCGGCCACGGCCCCATGTTCGACGGCTCGTCCTGCACCCAGCGGATCTCCTCGAGGTTCGAGAAGCGCGACAGCTCCGCCTTCAGCTCCTCGACGGGACGCGGGTAGAGCTGCTCGAGACGCACGATCGCGGTCTTCAGCCCGTCCTCACCTTCGAGCTTGTTCCGTTCCGCCATCAGGTCCCAGGTGATCCGTCCGCTGCACAGCAGCAGCTTCCTCACCGCAGCGGCGTCGACCGCATGGTCGCCGACCACCGGCTGGAACGTACCTTCGGTGAAGTCGCTGGGCTGCGAGGCCGCCTCCTTGCGCTTGAGCATGGACTTCGGGGTGAACACGATCAGCGGCCGATGCTCCTCGCCGAGCGAGTGCTGCCTCAGCAGGTGGAAGTAGCTCGCCGGGGAGGAGGGCTGCGCCACCACGAACGCGTCCTCGGCCGCCATCGTCAGGAATCGTTCGATCCGCGCCGAGGAGTGGTCGGGCCCCTGGCCCTCGTACCCGTGTGGCAGCAGCAGTACGACGCCCGAGCGCTGGCTCCACTTCGTCTCGCTCGCGGTGATGAACTGGTCGATCACGATCTGGGCGCCGTTGACGAAGTCCCCGAACTGCGCCTCCCACAGCACCAGTGCGTCCGGCCGCGCGACCGAGTAGCCGTACTCGAAGCCCATCGCGGCGTACTCCGAGAGCAGCGAGTCGTAGGCGTAGAACTGCCCCTGTTCCTCGGTCAGGTTCGCAAGCGGTGTCCACTCCTCGCCGTTGCGCCGGTCGATGATCGTCGCGAACCGCGACACGAATGTCCCGCGCCGGCTGTCCTGGCCGGCCAGCCGCACCGGACGGCCGTCGATCAGCAGCGAGCCGAAGGCCAGGATCTCCCCGGTCCCCCAGTCGATCGGCCCGTCGGTGATCGCGGCCGCGCGTCGCTGCAGCTGCGGCAGCACTTTCGGGTGCACCACGAACCCTTCCGGGGTGTTCACATGGGCGTCCGCGACCCGTTTCAGGGTCTCGGCACTGATCGCCGTGCTCGTGGCCTCGCCGTGCTTCTCGGGATAGTCAGGGACCGTGCGCCACTCCGACGGGTTGCTGGATGCCTCGCGGACCTCCTTGAACACCCGCTCCAACTGCTGCTGGTAGTCCTTGAGGACCTGCTCGGCCTCCTCGAGGGTGATGTCCCCGCGCCCGATCAGCGACTCGGTGTACAGCTTGCGGACCGAGCGCTTCTGCTCGATCAGGTCGTACATCAGCGGCTGGGTGTAGGAGGGGTCGTCGCCCTCGTTGTGCCCGCGGCGGCGGTAGCAGACCAGGTCGATCACCACGTCCTTGTTGAACGCCTGGCGGTACTCGAAGGCGAGCCGGGCCACCCGGATGCACGCCTCGGGGTCGTCACCGTTGACGTGGAAGATCGGCGCCTGCACCATCCGGGCGACGTCGGTGCAGTAGAGCGACGAGCGGGACGCGGCAGGGGAGGTGGTGAAGCCGACCTGGTTGTTCACCACGACATGGATGGTGCCGCCGGTGCGGTAGCCGCGCAGCTGGGAGAGGTTCAGCGTCTCGGCCACCACCCCCTGGCCGGCGAAGGCCGCGTCGCCGTGCATCAGCACCGGCAGCACCGGGAACTCCGTGCCGCGGTCGAGGATGTCCTGCTTGGCGCGGGCGATGCCCTCCAGGACCGGGTTGACGGCCTCGAGGTGGCTGGGGTTGGCGGCGACGGAGGTCTTGATGGTGCTGCCGCTGAGCGCGGTGAACTTGCCCTCCGCACCCAGGTGGTACTTGACGTCGCCGGAGCCCTGCACCGTCCGCGGGTCGATGTTGCCCTCGAACTCGCGGAAGATCTGCGCGTAGGACTTGCCGACGATGTTGGCCAGCACGTTCAGCCGGCCGCGGTGCGGCATGCCGATGCAGACCTCCTCCA
>CADCUJ010000044.1 GCA_902805855.1 uncultured Nocardioidaceae bacterium
CGGAAGATCGTCGTCTCTTGCCGGGGCGACGTGAATGAATCCGATGACCTCGAGGCCGGCCTGCAGAACGAAGGCTCCTGTCCGAGGAAGGTCCGTCTCCGCCAGGATGCGACTCCAGATGTCCCGTCGCCGTTCGACGGACAAGGCGTCGAGGTAGGCGTCCGGAAGCAGGCCGCCGTACGCGTGCTGCCAGCTCCGGACATGGACAGCAGCGACAGCCTCCGCATCGTCAACCGTCGCGACACGAACCTCCATGGACAGAGGATGACCGACGCGCGGCCGACCGCGGTCCGAAACTCGACAGGTACTCGACACGGCCTGACTGCACGCGGAGGATGCTCGCTATCCAGGAGGCGTTCGAGCCGCCGGCGTGACCCTGATCGTCTCTGGGCTCGTCGCCGTGGGGCTCGTCGCCGAGAGTGTGCGCCGGTTCCGTCCGCGCTCGGCCAGTGCCGGCTCCGGGAGCTGACGTCGATGCGCCTTCCGGTCCCTGGTCCTCGCGACGTGCTCGACGTGCTCGAGCGTGGTGCCGGTGCGGTCGAGCAGCTGCTCGCCGCCGTACCCCGGATGGTCGCCCTGCTCGACGAGGCGGAGCGCACGCTGTCGCGGGTCGACGGGCTGCTGGCACGCATCGAGGCCACCCGTGCCTCGGCGGACGCGGTGGTACGCCGCACCGACGGCGTCGTCACCGACGCGGACGAGCTCTTGTTGACGATGACGGAGTTCTTCGGCCGCCTGATCCCCCTGCTCGACGCGACCGAACCCTCCGTCCTGAAGCTGCAGCCGACGCTGGAGCGGCTCGCCGAGACCACCGACCCGCGCGAGGTCGACGCTCTGGTCACCATGATCGACATGCTGCCCGTCCTCGCGAACCAGATGGAGACACAGGTGGTGCCGGTGATGAACACGCTCAGCACCGTCTCCCCGGACCTGCACGACCTGCTCGACGTCTCCCGCGAGCTCAACGAGATGCTGGCCAAGCTCCCCGGTCTGGGCAGGATCAAGCGCAGGGTCGACGAGGAGCAGGCTCTGGAGGCCCGCGACTGACCCGGCGGCGTGGTCGGCGGCGCGTTCCTCGCGGCGGGGTTGCGGTGGCACCACAGCGCTGCTAGGACTTGTCGAAATCGAAACGGCTCGCAGGCCCTTCTGGCGAGATGACTCGGGAGGTCTCATGGCCACCACCACCGGCGAACAACCGACACCGCAGGACCGATCGAACGAACGTATCGACGTCGAGCAGGCGCTGCTCGGCGGTTCCACCTACAAGGGGCTCGCCGAGCAGAGCCTGTCGCCTCGTGAAGAACGTTTCGAGAAGCGCAGGCGCACCACCGGCTTCGTGCTCGCCCCGCTGACAACCATCGTCATCTTCCTGCTCCCACTCGACATTCCGCAGGTGCAGCACACCGTGGCGGCCGTGCTGGCCGGTGTCATCGTCGCCTGGGTCACCGAACCGATCCCGATCCCGATCTCAGGTCTGATCGGGGCATCGGTACTGGTCCTTTTCGGCCTCGGTGGCGAGGAGGGCGCCGACGCGGTGCTGGCGCCGTTCGGCTCGGGCACCATCTTCACCTTCATCGGGGCGTTCATCCTCGCCCAGTCCATGCTGAAGCACGGCCTTGCGCGACGCTTCGCGTTCCGCATCCTGTCCTTGCCCGGCGTCGGCAAGAGCACGAGCAGGGTGATCATCGCGTTCGGGCTGATCACCGCGCTCCTGTCGGCGTTCGTGTCGAACACGGCCACCGTCGCCATGCTGCTGCCGACCGCGTTGGGCATCCTCGCGGTCATCGCCAACCTGATCCAGGACCAGCGCCTGGAGCAGGGGGAGATGAGCGGCTTCGACCCCACGCGGCTGCGCGTCGGGTTCGCCATCATGCTGATGCTGGCCTACGGCGCCAGCGTCGGTGGTCTGCTGACCCCCGTCGGCAGCCCGCCCAACCTGATCGGCCGTGAGCTCATCGAGCAGGCCACCGGCGAGCCGATCCCGTTCGCGAACTGGATGGCCTTGGCGTTCCCGGTATGTGCGCTGATGTTCGTGGCGCTCGCCCTGATCCTGCTGCTGCTGAACAAGCCGGAGATCAAGCACCTGACCGGGGTCGAGCAGTACGTGCAGGAGCAGCGAGCGCAGATGGGTCCGCTCTCGCGGGCGGAGAAGAACACGCTGGTCGCGTTCCTCGTCACCGTCTCGATGTGGATCTTCCCCGGCCTCGTCGCGCTGGTGGCCGGCGGGGACTCGGAGATCTACACGACGATCTCGACGCGGATGGACGAGGGCGTGGTTGCCGTGCTGGGTGCTTCCCTGCTGTTCATCCTGCCCGTCGACTGGAAGAAGCGCGAGTTCACCTTGACCTGGGGCGACGCGGCGGCGATCGACTGGGGCACCATCGTGCTGTTCGGCTCCGGGGTGGTGTTCGGCACGCTGCTGGAGGAGTCGGGCCTGGCCGAGACCATCGGCCAGGGCAGCTACAACGCCCTCGGCTTCGGCAGCGCGATCACGATCACGATCTTCGCGGTGGTCCTCGCCATCGCCGTCTCGGAGACGACGTCCAACACCGCCTCCGCAGCCGTCGTGGTGCCCATCATCATCCCGCTGGCGGACGCCGCCGGGGTGAACCCCCTGGTACCCGCCCTGGCGGCGACGTTCGCGGCGTCGTTCGGTTTCATGCTCCCGGTCTCGACTCCGCAGAATGCGGTCGTCTACGGCTCCGGGGCCGTGCCGATCACCAAGATGATCCGGTCCGGCATCAGCTTCGACATCCTGGGGGCGATCTTGATCCTGATCCTGCTGCCGCTGCTGATCCCCGTCTTCGTCGGCTAGGCGGCGGCGCGAGGTGAGCACCCGACCACAGCGCATCGCCGTGATCCCCGGGGACGGCATCGGTCACGAGGTGATCGCGGTGGCCCGCTCGGTGCTCGACACGGCGGCCGCACGCTACCGGCTCGAGCTGGACTACGAGACGTTCGACTGGTCCTGCCAGCGGTACGCCGAGACCGGGGCGATGATGCCGGCCGACGGCGTCGACGTGCTCCGCGGGCACGACGCGATCCTGCTGGGTGCGGTCGGGTGGCCCGGCGTTCCCGACCACGTCTCACTGTGGGGTCTGCTCATCCCCATCAGGCGCGCCTTCCGTCAGTTCGCCAACGTCCGTCCCGCGCGGGGACTGGCCGGCGTGGACAGCCCGGTGCGCGGCGCCGACCGAATGGACCTGGTGGTGGTCCGGGAGAACGTCGAGGGTGAGTACTCCGAGATCGGCGGCCGGCTCAACCGCGGCTTCGCCGATGAGATGGCGGTGCAGGAGTCGGTGTTCACCCGCGCCGGCGTGACCAGAATCGTCCGGCACGCGTTCGAGATGGCCGAGCAGCGCCGGGGACGGCTCACCTCGGCGACCAAGTCCAACGGGATCGTGCACACGATGCCGTTCTGGGACGAGGTGGTGCGCGATGTCGCCGACGGCCACCCCGATGTGGAGTGGGAGCAGATGCACATCGACGCGCTCGCCGCCCGCGTCGTCTTGGACCCTGCCCGCTTTGACGTCATCGTGGGCAGCAACTTGTTCGGGGACATCTTGTCCGACCTGACGGCCGCGGTGTCCGGTTCTCTCGGGGTGGCGCCGTCGGCGAACCTCGACCCCACCGGAGCGCACCCCTCGATGTTCGAGCCGGTGCACGGGTCCGCCCCCGACATCGCGGATCAACGGATCGCCAACCCGGTGGCCGCGGTGTGGTCGGCCGCCATGATGCTGGACCACCTCGGTCACGCGGATGCCTCGGCGCACGTCTTGCGTGCGGTGGAGGAGTCCCTGGCCGATCCCGCGACGCGCACCCGTGACCTCGGCGGCTCCGCATCGACCGAGGAGGCCGGCGCCGCCATCAGCCGTCTGTTCGATCAGGTCTGAGGCTGATCAGCCGGTGACGCCGCCGGTCACCGGGCGCTGCGGGTGACCTCCTGCACGACCCAGCCGTTGCCGTCCGGGTCGTCGAAGAAGATGAACGACCCGTAGTCGACTCTGCTCGGGTCCGGGCCCGGCGTCATCTCGCCTTCGACGAAGTGCTTGATGCCACTGGTCTGCACTCCGGCAGCCTCCAAGCTCGCGTGCGCTGCTTCGATGTCCGGGACGACCAGATGCAGTCCCCTCGTCGTGCCGGGCTCTCCCGCCCCGACGTTGACGCCGAAGGTGATCGAGCAGGCGGACCCGGGCGGTGTCGCCTGCACGACCCGGAAGGAGTCACCGGCTGCATGGTCGACATCGAGCCGGAACCCGAGCCTCTCGGTGTAGAACGACTTGGCCCGATCCACGTCCGAGACGGGCAGGACCACGACCTCCAGCTGCCAGTCCATAGGGAGTCCTTTCGGAGAAGGGGTCGAGGACCGGTCAGCTCGAGCCGACCGGCGCTCAGGCTGCCTGCTGGGCGATGTTGACCATCCAGGAGATGCCGAACTGGTCGACGCACATGCCGAACTCGTCGCCCCACATCTGCTTCTCCAGTGGCAGGGTCACGTTGCCGTTGCTGCTGAGACGGTCCCAGTAGCCGCGTAGCTCATCGGAGTCCTCTCCGCTCAGGCTCACCGCGAAGTTGTTGCCCGGGTGGTGCTCCATCCCGGGCGGCGTGTCGGCACCCATCAGGACGAAACCCTGGTCGGTCTCGAGCTGGCCGTGCATGATCTTGTCCGCGTCGGGGGCGTCCGGCGATCCGAAGTCACCGAACGTGCTCAGCGCGAGGCTTCCGCCGAAGACGCTGTTGTAGAACTCCATGGCTTGCCGGGCGTCGCCGGCGAAGCTCAGGTACGGGTTGAGACGAGTGGTCACTGGCCCCTCCTCGGTGTGACGTGGGTCGACTAGTCGCACCCTAGCGGGGAACATCGCGAAACCAGGTGGCCCGGTCCAGCGGGTCGATGCCGGTTCGTCGTCGCGACGGGGTCCGGTCCCCGGTCACCGGGGAATAGTGGTCGACCTCGGAGACGAGCACCCCTTCACCGCCGGTCATTCCGGGTAGCCGCGAGGCGAGCTCGGGGACCGCTGCCGAGGGCAGGTGGCCTACGAGCAGGCTGTGGCCGGTGGACGCGACCGTGTCCAGGATCGCTGCCTGCAGCCGGCCGAGCAGGGAGGTGACCGGACCGAACGCCTCGTCCGGCACCTCGAGCTCGAACCGGTCGACGGGCTGGCACACGTGGGTGCCGGCCTGAGCCAATGCCGCCAGCACGACCACCGGGGCGAGGTTGCGGAAGTCTGCGGCCACAGTGGAGATCGACTTGTCGAACTTCTGGTGCGGCTTGCTCTGACGTGGCCAGTAGTCCGACTCGGTCATGGTCACCGTGCAGTCGGTGACCTCCCAACCGCGGAGCCCCTGTCTCAGCGCCGACCGCACCCCCTGCTCGGTTGCGGTGATGAAGGCCGGTGGCAGGTTGCCTCTCTCGACACCGGGCGAGAACTCGACGCCGCTCCCAGTGGGCGCCGCCCGCACGCGCAGCCCGATCCCCGCCAGGTACGGGTTGCCGCTCAGCCTGATCCGGTCCGCCGAGGCCCCGCCGCCGACAACCCGCTCGAGGCACACCACCGTCGTGGCCCGAAACTGTGCCCGCACACCGAAACGCTGCTCCAGCAGCGCAGAGATCACCTGCTTCTGGACCTCGCCGTGCAGGCTGACCGCTGCCTGCCCTTCGGCCTGGTCCAGGTGCAGGTCGATGAGCGGGTCCTCGTCCGCGAGGTGCTCCAGAGCCGCGAACAGCGCCGAGCGCTGGGTCGGGTCCTCCGGCTCGACGAGCGCCTGCAAGGTGGCAGGAGGAAAGCGGTGGGTGCGACGCCGCGGTGGCCGGCCGATGGTGTCCCCGATCCGGGCTTCGGGCCCCCGCACCACGGTGATCTGCCCGGAGCGGGCCACCGCACCCACCCTCGGGCCGCCCGGCTCGCTGACCGCCAGCTCGGTCACCCGCTCAGGCCTTCCCCGGCCGATCACGACAAGTTGTCGCACTCGGAGCTCGCCGGACCAGAGCCGGACCCAGGCCCTGCGCCCGCGCCCGTCACGGTCGACGGCGAACACCGTCCCGGCGAGGGACCCGTCGCGTCGGGCCGCACGCGGCATGATCTCGCGCAGCACTCCTCGCAGCTGCGGCATCCCTGCGCCGGTGATCGCCGAGCCGTAGACGAGGCCGGTGAGCGCGCCGTGCCGTACTCCCTGTCGTAGCGCTCGTAGCACGTCGGGGCGTCGAGCGGCCTCTCCGGCCACCCACCGTGCGAGGACCTGGTCGTCGGCCCCGGCCACGACCGAGACGACGGACTCCTCGGTCAGCGGAACGGCCGTGACCCTGGCCGCTGCGCCGCCTTGGTCGCGCACCTCGGCGAGCTCGACGACAGCGGGCGTCAGCCGGCGACGCACCTGCTCCAGCACCCGGCCCACGTCGGAGCCGGCCCGGTCGACCTTGTTGACGAACAGCACTGTGGGGATGCCGATCCGCCGCAGGGCGCGCCAGATCACCACGGTCTGCGCCTGGACGCCTTCGACGGACGACAGCACCAGCACGGCGGCGTCGAGGACGCCGAGGCAACGCTCGACCTCGGCGACGAAGTCCGGGTGTCCAGGAGTGTCCACGAGGTTGACCACGAGGCCGCCGATCGAGAATGAGGTCACGGCCGCGCGAATGGTGATCCCACGCCGGCGCTCCAGCTCCATCGAGTCGGTGCGCGTGGTGCCGGCATCGACGCTCCCCGGTGTGGCGACCACACCTGCTTCGAAAAGCAGGCGCTCGGTCAGGCTGGTCTTGCCGGCGTCAACATGCGCGACGATGCCGAGGTTGAGTGATGAGGACAAGGGGCAGCTCCACGACAGGACGGATGGGGGTCCGGGGCGTGGTGGCTGCTCGCACTGGCTTCTCCTCGGTCGGCTCAGGAGTGGATTCCATCGAGGATGGCAGGGGCACCAGCCGTGGTCGAGTGGTTTACGCCGGGCCGCCTCGGCGACCGTGCGTGCGCGGCGGGTCGTAGCCGCCTTCCGGCGGCACCATCTCACCCCGCACGCCGAGCAGCCTTATCGGTCGGTCGTCGTCGAGCTTGAGCAGCAGCTCGAGTGCGGTCTGCGCGATCACCGCGGCGTCGTAGGTCGGCTCGGGCAGCTTGCGGATCCTGGTCACGGTGAAGAACGGTGCGAACCGAACCTTGAGATGCACCCGCGCGCATGCACGGCCCTCTCGGTGCAGGTCCGCCACCACCTGGTCGGACAGCGCGCGCAGTGCTCGGGCCACCTCATCGGGGGTGGTCAGGTTGCGCTGAAAGGTCATCTCGCGGCCGTGGGCGCGCGCGACCCAGGGTGTGTCGTCGACGGTGGCGCTGCTGACGCCGCGTCCCAGCCGCCGAAAGTGCGGCCCCGTGTTGGGGCCGAACTCCTCGATCAGCGGCGCTTCCGGCGACAGCGCGAGCTCACGCACCGTGTGGATGCCGAGGGCAGCGAGGCGCGCTGCGATGCGGTTGCCGACGCCCCACAGCGCACTGGTGGGACGCCCACCCATCACCTCCATCCAGTTCTCGCGGGTCAGCCGGAAGACGCCGCGCGGCTTCCCGAACTCGGTGGCGATCTTGGCGCGCACCTTCGTGTCGCCGATGCCTATCGAGCAGTGCAGTCGGGTCGCCTCCAGCACGGCGCCCTGGAGCGCGCGAGCGGTGGCCTCCGGGTCGTCGCTGTCGACGCCGACGAACGCCTCGTCCCAGCCCAGCAGCTCCACGACGGTGCCAGGGAAGTCCCGCAGGGTGTCCATGACGAGGGCCGACGCCGCCTCGTAGACCGGGAAGTCGACCGGCAGGAAGATCGCGTCCGGGCAGCGACGTACCGCGGTCTTCAACGGCATCCCCGACCGGATGCCGAACTCGCGGGCCTCATACGACGCCGTCGAGACCACTGCACGCTCGGTCGGGTCGCCGCGACCGCCGACGACCACCGGACGTCCTGCGAGCTCGGGGTGTCGCAGCACCTCGACCGCCGCGAGGAACTGGTCCAGGTCGACGTGCAGCACCCAGCTCGTCATGAGGACATCCTGACCGGAGGTCGCCCACGCGGCCAGGAACGCCGTGGCGGGGAGCACGACCCGCGGGTCGTGCTCCGGCGAGGGGCTCCTCGTAGCGTCTTTGCGAATAAGCGCTAGCGTGCCCGCATGGAGATCGTCCTCGTCCCCGGCCTCTGGCTGCACGGGTCGTCGTGGGACGCCGTGGTCCCCCGCCTGGAAGAGGCTGGTCACCGCGTTCAGGCCCTCACCCTTCCGGGGATGGAGAGCAAGGACGCCGATCGATCCGGCGTCACCCTGGCCGACCAGGTCGACACGGTGGTCTCCGCGATCGACCGGGCCGGCGGACCGGTCCTCCTGGTGGCCCACTCGGCCGGCAGCGGCATCGCACACTGTGGCGTCGATGCGCGGCCCGACCGGGTCACTCGGGCGGTCTACGTCGGTGGCTTTCCCTCACCCGACGGCAGCCCGCTGCTCGATGGCCTCCCTGCGCACGACGGCGAGGTGATGATGCCGGACTGGGTGGAGATGGGCGAGGCGGCGAACGTCGTCGACTTGGACGAGGAGTCGATCTCGCGCCTGTACGCCGAGGCGATCCCGGCCCCGGAGCGGGTTCTCACCACCCCCGTGCGGCTCCGCGACGAGCGGCGGTACTCCGTGCCCGTCACCGCGGTCTGTCCGGAGTACACGGCGGCCGACCTCCGCGGCTGGGTGGAGTCCGGCGAAGAGGCGGTGAGCGAGCTGGCGCGGACCGCGGACGTCGAGTACGTCGACCTGCCAGGGGGCCACTGGCCACAGCTCACCCAGCCGGACGCCCTCGCTCGGATCATCCTCGACGCCGCAGGCGCGGGCTGACCCCAGACGAGCAGCTAGCCAGGCGGGGCGCTGCTCGGCCCGCGATGCCGGTGGGCGAGGCCGCTGATCGGGTGGACCGCCGGTCAGCCCACCGCCATGTCGACGAAGCGGGAGTAGTGGCCCTGGAAGGCGACCACGACGTCGCGGGTCGGGCCGTTGCGGTGCTTGGCGACGATCAGGTCCGCCTCACCCGGCCGGGTCGACTCGCGTTCGTAGGCGTCCTCCCGGTGCAACAAGATCACCACGTCGGAGTCCTGTTCCAGGCTGCCGGACTCGCGCAGGTCGCTGAGCATCGGGCGCTTGTCGGCGCGCTGCTCCGGGCCTCGGTTCAACTGGGCCAGCGCGACCACCGGGACGTCGAGCTCCTTGGCGAGCAGCTTCATCTGCCGCGAGAACTCCGAGACCTCCACCTGCCGCGACTCCACCTTCTTGCCGGAGGTCATCAGCTGAAGGTAGTCGACCACGATCAGCCGCAGGCCGTGTCGCTGCTTGAGCCGGCGAGCCTTGGCTCGGATCTCCATCATCGTCATGTTCGGCGAGTCGTCGATGAACAGCGGCGCCGAGGACACCTCACCCATCTTGCGCGCGAGCTTGGCCCAGTCCTCGTCGTTCATGTGCCCGTTGCGCATGTGGTTCAGCGGGATCCTCGCCTCCGCCGACAGCAGCCGCATCGTGATCTCGTTGCGGGTCATCTCCAGCGAGAACAGCACGCTGGTCATGTTGTGATGGATCGACGCGGCACGGCACAGGTCCAGGCCCAACGTCGACTTGCCCACGGCCGGTCGAGCCGCGACGATCACCATCTGGCCGCCGTGCAGGCCGTTGGTGAGCTCGTCGAGATCCGCGAACCCGGTGGGGACACCGACCATCTGGCCGTCCCGGTTGGAGATCGCCTCGATCTCGTCGAGGGCGGACTCCATGATGTCGCTCAACGGCGCGTAGTCCTCCGACGTCCGCTTGTCGGTGACGCCGTACACCTCGGCCTGGGCGCGGTCGACCACGTCGTCGACCTGGCCCTCGCCGGAGTAGCCCATCTGGGCGATGCGGGTCCCGGCGTCCACCAGCCGGCGCAAGATGGCCTTCTCCCGGACGATCTCGGCGTAGTAGCCGGCGTTCGCGGCGATCGGCACGCTCGCCGAGAGCGTGTGCAGGTAGGGCGCGCCGCCCACCCGGGCCAGCTCGCCTCGTCGCTGCAGCTCGGCGACGACCGTGACCGGGTCGGCCGGCTCCCCCCGTCCGTAGAGGTCGACGACGACGTCGAAGATGGTCTCGTGGGCCGGGCGGTAGAAGTCGGTGCCGCGCACCGACTCGACCACGTCGGCGATCGCGTCCTTGGACAACAGCATGGACCCGAGCACGCTCTGCTCCGCGTTGTGGTCCGCGGGCGGCGTCCGGTCCCCGCCGACCGGACCCGCGTGCATGAAGGTCGCCGCGTTCCAGGCCTCGGCGTCCGTGACGCTCATCGACACCTCGCAATCACGAATTTTGTGTTCGAACCCAGTAGCTCATCGAGCACCGACAGTGCTGGGGCGAGGCCGCGGACGGGCGCGCGCAGCAGGGACGTTACGGCTCCGCCGGCAGTCCCGGAAGCCCGCCGTCCACAGCCTGCTGTGGACAAGGCGCACCGGGCTGTGGAACAAGCCCCGCCCAGGTGTGCACAGCCTGTTCACATCGCTGTGGACAAAGCAGGACCGTCCTCACCGGCTCACGCGCTGACCTGCGAGAACGCCGTCCCCGCCGTGTGGATCCGGAAAACCTGGCCACTTTCTGTTCACCGTCCGGCACCTGCCTCCGACTGCCACATCTGTTCACAATGAGGAGCCAATACCATGGATACACACAGGTTGCGTCCGGTCTCACGCAACTACCGGACGTGGGAGGGAACCCGTGGACACCACCGAGGCGACACCTGCTCGGCCGGTCATCTTCTTGCACATCGGAGCGATGAAGACCGGGACCACCTTCCTGCAGGCGCTGATGATCGCCAACAAGGACAACCTGGCGGCAGCGGGCTACTGCTTCCCCGGCCGGCGCTGGCACGAGCAGGACAAGGCCACCCGCGACGTGCTCGGCATGGATCGGGACGACCCGGCGATGCGAGCGAGCACCGAGGGGATGTGGGACACCCTCGCCCACGAGATGCTCACCCACCCTGGTCGGGCCTCGATCTTCTCGATGGAGTTCTTGAGCTTCGCGAGCCGGACGCAGGCCGCCCGGATCGTCGACTCGCTGTCCGCCGCCGAGGTGCACATCATCCTCACGGTCAGGGACGCAGTGGGCGCGATACCGGCGCAGTGGCAGACCCACAGCCGCAACCGCGGCAAGGCGTCCTGGCCCGCGTACGCTCGCAGCGCCCGGCGCTCAGCCCGGCTCGGCCGCTTCGCCCGCGGAGAGGGTGCGCGGATCTTCCAGAAGGGCCAGGGCGTCCCACGGATGCTGCGGGCGTGGGGGTCGGCCGTGCCGCCCGAGCGCCTGCACGTGATCACCGTGCCACCGCCGGGGTCGGACCCCTCGCTGCTGTGGCAACGCTTCGCAGGCGTGGTCGGGCTCGACCCCGCGGTGTGCACGCACAGCGCCGGCCGGACGAACCCCTCACTGGGCCTGGCGTCGGCGGACCTGATGCGACGGATCAACCTCGAGCTCGGCAAGATCCCGGTCAGCGACTACCAGCCCACCCTCAAGGCCAAGCTGGCCAACGGCATCCTCGCCGCCCGCTCCACCATGGAGCCAGGCGCCAAGCTCGACCGACGGACCCGGGCGTTCGCGCTCGGCTGGAACAAGCGGGTCCGCGCGGCGATCACGCGCAGCGGTGCCGACCTGGTCGGGCACCTCGACGACCTGCCGGTCCGGGCCAGCCAGACCACCGCCGAGTACGTCGCCAGGCTCAGCGATCCGCCCGCCGAGGACGTCCTGGCCGCCGCGGCGGCGGCCAGAGACGGCCTGGTGAGGCTCGTCGACCGTCGCGCGAAGCGGGTGACCCGGCTCGGGGGCCAGGTGCAGGCGACGCTCGACCAGGCGGACGCGGCAGGCGTCCGAGGAGGCTTCACCGTCGGCGCGGAGGTGCCGACCCCGCAGGGGCGATGGAGTGCGGAGCCGGACCCGGTCGCCGCGGCCGCGGCCGAGCTGGCCGCGCTTGCCCGGCGAGCCATCGACCTGAGGTCGCAGGCAGCCTCGCTGAAGAACTCGTCGGTTGGGTCGCGCAGGTGACCGTCGGGTGCTGGTAGGTTCCGCGATATGCCAGAGCTACGGCGGCTGATCAGCGGGGCCGTTCGCCGTTCCCGGCCGGTGATCTACCTGCACGTCGGCGCGATGAAGACCGGGACCACATTCGTCCAGCACCTGATGCAGGTGAACCGTGACAACCTCCTCGCGGCCGGCTTCCTGGTCCCGGGCGACCGCAACGAGCAGGGGTACGCGACTCGCGACATCCTCGGCACCGCCCACAAGACCCCCGAGATGCTGGCCCTGTGCGAAGGGGTGTGGGCGCGACTGGCGGGCCAGATGTTCGCCCACAAAGGCACCGCATCGATCTTCTCCCACGAGTTCCTCAGCTTCGCCGACAGCGAGCAGGCCCAGCGCGTCGTGGGGTCGCTGGAGGGGGCCGACGTCCACGTGATCTTGACCGTGCGGGACACCAGCGGCGCTCTGCCCTCGCAGTGGCAGACCAGCAGCCGCAACGGCGGCACGGCCAACTGGCCGAGGTTCGCCAGGAGCGTCCAGAAGGGCGTGCGTGGCAGCGGTCCGCCGCGCGGACAGGGCGCGCGGACGTTCCTGCGCGCCCAGGACATCCCCCGGATGCTCGAGGTCTGGGGAGCGACGGTCCCACCAGAGCGCCTGCACGTGGTCACGGTCCCGCGTTCGAGGAACGACCCGCTGCTGCTGTGGAAGCGGTTCGCGAGGGTCGTCGGGGTGGACCCGGAGGTCTGCTCGATCCCCGCGCAGCGTGACAACCCCTCGCTCGGGTATCCCTCCGCCGAGCTGATGCGGCGCATCAACGTCGCGCTGGGCAAGCTGCCGCCCGGCCAGTACGAGCCGACACTGAAGGCCGAGCTCGCCACCCGGATCCTGGCCCTGCGGGCGCCGCTGGAGTACCCACCAGCCCTCGACCTGCGCACCCGCCGGTTCGCGATCAGCTGGAACCGCCGGGTGCGCCGGGCGATCCGGGCGAGCGGTGCGCACCTGGTCGGTCCTCTGGGCGACCTCCCGCGCCAACTGCCCGCCGACGTGGTCAAGACGCTGCCGAAACGGCTGACGGTGCCCACAGACGAGGAGTTGCTCGCGGCCGCCGAGACCGCCCGGGACGGACTGCTCGCCCTGATCCAGCGGCGTGAGCACCATCTCCACCGCTCCGAGGCCAACGGCGTGCCGCCGAGCGACGCACCCACGAGCGCACAGCGGTGGCACGACGAGGAGTCGCCGGTCAAGGCGGCTGTCGCCGAGCTCGTCGCATTGGTGCGCACGGCCATCGACCTCGACCAGCAGCTCAAGAAGACAGCCGCGCAGCCCGCGCCGGGCCTCGTTGACATCGCCGAGGACGATGTGGCCCCGACCATCCTCGACTCCCAGTCCGCCTGACGTACCACCGGTGAGCTCCGAGACTCCTTCGGGTCAGGCGACCTCACGGGAGCACCGCCGACACGACCGCGAGATCGTCCGGCTGGCAGTGCCCGCGTTCCTGGCGCTCGTCGCGGAGCCGATGTTCCTGCTCGCCGACTCCGCGATCATCGGACACCTCGGCACGCCCGAGCTCGCCGGTCTCGGCATCGCCGGTGCCATCATCTCGACGGCCGTCGGCCTGTGCGTCTTCCTCGCTTACGGGACGACCGCCTCAGTGGCCAGGCAGATCGGCGCCGGGCAGACGAGGGCGGCGCTGACCCAAGGCATGGACGGCGTCTGGCTCGCGGTCATCATCGGCAGCCTCGCCACCGTCGGTGGAATCGTGCTCTCCGGTGCGCTGGTCGGACTGTTTCCGGGCGGCCCCGAGGTCACCGAGCACGCCACCACGTACCTGCGCTGGGCCTTCCTCGGCATGGTCCCGCTGCTCGTGATGCTCGCCACCACCGGCGTCCTGCGCGGGCTGCAGGACACCCGCACCCCGCTGTACGTCGCCGTGGCGGGAAACCTGGTCAACATCGCACTCAACCTGCTCCTGGTCTACGGGCTCGACCTCGGGATCGCCGGTTCCGCGATCGGCACCGTCCTCGCTCAGGCCGCCTCCGCCGCGGTGCTGGTCGCGGTGGTGGTGCGAGCGGTGCGCCGTGAGGGTGCGTCGCTGCGGCCGGACCTTCCCGGGGTACGGCGGGCGGCTCACGCCGGTGCTGCCCTGGTGGTCCGCACCCTGACCTTGCGCGCCTCGCTGCTGGTGATGACCTACAGCGCCGCCGCCCTCGGCGCGACCTCGGTCGCGACGAACCAGCTCGCGCTGACCGTGTGGACGTTCCTGGCCTTCGCTCTCGACGCGATCGCCATCGCGGCACAGGCGATAACCGGCCGCTTCCTGGGCGCCGGGGACGTGGCCGGCACTCGCACGGTCACCGAGCGGATGATCTGGTGGGGCGTCCTCAGCGGCGTGGCCACCGGCCTCATGCTCGCGGCCACCGCACCGTTCCTGGGGCCGCTGTTCACCGATGACCCGGCGGTGCACGACCTGCTGTGGCCGGTGCTGCTGGTGGCGGCGGTGTTCCAGCCCGTCGCGGGGGTGGTGTTCGTGCTCGACGGGGTGTTGATCGGTGCCGGCGACGGGAGGTACCTGGCCTGGGGAGGGCTGCTGGTCCTGGCCGTGTTCGCCCCGCTCGCCCTGCTCACCGCGTGGGCGCAGCCGGCTGCCGGGTCACCGCTGGTGTGGCTCTGGGTCAGCTTCGGTGTTGGGTTCATGGGCGCTCGTGCCGTCGTGCTCCTGCGCCGGGCACGCGGTGAGCGGTGGATGGTGACCGGCGCGTGACGGCGCTGCAGAAGCTCGCCATGGGCTTGGTGGTGGCCGTCGTGGATCCGAGGTTCGCCGGGTTCGACGGCGTACCCGACGTCTTGGGCTGGCTGTTGGTGCTTCTCGGTCTGCGCGACCTGTGGGCTCGGCTCGGTGGCTACCCGATGCTGATGCTCCTGGCGGGCCGCCTCGGCGGTCGTGGCGACGGTGCTGGTGTGGCCCCGGCTGACCGAGGAGCTGGACGCCGCCGCCGGCTCGAGGTGTCGCGATGGACCTTCGTGGTGCTGACGCTCGCCACCGCTGTGGTGTACGGCGGCCCCTGCAGAGGTAGTCCCAGGTCGGCGCTCAGGCAGGGACGACGTTGAGGTTGACCAGCGCGTCGACCTCGTCGTGCACCTTGACCGTGACCTGGTGCGAGCCCAGCGACTTGATCGGGTTGCCGAGGACGATCCGGCGCTTGTCGATGCTCGACCCGCCACCCTGCGAGATCGCGGCCGCGATGTCGCCGACGGTGACCGCGCCGAAGAGGCGGCCGCTCTCGCCGGCCCGGACCGGCAGGTTGAAGGTGGCACCTTCGAGCCTGGCCTTGACCTCGTTCGCCTGGTCGAGGTCACGGACCTCGCGGGTCGCCCGAGCGGCCTTGATCGACTCGATGGTCTTCTCCCCGCCGCGGGTCCAGCGGATCGCGAAGCCACGCGGGACCAAGAAGTTGCGGCCGTAACCGTCCTTGACCTCCACGACGTCGCCCGCGGAGCCGAGTCCGTCGACCTCCTGGGTCAAGATGAGCTTCATGTCTGTCCCCTCAGCGTGCGGTGGAGGTGTAGGGCAGCAAGGCGACCTCGCGCGCGTTCTTCACCGCGGTCGCGACGTCACGCTGGTGCTGCACGCAGTTGCCGGTGACCCGGCGTGCGCGGATCTTGCCCCGGTCGGAGATGAACTTGCGTAGCAAGGTGGTGTCCTTGTAATCGATGTAGGACACCTTGTCCTTGCAGAACTGGCAAACCTTCTTCTTCGGCTTGCGGAGTACGGGCTTGGCCATCGTGGTGCTCCTCAGGAGGCCTCGGCCTCCGGTAGCTCGGTGAGTGTCGGCGTGGGTCGTTCGGACGGGCGTGCTGGGGTGGGCGTGGCGCTCAGAACGGCGGGTCGTCGGAAGAGCCGCCCCCTGGGCTGGCCCCGGTCGCCCACGGGTCACCCGCGCCCTGGCCACCGCCTTGCTGGCCACCGCCTTGCTGGCCACCCCAGCCGCCACCGGAGGACTGGGACGCCCAGGGGTCGTCCCCGCTCGAGGAGCTGTTGTAGCCACCGCTGCTGCCGCCTCCGGAGCGGGTGGTCTTGGTGACCTTGGCGGTGGCGTACTTCAGGCTCGGGCCGACCTCGTCGACGTCGATCTCGAAGACCGTGCGCCGCTCTCCCTCGCGGGTCTCGAACGTCCGAGACTTCAGGCGTCCTTGGATGACAACGCGCATGCCCCGCTGCAGCGACTCGGCGACGTTCTCGGCCGCCTGCCGCCACACCGAGCACGACAAGAACAGTGCCTCGCCGTCCTTCCACTCGTTCGCCTGCTTGTCGAAGGTCCGCGGCGTCGAGGCGATGCGGAAGTTGGCCACCGCCGCACCCGAGGGGGTGAAGCGCAGCTCCGGGTCGTCGACCAGGTTGCCGACGATGGTGATGGTGGTCTCGCCTGCCATGTTCAGGTCTCCAGTCTCGAGGTCGCGCCGGCCAGTGCCGCCGGGCGGGGTCAGCGAACGTCGGGGCGCACGACCTTGGTGCGTAGCACCGACTCGTTCAGCGTCAGCTGACGGTCCAGCTCGCGCACCGTGGCCGGCTCCGCCTGAAGCTCGATGACGGCGTAGATGCCCTCGGTGTTCTTGTCCATCTCATAGGCCAGCCGTCGCCGGCCCCAGATGTCGACGGACCCGACCGAGCCGCCGTCCTTGCGGACCACGTTCAGGTAGGTGTCGAGCGAGGGCGCGACAGTGCGCTCTTCGAGATCGGGGTCGAGGATGACCATGACTTCATATGCACGCAAAGCGGTCTCCACCTCCTCTGGACTCGGACGGCCACGGTGTCTCCGCGGCAGGAGGGCTGTGCGTTCGTCGCGCCGCCTCCGCGCCGAAGCGGTGCAGGTGGTCGACGTACCGGGCTCGAGCCGCGCTGGTGCGGGTCTGCGCCGGTCGACACAGGGTAGCAGCGGACACGCCGAGGGCTAAATCCTTGTCCCCAGCCGTCGCCGGAGAGGACAGTGGTCTGTGTGAACACCGCGGTCACCGGCGAGGGTCGACACCATCCGCTGCAGAGCGCGCTGGCTGCATCCACGGTCGTTCTCGGGCTGGTCGCGGTTCTCGGGCTGGCCTTGGGCTCCTGGAACCTCGCGATGTGGGTCGGGCTGAGCGGCGCCGTCGTGGCCGCGTACGACGAGTTCATCGCGCAGACCTCCGGCGAGCGGCGGGTCATCCTGGCCGGCTTCCTGCTCTGCCTGGTCGCCATCGCCGTGTCGATGTCGAACGGCGCGCTCTTCTAGTCGCGCCCCGCTGGTCGCGCCGCCGGCGCCGGTGGTGGCGGTGGTGGCGGCACCTAGGCTGGGGGACATGCCGCAGACCGCAGCGACGCTGACCATCGGAGCCCACGTCGACCAGGGCGATCCCGTCGGCGCGGCGCTGGAGCGCGGGGCCACCCTGACCCAGTTCTTCCTCGGAGACCCCCAGGGGTACAAGGGACCGGAGGTCGCCTACGACGGTGGAGCAGATGCGCTGCGCCGGGCCGCCGACGACAGCGGTGTCGGCATGTACGTGCACGCGCCGTACATCATCAACGTCGCCACCACGAACAACCGGATCCGGATACCGAGCCGCAAGCTGCTCCAGCAACACATAGACGCTGCGGCCGCAGTCGGAGCCAGAGGGTTGATCGTGCACGGCGGTCACGTCGACAGAGCCGGCGAGGATGACGAGCTGCTGGAGAAGGGCTTCGACAACTGGCGCAAGGCCGTCGAGCAGACCGACCTGAAGCTTCCGCTGTTGATCGAGAACACTGCCGGTGGCAGCAACGCCATGACCCGCTACCTGGACCGCATCGGCCGGGTCTGGGACGCGATCTCGGCCGCCGAGGGAAGCGACATGGTGGGCTTCTGCCTCGACACCTGTCATGCCCATGCCGGAGGCAACGACTTGTCCACCATCGTCGAGGCGGTGGTGAAGATCACCGGCAAGGTCGACCTCGTGCATGCCAACGACAGTCGGGACTCGTTCGACTCCGGAGCCGACCGGCACGCGAACCTGGGCAAGGGCAACATCGACCCCGACGAGCTGGTGGCGGTGGTGCGGGACGCCGGTGCGCCGGTGATCGTGGAGACCCCGGGCGGCGCCGACGGCCACCGCGCCGACTTCGCCTGGCTGCGCGACCGGCTCGCCCAGGGTCGGTCAGCGTGACGACGTCGCCTGCGCTGACTGTCCGGACGATCACCGCGGCGCAGCACCTGGACTTCATCCGCACCCTTCCGTCGGCGAGCTTCCTGCAGACGCCGGCGTGGGGGGAGGTCAAGAGCGAGTGGCGGCGGGAGTCGGTCGGGTGGTTCGACCCGCAGCAGAGCCTGGTCGGGGCGGGGCTGGTGCTCTACCGACAGACGCCGCTCGTCAAGCGCTACCTCGCCTACCTTCCCGAGGGACCGGTGATCGACTGGGCGTGCGAGGACCTGGCCGGTTGGCTGGCCCCATTGTCCGCGCACCTGAGACGGCAGGGGGCCTTCGGGGTGCGGATGGGGCCACCGGTGCTCGCCCGCCGATGGAGCGCCGAGGCGGTGAAGAAGGGGGTCGCCGACGACGCGGTGCGCACGCTCGGTGACGTGGCCCCGGACGAGCGGTCCCAGCGCGGCGCCCAGGTCGTCTCACAGTTACGTGCCCTCGGGTGGCAGCAGCAGGCCGTCGACGGCGGCTTCTCTGCGGGGCAGCCGCAGTTCAACTTCCAGATCCCGCTCACCCACGACGGCGTGAGCCGCACCGAGGACGACCTGCTGAAGTCGATGAACCAGCAGTGGCGGCGCAACATCAAGAAGGCCCTCAAGCAGGGCGTCGCGGTCACGACGAGCTCGGCCGCCGACGACCTCAAGGCCTTTCACGACCTGTACGCCGTGACTGCCCAGCGCGACCATTTCACCCCTCGGCCGCTGTCGTACTTCCAGACCATGTTCCGGGCCCTCGCCGCCGAGGAGCCGGACCGGATCCGGCTCTACCTGGCCCACCACGAGGGCACCCTGGTGGCCGCCACGGTCTGGGTCCGCGTCGGCGGGCACACCTGGTACTCCTACGGCGCCTCATCGACGGACAAGCGTGAGGTGCGCGGCTCCAACGCGATCCAGTGGGCGATGATGCGCGACGCGCTCGCCACCGGAGCGGACGTCTACGACCTGCGAGGAATCACCGAGACGCTCGATCCCGACGATCCGCACATCGGGCTCATCCAGTTCAAGGTGGGGACCGGCGGTGAGGCGGTGGAGTACGTCGGCGAGTGGGACCTGCCCCTGTCCACTGTTGTCTACCGGGCGTTCGCGTTCTACATGCGCCGTCGTTCCGGCTCAGGTCGGCGCTGAGCATGCCGTTGACGCTGTACGTCGACGGCGACCGCTGGCGTGCCCACCTGCGAGCGATGCTCGCCACGCATCCGCAGATCGTCCCCGTGGCCAAGGGCAACGGTTACGGCCTGGGCATCCCCCGGCTCGCACGCAAGGCAGGATGGCTCGGTGTCGACACGCTCGCCGTCGGTAGCTATCGCGAGGTGAGCGAGGCGGCTCCCCGCTTCGACGGCTCGGTGCTGGTGCTCTCGCCGTACCGCCAGTTCGACGAGGCGGCCGTCTTCGACAAGCGGGTGATCCACACCGTCGGCCGGCTCCAAGACATCGAGCAGCTTGCCTCCCGTGACGACCGACCGCGGGTCGTGCTCGAGCGGGTGACCTCGATGCTGCGCCACGGTCTGGACGCCGCTGACCTGCGCCGGGCCGGCCGGATGGTCGCCGACGCGGGACTGCAGGTGGAGGGAGTGGCACTGCACCTGCCGCTGTCACAGCGCTCGCACGTCGCGGAGGTGGAGCGGCTGATGACCGACGTCGTGGCAGCGGGGCTGCCGACCGAGCAGATCTTCGTCTCCCACCTGACCCGGGCCGAGCTGCACACTTTGGCCAACGCCTACCCCGACTACAGCTTCCGTCCTCGCATCGGCACCGAGCTGTGGCTCGGAGACCGCGAAGCCATGCCGGTGCGCGCCACGGTGCTCGACGCCCACGGCGTCGAACGCGGCGACGTCTTCGGCTACCGGGGGAGGACAGCTCCCCGCGCCGGCACGATCCTGGTGGTCTCGGGAGGTACGGCGAACGGGATCGGTCTCGAGGCGCCCAGCGGTGGAGCGACCTTGAAGCAGCGCGCAACCGTGATCGCGAGGGGAGGCCTCGACGCGGCAGGGTTCGTGCGCTCGCCGTTCACCATCGACGGCAAGCAGCGCCTGTTCGCCGAGCCCCCACACATGCAGATCTCGATGCTCTACCTCCCGGCCGGCGCCCGAGTCCCGCACGTCGGCGAGGAGGTGGCCGTGCGGGTGCGCTACACCGCTACGAGCTTCGACCAGGTGGTGGTCAGCTGAGCCTCCACGACGGGCTGCGGCCGCTGAGCCCGACCAACCGGTCCAGCGGCGGCGCGTCGGGAGGTACCTCTACCACCGGCCCGAACAGTCCCTCCCGCCCGGCGCCGTCCTCGGGCCCAGACATCTCGCTCACGAACTCCATGCTCGCCTCGAGCGCCGACTGGTCCACCTCGCCGGCTGGCCACTGGCCCGAGCCACGCCTGTGCCATCTCGGCCAGGTACTGCGGGAAGGCAGCGCGCCAGTTCGCCGGCAGCTCGCCCGAGCCGACCGCGGGGGCTTGCGACGTCATCGGCCCGACGTCCTTGGCCGCAGCGGCAGTCAACGCCTGGGCGAGTTCGCCGACGTGGCTGATCAACGCACCCAGGCAGGTACCCGCACACGGTGTCGGCGCGGACAGCTGGTCGTCGGTGACGCCGCCCAGCAGTCGGGTCATCTCGCCGGCCGCCGGTCCCAGGTCGAGCATCGGGCCTCCTTGGTGCAGGGTCGTGGTCGTCGGTGATGACCCCGGGCGCCGCGGAAACCGATCGGTCAGGACAAGGTGATCACGGTCTTCACGTCGTTCGGCTGCGCCTCGAACGCCTCGGCGAAGCGGTCCAGCGGGACCCGTCGGGTGACCAGCCGGCCCAGCCAGCCGAGGTCCGCGTCGGCGAGTGCATCGGCGGCTTGCCGGTAGTGCCGCTGGTTCGCGTTGACCGTCCCCACCACTGCGTCGTTCTCGAGCACGATGTCGCGGTTGATCAGCCCGGCATCGACCCGCAGACGCCGCCCTCCGCTGGAGACTCCGGTGAGGGCGACGATGCCGTACGCCGCGGTCCCGGCCATCGCCCCGATCACCAGCTCCCCGACGCCGGTCGCCTCGATCACGACGTCCGGCTCGACCTCTTCGGTGACCGCGTCGATCCCGTCGTGGTGGTAGGTGGCACCGAGATCGCGCACCAGCTGCGGTTTGGGGCCTTCGGTCACGACGTCGAGAACGTGCACCTCGAGGCCGCGCTGGACGCCGAGCAGCGCGGCGAGCAGCCCGACCGGACCCGCTCCGGTCACCAGAGCGGTCCTTGGCTCGAACCACGCCCGGCGCCCGATCCGCTCGATCTGCTCCCACGCCTTGGCCACCACGGTGGTGGGCTCCATCAGCATGCCCACGTCCTCCAGCCGCGCATCCAGCCGCACCGCATAGTCGCTCTCCACGCTCCAGAGCTCACTGGCGAACCCGTCGAGCGCCTTGATTCCCCGCTCGGTGTACCGCCCGTTGCGGCACATGTCGAACTCCCCGTGGGCACATGCCCCGCACGGCGCCGGGTCGGGACGACGTACCACGCCGACCACCAGGTCACCGACCTCGAATCCGGACTCCGGCGGCGCCTCACGCACTCGGCCCAGAGACTCATGCCCGAGCACCAGCCGATCCCGGGCAGGCGGAGCCCAGCCGTACTCAGCCGCCACGATCTCCCGGTCGGTCCCGCAGACCCCCACGGCCAGCCCCTCCACCAGGAGCTCTCCGCCACCCGGAACCGGGTCGGGCACGTCGGTGACCTCGAGGGAGTCGACCGTCCCCGGCCTGACCGTCAGCGCTCGCATGCGGCCAGTCTGCACCGCTCGGCACTCGCCGGTGCTCGGCGGGCTGCATGGGGTCGTCGACCAGGCCGTCGGCGCGGACCGGGTCGCACCAGGGGCGCAGGACATCACGCACCACGACCGCGACAAGGTACAGCTCGCAGGTGACCCGGACCGCGATCGCCAACCAGTAGAACCGGTCCGGCTCCCCCGAAGCTCCGGGCGCGGTGAACCCGCCGAGGTAGAGCCACACCGCGCCGAAGTAGAACACCTCGCCTGCCTGCCAGATCGCGATGTCGCGCCACCGCGGGCGGGCCAGCACGGCGAACGGCAGCAGCCACAAGACGTACTGCGGCGAGTAGACCTTGTTCACCAGCAGGAACCCGGCAACCACCAAGAAGGCCAGCTGTGGGATCCGGGGGGTGCGGGGCGCGAGCATCCCGAGCGTCAACACGGCCACGCACACCGCGATGAAGAACAGCCAGGAGACCGTGTTGATCAACCCGGGATCGACCTGCGCACCGGACTGTTGCACGATCAGCCACAACGACCCGAGGTCAGCGCCCCGGTCGGCGTTGAAGGACCAGAAGATCTTCCACTGCTCGAACCCCCAGGCCATCGCGGGTGCGTTCACCAGCAACCAGGCCGCCGCCGCCGCGCCGGTGGCCGCCAGGAACGGCTGCAACCGGCGTCGTCGCAGGCACACCACGAACAGGGCTCCGAGCAGGAACAGGGGATAGAGCTTGGTCGCCGTCCCGATCCCGACCAGGATGCCGGTCAGGACGGGCCTGCCTCGGGCCCACGCCCACATGGCGCCGGCCGACAGGGCGACCGCCAGCAGGTCCCAGTTGATCAACCCGCTCAGCACCAGTGCGGGAGAAGCGGCGAACAGCATGGCGTCCCAGGGCCTGCCCCGGTGCGCTCCCGCCATGAACCAGGCCGCTGCCATCCCGGCGATGCCGAGCAGGACGGCGCTCACCATGAAGTACAGCCCGCTCTCCCGCGCAACGCCTCGGGCGGAGTAGACCGTGTCCGAGGGTCGGAAGGCTCGCTGCTCCAGGTCCGGCCAGCCGCTGACGGCATGGGTGAGCGCCGCGGCGCCGTACGCGAAGTAGCCGATCATGACCGGGTACTCCATCGCCGGGTACCTGTCGTCGTCGGCGCCGTAGGGGAAGCGCAGCTCCGCGAACCCACGACCGGTGTAGAGGTAGGGCACGTCGGAGTAGCACATCGCGGCGTACCGTTCGTCGCCGCCGGTCCAGTTCGCGTTCACGCAGGGCGTCTTCTGCACCATTCCGAGCAGGAGGGCGAGGGCCGCGAGCGCGAGCACCACACGCACCGGCGTCCACCACGGATGCGGCCTCGCCCGGTCCCCGACCGGACCACCGATGCCCTCGCTGGCGGCGGTGACCAACGGATCCTCGCGGGTGGGCCTCACGACCCTGCTCACCGGCTACTCCCGACGGGGTGAGGGGTTCCCGGAACGGCTACGCGTCGGACTCGGGCTCGGACTCTGGCTCGGACTCTGGCTCGGGGTCAGGCTAGGCGTGGGCACGCTCTGCGACTGCGAGGGGGATGGTGGTGAAGGCGAGGGCTCTCTGGTCGGGCTCGGCTCCCGCGTCGGCTCCGGCGACGGGCTCGGCTCCGGCGACGGGCTCGGCTCCGGCGACGGGCTCGGCTCCGGCGACGGGCTCGGCTCCGGCGACGGGCTCGGCTCCGGCGACGGCTCCGGGGTGAACGACGGCTCCGGCGACGGCTCCGGAGTGAACGTCGGCTCCGGCGACGGCTCCGGGGTGAACGTCGGCTCGGGCGACGGCTCCGGAGTGAACGTAGGAGCGGGATCGTGGCCCGCGCTGGGCGCCTCGCCGTCGACGAAGGCCGGGGCGGGGAACTGCAGGATCGGGGTGCCGGCGAGGGCGCGCTGCATCACCGCCGTCCATGTGCGAGCGGGGAAGGACCCTCCGAAGAACTCCGGCAGGAAGCCGTTGAGCGGGTCGTTCCCGTCGCCACGCACGTACATGACCGCCGTGGACAACTGAGGTGTGTAGCCGACGAACCACGACGACGACACGTTTCCGTCGTCGTCGGTGGCAGTCCCGGTCTTGGCGGCAGCCGGTCGGCCCAGGGCCTGCGCAGCGGTGCCGGATCCAGTTTTCACCACCTGTTGCAGCGCGAAGGTCGTGTCGGCGGCGATGTCGGCGGACAGGGCGCGCTCGGTCCCCTCGTCGTGCTCGAACATCGCCTCGCCGTCACTGGACTCGACGCCCTCGATCACATACCAGTCGGCGGCCTGACCCTCTTCGGCGATCGTCGCGTAGCCGTTGGCCATGTCGATCGGGCTGACGGTCCCCGAACCCAGCGCCACGCCGACCTGCGGCTCCAGCCCGGGGGCGTTGCGCGGGACGCCGAGGTCGACGGCGGTGTCGATGATCTTGTCAGGACCGTCGTCCATGCTGACGGTCATGTCGATGAAGGCGGTGTTGATGGAGTTCGCGGTCGCGGTGATCATGCTGACCGCGCTCCCGTAGTCCTGGTCCCCCTGGTTCTCCACATCGGTGCCGTCGGGGAAGACGTAGGGCGAGTTGCCCTCGAAGGTGTCCTTGAGGCTGAAGCCGTCCTTGATGGCCGCAGCCACGGCGTAGGCCTTGAAGGTGGATCCCGGCTGACCTCCCTCGACGGCCCAGTTGAGCTGGCTCTTGAGGTAGTCCTGCCCACCGAACATGCCGCGCAGAGCGCCGGTTCCCGGCTGTACCGAGGCCACCGCGACGTGCAGCTTCCTCAGACCGGCTGGCCGTTGCTCCTGGACGGCCTGAGCGGCGGCGGTCGTGCCCTTCTCGGTGAACGTGGTGGTGACCCGCAAGCCACCGCCCTCGATCTCGGCGTCGCTGAACCCCTCGTCGCGCAGCTGCTGCTTGACCAGGGTCAGCATGTGACCACGCTGGCCGCCGTAGGCATCGGAGTCGTTGATCTGGGGTAGCCGGGGCAGCTTGCGAGCGGCCCGGTCCAGGCGCGCCGACGGGAGCGCGCCCATCTGGTCCATCCCGTCCAGCACGTAGCGGTAGCGGTCCTGGAGTCGCCGCTTCGCGGCCCTCCCGTTCTCCGGATCGAGGTTGCCCGGGGAGTTCAGCACCGCGGCGAGTACGGCGCCCTCCTGCACGTCGAGGTCAGCGGCGTCCTTGTCGAAGAACGCCTGCGCCGCAGCCTGGACGCCGTAGGCCCCTCGGCCGAAGTAGATGGTGTTCAGGTAGCCCTCGAGGATCTCGGACTTCGAGGTCTCCCGGTGGATCTTCAGCGACAGGATCGCCTCCTTCACCTTGCGGGTCAGGGACTGCTCCTGGGTCAGGTAGAGCACCTTGACGTACTGCTGGGTGATCGTCGAGGCCCCCTGCGTGCTGTCGCTGGTCACGTTGCTGAACGCCGCACGGACGATGCCCTTGGGGTCGATCCCCTGGTTGGTGTAGAACGTGCGGTCCTCCGCGGCGATCACCGCCTCCTGGACGTGCCTGGGTACGTCGGCGAGCGGGATGCTCTGTCGGTCCTGGGTCGCGAACCTGCCCAGCTCACGCTCGCCGTCGGCGTAGTAGACGAAGGTCGTTTCGGTCTGGAAGCCACGGTTCGGGTCCGGGATGTCGATCGTCGCGTAGGCGTAGGCGAACGCCGCGCATCCGAGCAACAGCGCGAGCAGGCCGGTGACGAAGACCCATCTCACGATGCGCCGGGGCAGGCTCCTGCGCGGCTTGGCTGCTCTCGCCCGGCCGGTCGCCGACTTCTTGCTGGGCGATCTACCGGCGGGTCCAGCCGATGACCTGCCGCCGCTAGGCCTCCTCGCGGGCGAGGCGGTGCTGCGCTGCTGGGTCAACGAGTGGCTCCGGACACGAAGACTGAATCGGGTGCCCCACAGGGTAGCGAGGGTCACCGGTACGGATTCGGTGATATATCGCTACGATAGGTCTGCCTGATAGGCGGCACGGTCCAGCACGGCGATGACGCGCACCGGAGAGGAGGTCAGCCCGATGGCCCGACGCGGCGAGACCCTCGAGTTCGCGGTGCTCGGCCTGCTGCACGAGTCGCCGATGCACGGCTACGAGCTTCGCAAGCAGCTCAACGCGGTCCTCGGCTGGGGACGGCTGCTCTCCTACGGCTCGCTCTACCCCGCGCTGAAGAAGATGCTGCGGACCGGCTGGATCGAGGAACAGGTCAGAGAAGCGGCCCTCGGAGCCGGCGTCTCACGCCGGCAGCGGATCGTCTACGAGCTGACCGACGCAGGCAACGCGCGGTTCACCCGGTTGATGTCCGAGGCCGGGCCGTCCGCGTGGGAGGACGACAGCTTCGACGTGCGGTTCGCGTTCTTCAGCCGGACCGACATGGAGATCCGGCTGCGCATCCTGGAGGGTCGCCGTACCCGACTGGAGGAGCGACTCGAGCGGGTCCAGGCGCAGCTGGCTCATACCCAGCAGCAGATGGACCGCTACGCCACCGAGCTCCAGCGTCACGGCGTCGAGTCCGTCGAGCGAGAGGTGCTCTGGCTCTCGGAGCTGATCAAGGCCGAACGCTCCGCGAGCCCAGCCAAGACGTCGCTGACCCCGCGACCCACCGAAAACACCTGATCGCGGAGACACCACCACAGTCCAGAACGGTTCCGACAGTTCCAACAGTTCCAACAGTGAGGAGAGCCCGATGGGTTCGGTACGAGTAGCAATCGTAGGAGTCGGCAACTGCGCGACATCCCTGGTCCAGGGCGTGGAGTACTACCGCGGCGCCGACCCACAGGGATCCGTGCCCGGGCTCATGCACGTGAAGTTCGGTGACTACCACGTCTCGGACGTCGAGTTCGTGGCCGCCTTCGACGTCGACGCGAAGAAGGTCGGCTTCGACCTCGCCGACGCCACCACGGCCTCGGAGAACAACACGATCAAGATCTGCGACGTCCCGCCGACCGGCGTGACCGTCCTGCGCGGCCCGACGATGGACGGTCTGGGTCGGTACTACCGCGAGACCATCGAGGAGGCCGACTCCCCGCCCGTCGACGTGGTAGCCGCGCTGAGGGAGGCCGAGGTCGACGTCTTGGTCTCCTACCTGCCGGTGGGCTCGGAGCAGGCCGACAAGTTCTACGCACAGTGCGCCATCGACGCCGGGGTCGCCTTCGTCAACGCACTGCCCGTCTTCATCGCCTCCGACCCGGACTGGGCGAAGAAGTTCGAGGACGCCGGGGTCCCGATCGTCGGTGACGACATCAAGTCCCAGGTCGGCGCGACCATCACCCACCGGGTCCTGGCCCGGCTGCTCGAGGACCGCGGCGTGGTGCTCGACCGGACCTACCAGCTCAACGTCGGCGGCAACATGGACTTCAAGAACATGCTGGAGCGGGACCGGCTGGAGTCCAAGAAGGTCTCCAAGACCCAGGCCGTCACCAGCAACATCTCCCACGACCTCGGTGCCAAGAACGTGCACATCGGTCCGTCGGACTACGTGCAGTGGCTCGACGACCGGAAGTGGGCCTACGTACGCCTTGAGGGCCGAGCGTTCGGTGACGTCCCGCTCAACATGGAGTACAAGCTCGAGGTCTGGGACTCCCCGAACAGCGCCGGAATCATCATCGACGCGGTGCGGGCCGCAAAGATCGCGCTCGACCGCGGCATCGGCGGGCCGATACTTTCCGCCTCGTCGTACCTGATGAAGTCCCCACCCGTGCAGCGTCCCGACGACCAGGGCCGTGCGAGCGTGGAGGCGTTCATCCGCGGCGACGTCGAGCGCTGAGGTCCGTCACCGACGGTGAGGGGGATGCCCGAGGGCTCCGGTCACCAGGGGGCGCGGACAATGGCCCGATGAGGTCGGCGCACCACCTTCGGCACCTGCTGCGCGGGGTGTGGTTCCGCCGGCTGTTCCTGGTGCGGGTGTCCAGCCAGTTCACCGACGGCGTGTTCCAGGTGGCGCTGGCCTCCTACATCGTCTTCTCACCAGAGCAGCAGCCCGATGCAGCGGCGATCGCCGCCGCACTGGCGACGGTGCTGCTTCCGTTCAGCGTGCTCGGCCCGTTCGTCGGCGTCTTCTTGGACCGATGGTCGCGGCGACAGGTGCTCGCGCTGTCCAACTTCGTCCGAGTCGCCCTGGTGATGCTGCTGGCAATGGGCTTCGCCTCGGACCTGCGCGGACCTGGGTTGTTCGTGCTGATCTTGGCGTGCCTGTCGGTCAACCGGTTCCTGTTGGCCGGGCTGTCAGCGGCGTTGCCCCACGTCGTCGACCGCGACGAGCTGATCACCGCCAACGCGCTGACCCCGACCGCTGGCACGCTCGCGTTCATCGCAGGACTGCCGGTCGGCACGCTGGCTCGGTCGGTGGGCACCTCGGCCGGGATCGACGGTGATGTTGCCGCGCTGGCAGTTGCCGCGGTGCTGTACGGCGTGGCCGGCATGCTCGCGCTGCGGATGCCCAGGGACCTGCTCGGGCCCGACTTCGCTCCGGACCGACCGGCGGTCCGCGACGCGCTCGGAAACGTGGCGCGTGGTCTGCGAGAGGGCCTGGTGCACCTGGGGCAGCGTCGTTCCGCGGCATACGGGCTCGCCGCCATCGGCGCGCACCGGTTCTTCTACGGGGTCTCCACGGTGGCGACCATCCTGCTCTATCGCAACTACTTCTACGCCAGCGACGACGTCGACTCCGCGCTCGCCGGACTCACCCTCGCGGTGCTGGTCAGCGGCGCCGGGTTCCTGCTCGCCGCGGCCGTGACCCCGATGGCCACCCGCAGGGTCAGCACGCGAGTATGGGTACTGCTGCTGTTGGCGGCTGCGGCGGTGACAGAGGTGTTCCCCGGTGCGTTGTACACCGAGCCGTCCCTGCTCGTCGCGGCGTTCTTCCTCGGCCTGGCCTCGCAGGGCGTCAAGATCTGCGTCGACACGCTGCTGCAGGCCGACGTCGACGACGCGTTCCGGGGGCGGGTCTTCGCGCTGTACGACGTGATCTTCAACGTCGCGTTCGTGGCGGCCGCGGCAGTCGGCGCGATCGTTCTGCCAGACAGCGGCAAGTCGTACCCGGTGCTCGCCGCGATCGCGCTCGGATACGCGCTCACTGCCGTTGGCTACGGCCTGGTCACCCGGCGCCCTACGAGCAGGGTCGCCGCACCCAGCACGATGTAGACCGCGATGTGACCGCGATGTGACCGAGCGTCTGCCCCACTCAGCCGGAGCGCCGCGCGTGCCACTCGAGAAGGGCGGCCTTGGCGTCGTCGTAGGACATCGGGCCGCGCTCCAAGCGGAGCTCGAGCAGATGGTTGTAGGCCTGGCCGACCTCGGGGCCCGGCTCGATGGCGAGGATCGCCATGATCTGGTTCCCGTCGAGGTCGGGCCGGACCGATGCGAGCTCTTCCTCGTCGGCGAGGCGCGCGATGCGCGCTTCGAGGTCGTCATAGGTGCGCCGCAGCCGGTCCGCCTTCCGCTTGTTGCGCGTGGTGCAGTCGGCGCGCGTCAACACGTGCAGCCGGTCCAGGTGCCTTCCGGCGTCACGCACGTAGCGGCGCACCGCCGAGTCGGTCCACTCCCCCGAGCCGTAGCCGTGGAAGCGTAGGTGTAGGGCGACCAGGTCACAGACAGCGTCGGTCACCTCCCTGGAGAACCGCAGCGCCTGCATTCGCGCCCGGGTCAGCTTGGCGCCCACCACGTCGTGGTGGTGGAAGGTCACCGAGCCGTCGTCCATGAAGCGTCGGGTCCTCGGCTTGCCGACGTCGTGCATCAGCGCAGCGAACCGGCACACGAAGTCGGGGCCTCCTTCGGGCAGCCGGTCCTCCAGCTCGATGGCCTGCTCGAGCACGGTGAGCGTGTGCTCGTAGACGTCCTTGTGCCGGTTGTGCTCGTCCCGCTCGAGCGCCAGCGCAGGCAGCTCGGGAAGCACCTGCTCGGCCAACCCGGTCGAGACCATCAGCGACAGGCCGAGCCGGGGTTCGGGCGAGTTGATCAGCCGCACCAGCTCGTCGCGCACCCGCTCGCCGGAGACGATCCGGATCCGAGCAGCCATCGAGGTGATCGCACTGACGACCTGGGAGTCGACAGCGAACCCGAGCTGGGACGCGAAACGAGCGGCACGCATCATCCGCAGCGGGTCGTCGGCGAAGGAGTCTTCGGCCCGCCCCGGCGTCCGGAGCACCCGGCCGGCCAGGTCCGCCAGCCCGGAGTACGGGTCCGCGAAGGTGCGGCCCGGCAGCGACAACGCCATCGCGTTGACGGTGAAGTCGCGGCGCCCGAGGTCACCGGCCAGTGAGTCGCCGAAGTCCACCTGCGGCTTGCGGGAGGTGGGGTCGTAGTGCTCCGACCGGTAGGTGGTGATCTCCAGGTGCCACCGTCCCCGACGTGCGCCGATCGTGCCGAAGGCGCGGCCGAGGTCCCAGGTCGCGTCAGCCCAGCCCTCCATGAGCTTCTCGCTCACCTCGGGCCGGGCGGAGGTGGTGAAGTCGAGGTCGTTCTGCAGCCGCCCGAGAAGGGCGTCCCGCACCGAGCCGCCGACCAAGGCGATCTCCTCACCAGCCGCCTCGAAGCGCGCTCCGAGCTCGTCGATCACCGGCGCCACCCGCAGCAGCTCGTGCACGGCGTTGCGCTGCACGTCGCTCATCCGCACCGAGGCCGCCACGGACCTCGCCGCTGCCTGCTCGGGGCGGCGGCGGGAGGCTTCGGGCCGGTCGGACACGGGAGGAACTCTAGGGCGTGGCCGGTTCGCTGCTCCTGACCCGGGCCATGGCTAGCATCGACGCGTGACTCGACCGGTTCTCGCGCGCGCTGCCGCCTGCCTGGTCGGGGTCGCGCTCGCGGGGATCGCGTCATCGCCCGGCTCCGCCCTGGGGCCCGCCGGCGACCCGGCTGCCGCTGCCAGTGAGCCCACTCCTCTACAGGTGTCGATGGACTCGATCACCCCCTCGGTCATCCCTTCCAACGGGAAGATCACCGTCACCGGGCAGATCACCAACGCCTCCGACGACCTGTGGAAGGACCTCAACGTCTACCTGCTGACCTCCGAGGCACCGTTCGTCAGCGGCCAGGAGCTGGAGGAGGCACAGGCCACCGACCCGACGGCCGAGATCGGGGCCCGGCTCACCGCGGCGGAGCTCTACGACCCGATCGGGGACCTGCAACCGGGCTCGAGTGCCGGTTACACCCTCAGCGTCGACCGCGACGACCTCGAGGTGAGCGGGGAGGCCGGTGTGTACTGGCTCGGTGTGCACGTGCTCGCGGCCAACCGCGAGGGCCGGGACACCGTGGCCGACGGTCGTGCTCGCACGTTCGTGCCGCTGATGGAGCGCGGCGGGCCGCGCACGTCCTTGTCGGTGGTGATGCCCGTCAAGGCCGACGTCCAGCGCAGGCCCAACGGAAAGCTCGAGCGGCTGCGCACCTGGCAGGAGCTGCTCACCGAGGAGGGTCGACTGGGCAGGCTGCTACAGCTGAGCGGTACCTCGCGGAACCATCGGCTCACCTGGGTGGTCGACCCGGCCGTGATGGACGCCGTCTCCTCCGTCGCCATCGACAATCCCTCTCGGCGGTCGGTCCGCACCCAGGACTCGGGGCAGGACCGGGGCGAGAGCGGTGGATCCGGTGGTGAGCGCGACGAGGGGCCCAGTGATGGGGCCAGTGACGGGGCCGGGGACGAGACCGGTGACGGGGCCGGTGACGGGGCGGGTGATGAGCCAGGTGAGGGTCCCGGCGACGCGGCCTCCGGACAGTCCGACGACGAGCCGTCCGAAGCCGCCCCGGGAGCGGACCGGCCGAGCGAGGTGAGCCCGCAGGCGGAGGTGGCGGCGTCATGGCTGGACACCTTCCGGCGCCAGGCCGGCCAGCACACCGTGCTCACCGTCCCCTACAGCGACCTGGATGTGGCCTCGACGCTGCGCCTCGGCTTCGTCGGCCTCTACCGGGACGCCACCGAGCTGAGCGCCGACGCCATGCAGGAACTCGGCATCGAGGCCCAGCCGGTCGTGGCACCGGCGAACGGGTTCCTCCCGCGACCGGTGTTCCCGCGGATGGATCCGGAGCAGGACGTCCTGCTCTCCGGGACGGCGGCACCGGGCGCACCGTCACCGGCGGTGCTCACCCCGCGTGGTCAACGGCTGGTGCTGGCGGACGTCTCGACGCTGGCCGGGGGCCCGGGTCCGACGCCGCCGTACCGTGCGCTCGCGCTGCGCCAGCGGATCCTCGCTGAGGCCGCCGTCCATGCGCTGGGCGCGGATCGTGACGAGCCCCTCGTGGTCACCACGCCACAGCTGTGGGATCCAGGCAGCGACTGGCGCTCGGCAGAGTTCTTCGCCGGGCTCAAGACGCCCTGGCTGCGCAGCGTGGACCTGCCCGCCGTCGCCGCAGACGGCGGCCCGTCGGACCGAGCCGAGCGTGACTTCCAGCTCGAGCTCGTCTATCCGCCAGCCGCGAGACGCGCGGAGCTTGCCATCGAGAACGCGCTCGCCGCCGAGGCGCTCGACAAGACCGGGGAGGTCTACGCGAACCTGCTGAGCCAGGACAGGACCGTCGACGAGCTCTTGTCCCGCTCTGCCATGCACGCCGTCGGATGGGGTGCCAGAGCGCACCCCGACAGCTCGGCCGAGCTGGCCCGCAGGACGACGACGCGGGTGGAGGCGGTGATGGAGCGGGTCCGGATCGAGGGTCCCTCGTTCGTGACCATGTCCAGTGAAGAGGGGACCTTCGCGATCACGCTCGTCAACGACCTCGAGGAGCCGGTCACCGTCGGCGTGCGAGCGGTGACCCGGAGCAGCCAGCTGAAGATCCCCTCGCCCGAACCGATCTCCCTGGGTCCGGGGCAGCGGGCGTCGGTGCGGCTGCGCGCCAACGCGAGCGACATCGGGGTGCACTCGGTGATCCTGGTCCCCACCAACGGTGACGGCCAGACCCTGGGAAGCCCCGCCCGGTTCAACGTCCGCGCCAGCGAGGTCGGGCAGGTGATCTGGGCGGTGATGGGTGTGGGCGCCGCCGTACTGTTCCTTGCCATCGCCGTCCGGCTCGTCAACCGCCTGCGCGGGCACCGGCCGGCCCGGTGAGCAACGAGGAGCCCGCGGGCGAGGCGAAGGCGCAGGCGGACACGGACGACAGCGCGGTCCTGCGCGCAAGTGCCGTGATGGCTGCGGGAACCGTGGTCTCCCGGCTCAGCGGCTTCGCCCGAGGATCCTTGCTCGCGGCTGCTCTCGGTGCGTACCTGCACGCCGACCTGTTCAACATCGCCAACACCGTCCCGAACATGCTCTACATCCTGCTGGCCGGCGGTGTCTTCAACGCGGTGCTCGTGCCACAGCTGGTGCGGGCGATGAAGTCCGACGTCGACGGAGGTGACGCCTACACCAACCGGGTCATCACTTTGGCCGGACTCTTTCTCGCGGGGGCGACAGCGGTCATGGTGCTCACCGCACCGCTGCTGATGCGGATCTTCCTGGCCGACGACTTCCTCACCCCGCAGCTGGCAGCGCAGCGCGAGTCGGTGATCGACTTCGCCCGTTTCTGCCTGCCGCAGGTCTTCTTCTACGGCATGTTCGTGCTGGTCGGCCAGGTGCTCAACGCACGCGGTCGGTTCGGCCCGATGATGTGGGCGCCGATCGTCAACAACGTGGTGTCGATAGCTG
>CADCUJ010000045.1 GCA_902805855.1 uncultured Nocardioidaceae bacterium
GCACGAAGCAGGCGGCCACGCCCCGGCGCGAGAGGGCGGGGCGCCCGAACGCGAGAGCAACTTCCCAGGAGGACTCATGGTCTCCCACGCCGGTTACAGCTTCCAGCTGGCCGACCAGGCCGCCGAACAGGGGCCTGGGGTCCCGGTGTCGTTCACCATCGAAGGTCCCGACGGCCGCCCGGTCACCGACTATGAGCGGGAGCACGAGAAGCGGCTGCACCTGATCGCCGTACGCCGCGACTTCTCCGGCTTCCAGCACGTGCACCCGGAGCTCGACTCCGACGGCCTGTGGTCGACCCGTCTCGACCTCGCCCCAGGGCCTTGGCGGCTGTTCGCCGACTTCACCGCCGCCGGCGCCGGTCCACTCACCCTCGGCGCCGATCTGCAGGTCGGCGGCGATTATCTCCCCGAGTCCGGCGCGAGCGAGGTCCGCACCGCTTCCGTCGACGGCTACTCCGTCAGCCTCTCGGGCGACCTCCGGCCCGGCTCCGACGCGAAGCTCACCCTGAGGGTGGCCCGGGACGGACGACCGGTCACTGACCTGCAGCCCTACCTCGGCGCCTACGGGCACCTGGTGGCACTGCGGGAGGGCGACCTCGCCTACCTGCACGTGCACCCCGACGGCTCACCTGGGGACGGGCGCACGGATGCCGGGCCCGAGGTGGTCTTCCACGCCACGGTGCCCAGCGGCGGTGATTACCGTCTCTTCCTCGACTTCAAGCACGGCGGACAGGTCCGCACGGCCGCCTTCAGGGTCGCGACCGGACGCTCGGCCGGCGACAGCACGGCATCGGACGCAGGCCGAGCAGGGGCAGAGGAGGAACAGGGGCATGGCCACCACCACTGATCTCGAGCTGGCGATCAGCGGGATGACCTGTGCCTCCTGCGCCAACCGGATCGAGCGCAAGCTGAACAAGCTCGACGGCGTGCGGGCCAGCGTCAACTACGCCACCGAGAAGGCCCAGGTCACCTTCCCCGACGAGCTGTCGGCACAGGACCTGGTGCGCACGGTCCAGGAGGCCGGGTACGACGCCGCGCTGCCTCGTCGTACCGACCGGGCAACCGCCGCGACCGAGGACGCCGAACGCGCCGACGACCCCATCCGGTCACTGCGCCAGCGCGTGCTCGGCTCCACCGTGCTGAGCATCCCGGTGATCGTGTTGGCGATGGTCCCGGCGCTGCAGTTCACCTACTGGCAGTGGCTCTCGCTGACCCTCGCCGCGCCGGTCGTGGCCTGGGGAGCCTGGCCCTTCCACCGCGCGGCGTGGACCAACCTGCGACACGGAACATCGACGATGGACACGCTGATCTCGATGGGGACCTTGGCCGCCTTGTGCTGGTCGGTGTACGCGCTCTTCTGGGGCACGGCGGGCACTCCCGGCATGACCCACCCGTTCGAGCTGACCGTCGACCGCACCGACGGAGCCGGCAACATCTACCTGGAGGCCGCCGCCGGCGTGACGACCTTCCTGCTCGCAGGCCGGTACTTCGAGGCCCGCTCCAAGCGTCGGGCAGGCGCCGCACTGCGCGCGTTGCTCGAGCTCGGCGCCCGGGAGGTGGCGGTCCTCCGGAACGGCCCCCATGGTCGCGAGGAGGTACGCATCCCCACCGACCAGCTGGCCGTGGGTGACGCCTTCGTGGTGCGGCCCGGCGAGAAGGTCGCCAGCGATGGCGTCGTCGAGGAGGGCGCGTCGGCGGTGGACGCCTCGATGCTCACCGGAGAAGCCGTGCCGGTCGAGGTCGGTGTCGGCGACCCGGTCGTCGGAGCCACCGTCAACGCCGGCGGCCGGCTGGTCGTCCGGGCCACCCGGGTCGGGGAGGACACACAGCTCGCGCAGATGGCCCGCCTGGTCGAGGACGCGCAGAACGGCAAGGCGCAGGTCCAGCGGCTGGCCGACCGGGTCTCGGGCATCTTCGTGCCGATCGTGATCGCGCTGGCCGTGGGCACGCTGGGATTCTGGGTCGGCGCCGGGGAGGGACTTCCCGCCGCGTTCACCGCAGCCGTTGCCGTCTTGATCATCGCCTGCCCGTGCGCCCTGGGCCTGGCCACGCCCACCGCGCTGATGGTGGGCACCGGCCGGGGCGCCCAGCTCGGGATCCTGATCAGGGGACCGGAGGTTCTCGAGTCCACGCGCCGCGTCGACACCATCGTGCTCGACAAGACCGGCACGCTCACCACGGGGCAGATGAGCGTGCGTGCGGTGATCTGCGCACCGGGTGAGTCGGGTGACGACGTACTCCGGTTCGGCGGCGCCCTCGAGGAGGCCTCCGAGCACCCCATCGCCCGCGCGATAGCCGACGCCGCCCGCGAACGCGTCGGAGCCCTGCCACAGATCGACGGCTTCGTGAACGTCGAGGGGCTGGGCGTTCGGGGGACCGTCGTCGACGGCGGGGCCAGTCACGCCGTACTGGTCGGGCGCCCCGCGCTTTTCGAGCAGGCGGCCCAGCACCTGCCCACCGAGCTCGAGCCAGCCCTGGTCGAGGCGCAGCAGACCGGCATGACCGCGGTCGCGGTGGGATGGGACGGTCGGGTGCGCGGCATCGTGGTCGTGTCCGACGCGGTCAAGGCGACGTCGGCGGAGGCTGTCAGCAGGTTCCGCGCGCTCGGGTTGACTCCGGTGCTGCTGACCGGGGACAACGAGGCGGTCGCACGTACCGTTGCCGCCGAGGTCGGCATCGACGAGGACGCGGTGTTCGCCGACGTGCTCCCCGCAGGCAAGGTGGACCTCGTCAAGCGGCTGCAGGCCGAGGGCAAGGTCGTGGCGATGGTCGGCGACGGCGTCAACGACGCAGCTGCGCTCGCCCAGTCCGACCTCGGCCTGGCAATGGGCACCGGCACAGACGTGGCGATCCAGGCCAGCGACCTCACCCTGGTCCGCGGTGACCTCCGAGTGGCCGCGGACGCGATCCGGCTCTCGCGGCGGACGCTGAGGACGATCAAGGGCAACCTGTTCTGGGCCTTCGCGTACAACGTCGCGGCCCTGCCCCTGGCCGCTGCCGGGATGCTCAACCCGATGCTGGCCGGCGCCGCGATGGCCTTCTCGTCGGTCTTCGTGGTCAGCAACAGCCTCCGGCTGCGACGGTTCACGGCCACGGCGGCCGAATCGCCCGGGCCCGCGGGTGTCCAGCGCCCGATGACTCGCGCTTAGGTCCTACGCTCGGAACATCCACCCGACAGGCGGGTGTGCGTCCTGGTCCGACTATCACTTGAGGAGAGGCATGGCCGTCAGGCGCCTGTATCTCGTCGCAGCGGCGGGCTACCCGAACTACGGGGACGAGCTGATCACGGCCCAGTGGCTGCGCTACCTCGCACAGCACGAGCCAGAGGCGGAGATCTGGGTCGACTGCCACAACCCGGGTGGAGCCGCCCTCCTCTTTCGAGACCTCCACCCCAACCTGCACTTCGTGGACACGGTGTGGCAGCTCGGCTGGGCGGCGCCGTCCGACGATCCCGAGGAGATCGTCGACTTCACCCGACGGGCGGTTCAGCGGCCTGGTTTCGGCATGCCGAGGCGGGCTCTGGGGATCGAGCTGCTGCACGAGGTCGACAGCTTCCACGCCGTGGGCGGAGGTTACCTCGCGTCCATCTGGCCGCGGCACCTGAGCATCCTCGCCGCGGGGGCCACGCTGGCCGAGGACTTCGACGGCAGCTGCGCGGCCACCGGTCTCGGCCTGATTCCCGCACCTGCCGACGCGGCCCTGCTGGACAAGCTAGCCGCCGGCTACGCGCTGCTGGACGTCCGCGACGCCAAGTCGCGTGCCCTGTTCAGCCGCGAGGACGTCACGATGACTGGTGACGACACGCTGCTCGACATGGGAGAGCACCTCTACGACCACCGCGGCTCGACGTCGCTGATGCTCAGCTTCCAGACCGACCTCGTCGAGGCCGGTGTCGAGGCGGTCGTCGAGACCACGTTGCGGACGATGGAGGCCTGGGACGTGGACAGCAGCAAGATCGGCTATGTCGAAGCCATCCCGAAGGTGGACCGGCTGACCTACGACCTGCTGCAGCCCTCGCTTCCGGACATGCGGTTCTACCCGTTCAGCGAGGTGTGGCGGGAGGGGTTACCGGCGCGGCGGGGCCAGCGTTGGCTGACCACGAGGTACCACGTGCACCTCCTCGCGGCCGCAGCAGGTGCCTGGGGCGTCGCCCTTCCGGTGAAGCCGGGCTACTACGACGTCAAGCACCAGTCCCTGATCGACAGCGGGTCCCGGTGGGCCCTGGCGGACCCGGGGGAGCCGGCGCCACAGTCGCACGGAGAGGCCGGGTTCGGCAGCGCACTCAACCCCCTGGTCGCCGCCAAGCAGGACGTCGCCGCCCGGCTGTACCGGAGCTAGCCACTGCATTTCGCGTGGCCTCGCCGCGGCTAGATCCAGCGCTCGAACCAGACGCGGTCCAGCCAATCCGGTGTGGTGATCAGCTGGTCGGTGTAGATCGGCCAGAACCATGCGAAGTTGGCGACGACGAGCACCACGAAGGTGCCGGCGACGACCGTGCCCGCCAAGCGCCGCCGGTACGACGCCCGCTCGTCGCCGATCAGGGTGCCGAGGAGCAGCACGATCGCGATGATCGTGAACGGGATCATCGCCACCGCGTAGTAGGAGAAGATCGGACGGTCGTCGTACCGCAGCCAGGGCAGCCACGACGCGAGCACCCCGATCACCGCGATGCCGTAGCGCCAGTCCCGCCGGCCCAGCCAGCCGAACACGGCGTAGACCAGCGCGAGTACGCCGCCCCACCACAGCGCCGGCGTACCGAGCAGGAGCACCTGGCGCAGGCAGGTGCTGTCCTCCGGTGCCGTGCACCCTTGTTCGCCGGGGGCGATGTCGAGCTGGGCGTCCACCCCGACGGGGCGGTTCAGCAGCAACCAGCCGGTGGGGTTCGACGCGTAGGCGTGTGTCGCGTCGTCGAGCCCGCGGCTGTGGAAGGTGAAGACGTCCTGGTGATAGTTCCACAGCGATCGCAGCGACTGGGTCAGCTCACCGACGACCCCCTGCGCGTCCGTTCGCACGTAGGCGCCCCAGTAGGAGCCGTACTGGGTGTCCGACAGCGCTCGCTCGTACTCGCCCGCGTGCAGCAACCAACCGGTCCAGGTGGCGACGTAGACGAGCAGGGCGACCACGACGAGGTACCCGAAGGCCGGCAGCGCGTCCACGAGTGCCGCGCGCAGCCATGCGCGCCGCACACCGAGTGCTCTGCGTGCACCGGCGTCCCATGCCCAGACCAGGAGACCGAACGCCGCGAGCGGGAACACCGCGTTCCACTTCGTGGCGACCGCCAGCCCGAACAGCACGCCGGCGGCCAGTCGCCAGGGGCGGAACAGCATGCCGCGCACCGGTCCCCAGCCCGAGGCAGCCGGCCGATCTCGGACCCGGCTGGCTGCCCCTGCGCCCGACGTACTCATGGCGAGCCGCCAGCGGCCCCAGTCGCGGTCGGCCACCAGGCAGGAGACCGCACACAGGACGAAGAAGGCCATGAAGATGTCCAGCAGCGCCAACCGCGACATCACGAAGTGCAGTCCGTCGAAGCACAGCAGCAGTCCCGCCGTGCACCCGAGCAGCGTGGAGCCGGTCAGCCGGCGCACCAGCCGGATCAGCACGAGCACCATCAGTGCTCCGACCACGGCGCTCGCGACGCGCCAGCCGAAGGAGTCCATCCCGAAGGCCCACTCACCGAGCGCGATCAGCCACTTGCCGGCCTCGGGGTGCACCACCATGCTCGGGTCGTCGGTGAAGATCCCGGTGACCTTGCCGTCGATGATCTGCTTGTCGGCGTCGTCGACGTAGCCGGTGGTGTAGCCGTGCTGCAACAGCGACCAGGCGTCCTTGGCGTAGTACGTCTCGTCGAAGAGCAGGTCGTTGGGCGTGCCCAGGCGCCACAGCCGCAGGAAGCCGGCAAGCAGCGTCACTGCCACGGCGGCGGCCCAACCGGTGAACCGGTCGCTGCCTCGGATGGCGGGCACCAGCCGCCGACGCACGCTCGGGACGACCCGACCGTCCGCGGTCCCCGACAGTCCCCGGGTGCGCCGCGGCACCGAGGTCTGCGTCGTCACGAGTTGCATGGTACGGACGGGGCGACTGCACGATCCCGTCCAGCGCGAGATGATCGGGGGGTGGGTACCGATGAGCTCGGCCAGCGCGAGGCCCATCTCAACGCGCGCGGGCCCCATCTCAACGAGCACGGGCCCCATCTCAACGCGCACGGGCCCCATCTCAACGCGCACGAGGCCCATCTCAACGAGGAGGAGGGGGAGGAGGGGGGTGGTGGCGGCGTGCTGGTGGTGGCCGCAACGCCGATCGGACGAGTGGCCGACGCCTCGGCCCGTCTCGCCGAGGAGCTGGCCACGGCGGACGTCGTGGCCGCCGAGGACACCCGGCGACTGAGGCGGCTCGCCTCGGACCTCGGTGTGCGGGTCACCGGCAGGGTGGTGTCCTACTTCGAAGGGAACGAGGCAGCCCGCACGGCGACACTGGTCGACGCCCTCGCGGCCGGCCAGCGGGTGCTCCTGGTCACCGACGCGGGAATGCCCTCGGTGTCCGACCCGGGCTATCGGCTGGTCTCAGCCGCGGTGGAGCGACAGGCCACCGTCACCGCCGTCCCCGGTCCTTCCGCAGTGCTCACCGCGCTGGCGGTCTCCGGGCTACCGGTGGACCGGTTCTGCTTCGAAGGGTTCCTGCCGCGCAAGGCCGGAGAACGCAGCCGTCGGCTGGACGCACTGGGCAGCGAGCCGCGCACAATGGTGTTCTTCGAGGCGCCGCACCGGACAGAGGCGACCTTGGCGGCGATGGCGCAGACGTTCGGCGTCGACCGCCGGGCGGCGGTGTGCCGGGAGCTGACCAAGACCCACGAAGAGGTACGGCGGGCGGGGCCGGCCTCGCTGGCTGCCTGGGCCTCTAACGGCGTCCGCGGG
>CADCUJ010000046.1:0-1760 GCA_902805855.1 uncultured Nocardioidaceae bacterium
CGTCGTCGTAGCTGTCGAACATCTCCGAGCTCACCGTGTCCGCGATCACCTGCTCGATCTCCGCCGGGGCGGGCCAGATGTCCTTCAGGAACACGTCGTTGCCGTCGTCGTCGGTGCCGAGCGGCTCGTTGAACAGGTCGACGTCCATCGAGCCGGCGAGCGCGTACGCGACCACCAGCGGCGGTGATGCCAGGTAGTTCATCTTGACGTCGGGGTTGATCCGGCCCTCGAAGTTCCGGTTGCCGGAGAGCACCGAGACCACCGCGAGGTCGTTCTCGTTGACGGCGTCGCTCACCTCGGCGATCAGTGGCCCTGAGTTGCCGATGCAGGTGGTGCAGCCGTACCCGACGAGGTTGAAGCCGAGCTTGTCGAGGTACGGCGTCAGCCCGGCCTGCTCGTAGTAGTCGCTGACCACCTTCGAGCCGGGGGCAAGGGTGGTCTTGACCCAGGGCTTGCGCTGGAGGCCGCGCTCAACCGCGTGCTTGGCGAGCAGGGCGGCGCCTATCATCACCGACGGGTTCGAGGTGTTCGTGCACGAGGTGATCGCCGCGATGCTGACGGCCCCGTGGTCGATCTCGCAGCGCGTCCCGTCCGGCAGCTCGATCCGTGCGGGGTTGCTGGGACGTTGGCCGTTCCCCACCCCCGAGGAGTGCCAGTCGTGCGGTCTTCCGTCGCCGTTGCCCCCTTCGGAGTGCGACGGCGCGTCGCTGGACGGGAATGACTCGGCGGAGGCCTCGTCGACCCCGGAGCGCACGCCGTACGGCTGCTGCTGCTGAGGAACGCCCGACTTGCGGTCCTCGCCACCGGTCTCGCCCTCAGTGACGTAGTCGGCCAGGGCAGAGCGGAAGGCCTCCTTGGCGTCGCTGAGCGAGACCCGGTCCTGTGGTCGCTTCGGTCCGGCCAGTGAGGGTACGACGGTGGACAGGTCCAGCTCGAGCCGCTCGGAGTAGCGCAGCGCCTGGTTCTCTGAGTCGTCGGGAGAGTGCCAGAGCCCCTGCGCCTTGGCGTACGCCTCGACCAGGGCCACCTGTTCGCTGCTGCGGCCGGTGAGCTCGAGGTATTTCGTGGTCTCCGCGTCGACGGGGAAGACCGCGATCGTCGAGCCGAACTCCGGGGACATGTTGCCGATCGTCGCCCGGTTGGCGAGCGGCACGGCGGAGACGCCAGGACCGTAGAACTCGACGAACTTGCCGACAACGCCGTGCTCGCGCAGCATCTCGGTGATGGTGAGCACCAGGTCGGTGGCGGTGGCTCCCTCCGGGAGCTCTCCGTCGAGCTTGAAGCCGACGACGCGCGGGATCAGCATCGAGACCGGCTGGCCGAGCATGGCCGCCTCGGCCTCGATACCGCCGACCCCCCACCCAACGACACCGAGGCCGTTGACCATGGTGGTGTGCGAGTCGGTGCCGACGCAGGTGTCCGGGTAGGCGAGCGTGGCACCGTCGGCCTCGCGGGTGAACACGACTCTTGCGAGATGCTCGATGTTGACCTGGTGCACGATCCCGGTGCCGGGCGGTACCACCTTGAAGTCGTCGAAGGCCCCCTGACCCCAACGCAGGAACTGGTAACGCTCCTTGTTGCGCTCGTACTCGATCTCGACGTTGCGCTCGAACGCCTCCGGGGAGCCGAAGACGTCGGCGATCACCGAGTGGTCGATCACCAGCTCGGCCGGTGCGAGCGGGTTGATCTTGGCGGGGTCCCCCCCGAGGTCGGCCATCGCCTCGCGCATGGTGGCCAGGTCCACGACGCAGGGCACACCG
>CADCUJ010000046.1:1770-32753 GCA_902805855.1 uncultured Nocardioidaceae bacterium
AGGGGTGAACTGGATCTCCTCCGTCGGGTCCGCCTCTGCGTCCCAGCCGGCCAGCGCGCGGATGTGGTCGGCGGTGATGTTCTCGCCGTCCTCGGTGCGCAGCAGGTTCTCCAGCAGGATCTTCAGGCTGTAGGGCAGCGTGTCGACGTCCCCGTCGGAGACGGCGTCGAGCCGGTAGATCTCGTAGGAGCGACCCTCGACCTCCAGCGCGCTCCTGGCGCCGAAGGTGTCCACGTTGCTGGGCTCAGCCATCGAAGTCCTCCTGGTGTGCGGTCCGCCGCCGTCCATCTTGCCAACCTGCCCTGCCGTCACGGCTCGCGGGAAGGTGACACCGACTATATCTTGATATCAAGATACATGACATCTGCGTCGACCCGGCCTGTCGCTCTCAAGTAGCCGGATCAGTCGTCGGAGATCCGAGTATGTCGGAGAGGCTTCGTGTGAAACAGCGATGCTGCTGGACCCCGAGGGGCCCAGCAGCATTGCTCCGATCGTCGGCACTGTGATGTGGCCTTACGGGCTGGACACCGTCCCTCCGTTGGCGATTGTCAGCGAGGATGTCTCGTGACAGCTCGCCGGGATGTCCCGCTGGGCGGTGTTGGTGCTGTCGTAGTCCACCAGCCACGAGTACGAGCCGGACTGGAGCTGGGCATCGGGCTGCGTGGCGGCGTCCGTGGTGGACACCGTCACCGGCGATGCGCCTGTGACCGGCCTCGTGGTGCTGTAGATGGGTGCATCATCGCCCACGGCGCAGTCGTCGGAGGCGTACAGCTTGAACGAGACGTCGCCGGCGAGGTTGCCCCCGGCGGGAGCGCTGATCGTCGCCGAGTCGTTCGGCACCCACCGCTGCGCAGTCGTCATGGACGACGCCACGTTGGTCACGGTGACGTCCTCCTCGGCGTCGGTGCAGTCCGCATTGTGGGTCAGGCCGTTGGTGTTCGGCGAGCTCCCGCTGTAGACCGCCACCCAGTGGTAGTCGCCCGGCTGGGTCGGGACGAACTGCGGTGCCGGTGTGTTGTAGGTGCCGTTGCCGCTGACCAGGACTGTGCCTGAGGTGTAGGCAAGGTCGCCACAACCGGTGTCACTGGGGCCGAACAGCTTGAAGGTGATCGTTCCACCCGCCACCGCTCCGCTGTCACCACTGAGGTTGATGACCGGGTTGGCCGGCTGGGTAGCCGTTCCACCCAGGGTCGCCGAGTCGCTCAGGCTCTGGCCCAGGAACCTTTCGTCGTCACCAGCCGAGGTCGACAGCGTCGGGTCCACCGGATTGACGGTGAAGCACTCGGTTGCCCTGGAGTCGGTCGAGCCGGGGATGCCGTTGGCCGAGTCACCGCTGAACTCGGCTCGCCAGCAATACCTGCCGACCGAGGTCACGTAGGCGGTGGGCGACTGCACGGTCACCGGGTAAGCGGCGCCCGACAGGCTGGTGGAGCCGACGGAGGTGCCGTTGCTGGTGCATAGCGCGGGCGAATCGACCTTGCACAGGAAGAACCCGACCGAACCCGCAGGCGGAGCCGTTCCACCCGTCAGGGTCACGGTGGCGGAGTCCCTGACTGCCACCACACCAGTGCCGATGGATGCTCCGGCCGCCGGCACGTTGGAAGTCGTGACGGGATTGGTCGAGGCGTCGGTCACCAGCTTGGGCGTGGTCACCGTCTGCGAGGTGCAGTTAGAGATCGGCGGTGCCGTCGCGAGGATGGTGTCCTTGTAGTCGGCGGTGTCGGAGTTGCCGGTCACGGTGCTCGGGATGGTGTTGGCGAAGGACACGCATGCGGTGCTGCCGCCGAAAACCGTCGCGGTCAGGTTGACCGCTGCCTCGCCCCTGAACCCGTCAGGGCTGTACGCAGCCTGGGACACCGAGGAGTTGAGCAGGGTCGGTGCGCCAAGGGTGAGGTTGTCACCGGAGCCGGTCCAGGTGCGCAGGTAGAGGTCGAGGCTGTTGCCCTGCTGGTCCCACAGGATCATGAAGTCGCCGGCCTTGCGGTTGTCCCACGGGTTGCAGTTGGCGGTGAGTTGGGCGCCGGTGGCCGTCTCGTACGCACAGCCCGCCGGCGGCTTCTCCTGCATGAACTCATACGCGATGAAGCCGCTGCCGCTGTTGGCGTCGCGCTCCCAGCCGAAGTACAGCCAGTCCTGGGTGCCCTGTCGCTCGGTGTCCAGCCACGCCCGGCGCAGATCTACCTGACCATTGGGGTTGGTAAGCCCCAGCGTAGGCACGGCGTCGGCATGGATGACACCGATCTTGGTTGTGTTCGAGTTCAGCGGCCCGAGCTCCTTGACGTTGCCATCGAGGTCAGGAAGTTCGGTGACGTTGGCGTCCGGCACGCTCCCATCGATGTTGTACGGGCCGTCGGCGGCGAATGCTGCCAGCGGTACGACCACCGCCGCCGCTACCAGCAACCCGGACGCAGCTACCACTGTCCGAGTCCGCGAGCGCCCCGTCTTCCGCCCGATGCCGAGCCTCTTCTGGGCAAGGCTGAAGAACGACATGAAGATTCTCCCTGCAATCGAAGCAGGACATCGTTCTTTGGCCCGAAGACTTCGGACTAGCGATCTCAGCATGCAACCCGGGAACGGTCGCGGACGTCTCACTGCTCTCTTCGGAACCTAGACCTCACTCGCCGGCGCTGCAATGACCTAGGCAGTCGGCACGGGGATGGACTAGACGACCGGGCGGCCGCTGTCAGCCACGGGGACTCGGCACGTGCCACATTCTCGTGGAGGTTCTGTGTTCTACGGCGTCCCTCTGCCCGTGGCAGCGGGAATCGGTTCGGCGGTACGAATCGCGTCACCGCAGGTCAGAGCCGGTTCTCTCCAGCAGCGCGACGCACTCGACGTGGTGCGTCATCGGGAACAGGTCGAAGGCGCGCAGCCGAGCCAGCCGGAACCCGTGCTCGGCCATCGTGCTGACGTCACGCGCCATCGCAGCCGGGTCGCAGGCGACGTAGGCCACAGCTCGCGGGGAGCGTGCGACCACGGCTTCCACGACCCTGCGCTTGGCGCCCTCGCGCGGTGGGTCCAGCACGACCAGGTCGGCATGGTCCGGGGTCCGCGGGTCCTCGAGCACCTCAGCCACGCGCCCGCACACCACCTGGGCCTGCGAAAGGCCGCGCAGGTTCGACCTGGCGTCCCGGCACGCGACGCGGTTGCCCTCGACCGCCATGACCGCTCCGGCCGCCCCGACCGCGCCTGCGAGGAAACGGGTGAACAGGCCCGCTCCCGCGTACAGGTCGAGGCAGCGCTCGCCGGGCTGCGGGTCCAGCAGGGTGAGAACGGTGTCCACGAGCAGGGCGGGGGCGGCGGCGTGAGCCTGCCAGAACCCCTCGCCGGCCACCCGGAATGGGTGCCCGTGGACCTGTTCCACGCCCTCGACCGGTGGCCGGGAACCAGCTCCCTCCTCGACGGACCAGGCCGACGGATGGGTGATCAGGCAGTCGTCGACCGGGACGACCTCGTGGGAGCGGTGCTTGCGAAAGCCCGTCCTGCCGTGCTCGTCAAAGGCGTAGCGGACCCGGGTACGCCACCGCAGTCCGTCGTCGTCGCCGGCAGCCGGCTCGACCACCACCGGGACGTCGATGCCGGCGAGCCGGGACAGCTGCTCGCGCACCACCGACGCCTTCAGCGAGCGTTGGGCCTCCAGCGCTACGTGCTGGAAGTCGCAGCCGCCGCACCGGCCAGGACCGGAGAACGGGCACGGCGGCTCGACGCGGGCGTCCGAGGCGGTCAGCACCGAGACTGCGTCCGCACGCAGGAAGCTCGACCTCTCCTCTCCCTCGGTCACCTGCACGACCACCCGCTCACCAGGCAAGGCGTGGCGCACGAAGATGACTCGCCCGGCGTATCGGGCGACGAAGTGCCCTCCGTGAGCGACGGGCCCGACGTCGACGGTGTAGCGCTCACCCACCAGCGAGGCCCCGCGCGCGTCTCTGCTGCGGACGGTCCTGCTCACCGGAGCTCCTCGGCGCGGTTCCCCTCCTGGGTCGACCGGCTCGGGGCTCGGGTCTCGTTGCCGAGCACGCGGCCACGCCGGACGTCGCCCGGCTGTGACCGGTCCTGCATCCGGCTGTCGCGCTCACTGGCTATCTCCGAGGAACGCAGCTGGTAGGGCACTGAGGTCACCATCACGCCCGGGGTGAAGAGCAGCCGTCCCTTGAGCCGCAGGGCTGTCTGGTTGTGCAGCACCTGCTCCCACCAGCGCCCGACGACGTACTCGGGGATGTAGACCGCGACCACACCCCGCGGGTTGGCGTTGCGGATGCTGCGGGCGTAGTCGACGATCGGGCGGATGATCTCCCGGTACGGCGAGTACAGCACCTTGAGCGGTACGTCGATGTTGCGCTGGTCCCACTCCTCCATCAGCCGTGCGGTGGCGGCGGAGTCTGCGTCGACGAACACGGCCTCCAGCACGTTCGGGCGGGCCGCTTTCGCGTAGGCGAGCGCACGCATCGTCGGCTTGTGAAGTCGGGAGACGGCGACGATCGCGTGCACCCGGGTGGGAAGGGTCTGGTCACCCTCGGCGATGACCAGCTCCTCCTGCACGTTGTCGTAGTGGCGACGGATCCCCCGCATGATCAAGAAGAACGTGCCCATGGCCAGGATCGCGATCCAGGCGCCGGCAAGGAACTTGGTGACGAGCACGACGACGAGGACGAGCGCTGTCATGCAGAGACCGAAGGTGTTGATCGCGCGGGAGCGGAACATCCGCCGCCGGACGGCCGGGTCGGTCTCGGTGCGCAGGTGGCGGGTCCAGTGCCGAATCATCCCGAGCTGGCTGAGGGTGAACGAGACGAACACGCCGACGATGTAGAGCTGGATCAGGCGGGTCACCTCGGCGTCGAAGGCGAGGATCAGGGCGATCGCCATCGCCGCGAGGATCACGATGCCGTTGCTGTAGGCGAGGCGGTCGCCCCTGGAGCCGAGCTGCCGGGGCAGCAGTCCGTCCTTGGCAAGGATGGAGCCGAGCACCGGGAACCCGTTGAAGGCGGTGTTGGCGGCGAGGATCAGGATCACGCCGGTAGCGGTGACGACGAAGTAGAAGCCCGGGGAGAAGTTGTCGAACACGCCCCGGGCGATCTGCGCGATGACCGTGTCCTGGTCGAACCCGGCGGGCATCGGGTTGCCGTTGGCGTCGATCAGCCGGTCGACGTGATCGGGGTCCACGTACCTCAGGCTCATCTCCCGGGCCAGGGTGATGACGCTCAACATCATGGTGATCGCGATCAGCCCCAGCAGCAGCAGCGTGGTGGCCGCGTTCGCGCTCTTGGGCTTGCGGAACGCAGGTACGCCGTTGGAGATCGCCTCCACCCCGGTCAGCGCGGCGCAGCCGGAGGAGAAGGCCCGGGCGAGCAGGAAGACCAGCGCCACCGTCGTGATCGTCCCCTCGTAGCCGGGCGCCCTTTCGATCCGGAGGCCGGCGCTCTCCACCTCCGGCAGCGTCCCGAGCAGGTAGCGCAGCAGACCCCAGCCGCACATGCCGAGGATCGCGCCCATGAACAGGTAGGTGGGGATGGCGAAGAACGTCCCGGACTCACGGACGCCCCGAAGGTTCAACGCGGTGAGGAAGGCCACCAGCACCGCTGCCACGATGGGTTCGTGCCCGGACAGGGAAGAAAGGGCCGACGCGGCGTACTGCGCGCCGGAGGAGATCGACACCGCGACGGTCAGCACGTAGTCGACGAGCAGCGCCGAGGCCACGCCCACCCCTGCGTTCGTGCCGAGGTTGACCGTCGCGACCTCGTAGTCGCCACCACCGCTGGGGTATGCGTGCACGTTCTGCCGGTACGACGCGACGACGGTGAGCAGCACCAACGCGACGAGGATGCCGACCTTCCAGGACCAGGCGTAGGCAGTGACGCCTGCGACCGACAACATGATGAAGATCTCGTCCGGCGCGTAGGCCACCGACGACAGCGCATCACTGGCGAAGACCGGCAGCGCGATGCGCTTCGGGAGAAGGGTCTCCCCCAGCTGGGTGCTGCGCAGCTTCCGCCCCAGCAAGATCCGCTTGGAAACGTCGCCGACTCCCACGATGGGAAAGGCTAGACCACGTTGTATCCGGTAGCGTCTATGGCGTGCATGTCGTGATCATGGGGTGCGGCCGGGTCGGCTCCACCCTCGCGCGCGGCCTCGAGCTTCGCGAGCACACAGTCGCAGTCATCGACTCCAACCCGGACGCCTTCCGCCGGCTCGGGCCGTCCTTCAACGGCACCAAGGTGACCGGGGTCGGCTTCGACCAGGCCGTGCTCGACCAGGCCGGCATCGAGAAGGCGGAGGCGTTCGCCGCGGTCAGCAGCGGCGACAACTCGAACATCATCGCCGCTCGGGTGGCGCGAGAGACGTTCGGCATCCAGCAGGTCGTCGCTCGGATCTACGATCCTGGTCGTGCCGAGGTCTACCAGCGGCTGGGGATCACCACGGTGGCCACCGTGAAGTGGACCGCCGACCAGGTGCTGCGCCGCTTGCTCCCCGCCGGTGGCGAGCCCGACTTCCGCGACCCCTCCGGGACCATCCGGCTCGACCAGGTGCGGGTCACCGAGCATTGGATCGGCCAGCTCACCAGGACTCTGCAGGAGCAGTCGGGGGGCCGCATCGCCTGGATCGACCGGCTCGGCGAGGGCATGCTGCCCGACCAGGAGACGGTGATCCAGGAGGGCGACGTGCTCCACCTGGTGATGCGCGAGCAGAACGCCGACCGGGTGTACACCGTCTTTCACGCCGGGCCGGAGGACTGATGAGGGTCGCCATCGCCGGAGCCGGAGCGGTCGGCCGGTCCATCGCCCGCGAGCTGATCGACAACGGCCACCGGGTGCTGCTGATCGACAAGGCGCCGGCCAGCATCAAGCCGGAGCGGGTGCCGCAGGCCGAGTGGCTGCTGGCCGACTCGTGCGAGATGTCGTCGCTGGAGGAGGCCAAGCTCGAGCACTGCGACGTGGTGATCGCGGCTACCGGGGACGACAAGGTCAACCTGGTCACCTCGCTGCTCGCCAAGACAGAGTTCAGCGTCCCGCGCACGGTGGGGCGGGTGAACCACCCGAGCAACGAATGGCTGTTCACCGAGGCGTGGGGGGTCGACGTCAACGTGTCCACCCCGCGCATCATGTCCGCGCTCGTCGAAGAGGCGGTGAGCGTCGGCGACCTGGTCCGGTTGTTCACCTTCCGCAAGGGCAACGCGAACCTGGTCGAGATGACGCTGCCCTCCGACTCCCCGTACGTCGGCAAGCCGTCGGGGCTGATCCCCTGGCCGGAGAACACAGCGCTGGTGACGATCCTGCGCGACGGGATGGTCTACGCCCCGACCGGGGAGCAGCCGGTCGAGGCGGGAGACGAACTGCTCTTCGTCTCGGCGGAGGCGTCCGAGGACGAGCTGGAGCGGCTGCTCGCACCGGAGGAGCACGGCTCCTGAGCGAGGGCTCAGGCCAGCTTCGACGGCTCCTGCTGCGGGTTGACCGGCGTGTGGTCACGAGCCAGCAGCCACACCATGCCGCCCAGGGCGGCCAGCTGCAACGGCCAGCCGAGGGCGATCTTCGCGATGCCGAGCACGGCGACCGCGGCATCGGCGTCGTAGGCGCCGCTACGCCCCGCGACATAGACCGGAAGCTGCACCGCCACCCGGATCACGCACGGCACCGCCAGGAACCAGCTGAGGTTGCTGCACAGCCGCACGATCTGCCGGTCCGCCCGCCAGGCGGTCGTGTCCCCGGCGACGCTGCCGACCATGACGCCGACCACCGGCCACCGGGCCAGGACGGACACGGTGATCAGCACGGCGTAGGCGCTGTTGTAGAGGATCCCGGGCAAGAAGTAGGCCAGCGCCTGGTCGGAGGCGTCGCCACCGCCGCGGGCGCTGCGCCAGGCGAAGAAGGCGCCGATACCGATACCGAGCAGGCTGTTCACCACGAACTGCACGTTGGAGCGCTGCACCAGCCGCAACACGAGAAGTCCCGATGCGGCCGCGATGCTGACCGACAGCGCCAGTCTCAGCTCGCGGGTCGACAAGAACATGACCGTGAAGATGATCGTGGGCACGGCCGCTTCGAACATGCCGCGCTTGCCGCCCAGCGCCCTCGAGAGCTGGGCCCGCACAACCGCCTCGACCGTGTCGCTGCCCACCGGCTCGGCGGCCGTCGCCTCGGGTCGGCCCACGGTCAGGGCCTCAGCTCGTAGCGGGGGTTGAACATCACCCGCATCCCCTCGTGCCGGCCGATCCGGCCGTGCACCTTCAGGGCGCGCCCCGGCTCGATCCCGCAGATGCGCCGCCGGCCGAGCCAGATCAGGGTGATCGTGCCGGACCCGTCGTACAGCTCCGCCTCCAGCGCCGGCACCCCGCCGCGTGGGCGCAGCGTCACGGTGCGCACGCTGCCGTGCAGCTCGACGCGCTCACGGTCCGGCGCCAGCTCGATGGGACAGCAGCCCGCTTTGACCGTGTCGCTCTGCAGCTGCTTGGCGTCCATGTCGGTCGCGCTCGCCCATCGGCTGAGGCTGCGACGGAGCCGGTCCTTCACCTGCGACATGCCATCAAGCCTACGCTCGAAGCCTGAGACCGCGCAGCGAAGCAAGCGGTCGAGGTGCGAGAGCGTCCAAGGGCACAGCTCGAAGCCTGAGACCGCGCAGCGAAGCAAGCGGTCGAGGTGCGAGAGAGTCCGGTCAGCCCGGGGGCTGAAGCGGTTGCGCGTTCCCGGGCATCACCAAGGGCAGTGGCTCCCCCGGGGCCATCGGGTCGCTTCCCCGCACCACGACCACTTCACGCAGGGCCGTCTCCAGCAACCCGCCCGGGTCCGGTTCGGTCGCCGGCTTTCCGAGGATGGTCGCCCGCAGAAGCCAGCGCGGCCCCCGGATCCCGAGCACCCGTGAGGGCTGGGCCGCCGACTGCCCGTCGGGCGTGCGGACCGAAACGGAGATCGCCAGCTCCGTGCCGAAGGGACCTTCGGCCGGCGTCGCCGTACCTCCTCTGCGTGCGGCCTCGGCCGCGATGGCGGAGCGGATGTCGTCCCAGATGTCGGCGTTGCGCGGGGCCGCGAACGGCCGCAGCTCGACGGCACCCTCGGCAGTGGCCAGCAGCACAGCGGCCACCGACTGGCTCGCCTCATCGACCTGCAGCCGCACCTCTACTCCCGGCCGGGCGGTGACCAGCAGGGAGCCCAGGTCGACCCGGTTCGGGTCGTCCTCGTCGAGCGAGACCTCACTCGAGTCCCAGGGGCCGTCGGGTCGGTTGCTGTCGCCGGCTGGCGGCTGCCCGGCTCGCTCGGCCAGGGCCGCGTCCGCCACTGCTCCCTCGCCGGTCGCGTCGTCGGCGCTCACGTCTCCGCCCGGGTCCGGCTGACGTCTGCTGCGGCGGAAGATCACTGCTTCTCCTCGGGCTTCTCGTCAGACGAGACCGCGGGAACGCCGAACCCCCCGGTTGATCCGTAACCGCCGTCCCCGCGGGCCGACCCTGGCAACCGGTCCACCTCGACGAAGCTCGCCTGCTCGACCTGCTGGATCACCAGCTGCGCGATCCGGTCGCCGCGGCTCAGCACGATCGGCACTGTCGGGTCCAGGTTCACCAGAGCCACCTTCACCTCTCCCCGGTACCCCGAGTCGATCGTTCCCGGGGCATTGACGATCGAGAGTCCCCAGCGTGCGGCCAGCCCGGAGCGCGGGTGCACCAGTGCGACGTACCCCTCCGGCAGCGCGAGGCTGATCCCGGTCGGCACCGTCGCCCGCTGTCCCGGCGCCAGCGTGACGTCGACCGTGGTGGCCAGGTCGGCGCCGGCGTCGCCGGGGTGGGAGTACGCCGGGACGGGGACCCGCTCGTCCAGGCGCCGCACGAGGATCTCGACCACACCCGCGACCCTAGTAGGCGATGCCGGCCCAACAGGTGGGACCCTGGCGTGCGTGACCAGACGGGGCCCGGTCGGAGTCGACGGGAGTGCCGGCGGTGGCCACGACCGACACTTCGAGGAACGGCTGCGGGTGCCGCTGCGGTGGTGGGTGCAGGCCACCATGTTCGTCGCCGCCGTGTGGCTGGCGTTCGTCGTCGCGCTGCCCGGTGTCGTCGCCTGGGTGGCCACGGGTGTGATGGCTGGCTCCGTGGCGGCACTGTTCCTGGGGTACGGCAGAGCCCGCCTGCTGGTGACCTCTGAGGTCTTCCAGGCCGGACGGGCTCGGATCCCGGTCCGGCTCCTGGGCCAACCGGTCGCCCTGGACGCCGCCGACTCGCACCGGCTGGCCGGTCGGGACGCCAACGGGCGCGCGTACCACCTGCTGCGGCCCTACCTCAAGCGAGCCGTCAGGGTCAGCGTGGTCGACCCGGCCGACCCGGTCCCCTACTGGCTGGTCTCCACTCGACACCCCGAGGAGCTTGCGGCCGCTCTCGAGGCCGTCCGTGCCGCAGCCGACGACGTGGCAGACTGATCCTCGAACGACCCACCCGACCCAGCGGACTAGGAGGAGGCATGGCCTCGGGCTCGAAAGTCTGGACCGTCTACGGACTCGCCGCCACGGTGCTCGCCACGATGGTCGCGCGGAAGGCGATGATCACCTCCTGGAAGGTGGCGACCGGCAAGGAGCCGCCGCAGAACCCGGCCCATCCGGACACTTCGATGGGGGAGGCTGTCGCCTGGGCGACCGCCTCTGGTGTCGCCGTCGGCCTGGCCCGGATGTTGGCGTCGCGCAAGGCGGCCAACTACTACCGCCGCTCGACCGGCCACCTGCCTCCGAACCTCGAGGACGTCAACGTCTGACGACGCCGGAGCAGACGCAGAGAGGCCGGGTCCGACGGACCCGGCCTCTCTGTGTTTCGCGAGTTCTGCAGGCTCAGGCGCAGTCCCGACAGATCATCTTCTTCTCGTCGGCGAGCTGGCTGCGGTGGTGCACGAGGAAGCAGCTCATGCAGGTGAACTCGTCCTCCTGCCGCGGCTTCACCTCGACCGCGAGCTCTTCGTGCGACAGGTCCGCGCCGGGTAGCTCGAAGGACTCAGCAGCCTCGGCCTCGTCCTGGTCGACCTTGCCCGAGTTCTTGTCGTGACGGCGAGCCTTCAGCTCCTCGAGGCTCTCCTCACTCTGCTCCTCGTCGGTCTTGCGTGGCGCGTCGTAGTCAGTTGCCATGTCCGTGCTCTCCCGCTGCCGCCACTCCGGCGACACTCAAAGTCTCGTCTTCCGCTGCCCGCACCCAAGTCGTCGTGCGGTGCGGATTGTGCACCATCGCAACCCCACTGCGCACGCCGACCCGTCAAAGTGTCGGCAGATTCACAGCCCCGGTCCGATGAGCGATCCCTCCCGGCCTCTCCGCGTAGTGCTGAACGGGAAGGGAACCGGTTCTATTCCGGGCTGAATCGCGCCGGTCTCTTGCCCGGAACCGCGTGCTCCATGCGCTGCACGAAGCCGCAGTCCTCGACGAGGTCGACGAAGGCATCGAACCCGTCTTCGGGCGCACAGATCACGCAGGTGAGACCGCCGACACCCACGCGCGTCTCGAGACGGGCACCTGCCTCCGTGGCGACCAGTCCCCCGGCGGCCATGTCCCAGGAGTTCAGCCCTTCCTCGACGTAACCGTCGGCGCGACCGGCACCGATGCCGCACAGGTCCAGTGCAGCCGAGCCCAGCCGGCGGATGTCACGTACCCGGCCCAGCAAGGCGCCGACAGCAGGGGCCTGCTTGGCACGTACGTCGACGGAGTAGCTGAACCCGGTCGCCACGAGCCGCTGCGACATCGGCACCGGTCCACGCACCCGCAGCGGTTCGTCGTTGCACGTGGCGCCGCCACCCAACGTGGCAGCGAAGCACTCGCCGCTCGTGACGTTGACCACCACCCCGGCGACCACGGTCCCGTCCTTGCTGGCGGCGATGGAGACGGCGTACTGCGGGATCCCGTAGAGGAAGTTGACGGTGCCGTCGATCGGGTCCACGATCCAGGTCACTCCGCTCGCGCTCTGCGAGCTGGCTCCCTCCTCACCGACGAACCCGTCCTGCGGACGCGCACCCATCAGCCGGTCGTGGACCAGCGCCTCGGCAGCTTCGTCCACCTCGGTCACGATGTCGACCGGACTGGACTTCGTCGCCGACACCTCGACACCCTCGCGTCGCCTGGCTCGGACCAGCTCGGCGGCCTCCAGTGCGACGTCACGCGCAAGGTCTCGCAGGGCGTCGTACTCGCTCACCTCAGTCCGTCCCTGCCGCTGCCGGGCGCACGGGTCGCTGGTTCGCGCAGCAGCCGGGCGGACACCTGTCCCAGGACGCGGCTTCGGCGCCCACCGCGACCCGCACCGGATCTCGGCCGTTCTCCACCTCGACCCGTTCCAGGAACAGGTCGCGGACCATGGTCACGAAGCGCGGGTCCACTCCGGCCGTGGCTGCTCGGGACATCTCGACGCCGACCTTGTCCGCAGTGGCCCGCGCCTCTGTGTCGAGGTCGTAGCGGACCTCCATGTGGTCGGAGACGAAACCGATGGGCACCAGCACGACCGCCGACACTCCCTGGTCGGCCAGGTCCTCGATCCGGTCGTTGACGTCCGGCTCCAGCCAGGGCACCTGTGGCGGTCCGGACCGGGAGCAGTAGACGAGCTCGGCGGCGTGCCGGTGTCCGGTCGCGTGACGCACCCGCTCGACGATCTCATCGGCGACGCTCTGGTGCTGGGCCGCGTAGGCGCCTCCCTCGGGACCGCTGGCCTGGTTCATCGACACCGGGATCGAGTGCGTCACGAACAGCAGGTGCGCGTCGCGGCGTACGTGCTCGTCGAGCTCCGCAAGGGCGGCCAGCGTCGCGTCCACCATCGGCTCCACGAACCCGGGGTGGTTGAAGTAGTGCCGGAGCCGGTCCACCTGCACGGAGTCGGCGCCTGCGCTGTCTCTGGCTGCCGCGAGGTTCTCCCGGTACTGCCGGCAGCCGGAGTACGACGAGTACGCGCTGGTCAGCAGGCAGGCGACGCGCCGGATCCCGTCCGCCTTCATCTGTCGGAAGCTGTCGCTGAGGTACGGGGCCCAGTTCCGATTGCCCCAGTAGACAGGGAGGTCGGCCAAGCCGTTGCCGGCGAGGTCCTCCTTGACCGCTGCGAGCAGGGCCCGGTTCTGGTCGTTGATGGGGCTTCGGCCGCCGAAGGCGAAGTAGTGCTCGCCCACCTCTTCCAGGCGCTCCCTCGGAATACCTTTGCCGCGGGTCACGTTCTCGAGGAACGGAATCACGTCCTCGGGTGCTTCGGGGCCGCCGAACGAGACCAGCAGCAGGGCGTCGTAGGGCGCCGTCCTCCCGGGGGTCGACGCGGTGGAACCGACGGTCGTTTCCGGGTGCATGTCGTCATCTTAGGATTGCCGCTGATGTTGTCTCCCTACCGCCGGGTGCTCGGCCTGCCGGGCGCATGGGCGTTCTCGGCGAGCGGGTTCGTAGCTCGGCTGCCGATCTCGATGGTCAGCCTCGGCATCGTGCTGCTGGTCTCGACACGGACCGGCTCCTACGGCCTGGCCGGAGCGGTCTCGGCGTCGTACCTGATCGCCAACGCGGTCTTCGCCGTCCTCCAGGGCCGGCTCGTCGACCGGTTGGGGCAGAGCCGGGTGCTGCCCGCGACGATCCTGCTGTTCACGCTCGCCCTGGCGACGATGATGGCTGCCGTCGAGTGGGGGTGGCCGACGCCGGTGCCGCACGTGCTCGCCGCCGTGGCCGGTGCCGCCTTGCCCCAGGTGGGTTCCAGCGTCCGGGCCCGGTGGTCCCAGACGGTCCGGGACAAGCAGCAGTTGCAGACCGCGTTCGCGTTCGAGGCGGTGGTCGACGAGGCGGTGTTCATCCTGGGACCGACGTTGGTCACCCTGTTGGCCACTGGGCTGCACCCGCTGGCCGGTCTGGTGACCGCGGGGGTGGCCGGTCTCGCCGGCACCCTCGCTCTGGCCGCCCAGCGACGAACCGAGCCACCGGCCGGACGGTCGCGGGACCAGGGCCACTCGACCGCCGCGATGGGCTGGGCGGTGCTGGCGCCGCTGGCGCTGGCGTCCTTCGGGCTCGGTGCTCTGTTCGGGGCCGCCGAGGTCTCCACGGTCGCCTTCTCAGAGGAGCTGGGCAACAAGGCAGCCGCCGGGCCGCTGCTGGCCACCTGGGCGCTCGGCAGCCTGCTGTCCGGGCTGATCACCGGGGCTATCCAGTGGCGGTCTTCGAACGCGGTTCGCTTCCGTTGGGCAATGCTCGCGCTCGCGCTGCTGATGACTCCACTTCCGTTCGTGGAGAACCTGTTCGTCATGGCAGCAATGTTGTTCGTGGCCGGCTTCGCGATCTCACCGACGCTGATCGCGAGCGTCGCACTGGTCGAGGAGACGGTGCCGGCGGGTCGACTCACCGAAGGCATCTCGATCATGACGACGGGGCTGGCCGCGGGAGTGGCACCGGGTGCTGCGGTGGCCGGGGTGGTGATCGACGGGTACGGCGCCTCGGCGAGCTACTGGGTGGCAGCAGTGGCCGGCTTCGCGGGGGTGGCCCTCGCGTTCGGGACGACGCTGGTCGGTCCACGCCCGGGAACGACAGCTGACGACCGGCTAGCCGTCGGCGGCCATCGCCCACCGGATCGTCCGGGTGATGCCCTCACCGGCGGTACGCACGAGGACGGCCTCGGTGACCGGCAGCTCGGGTAGCCGCAGGTGCCGCCGTGCCCACCCCGGGAGCAGGCTGACCGCCGAGGCCGCGATGACCGCGTACGGCGCCCGCGCCAGCAGCGGCAGCGGAGGGCTGAGCAGGATGAACCGGGCCGCCTCGCGGGAGGCAGTCGTCCCGGCGAGCTCTGGCCGGTACTGCGTGATGGCCGCGCGCAACTCCGCCTCCGTCCGCGGCGGGTCCAGCACCCCGAGGGCCTCGGCGACCCGAGCCGTGTCCGCGACGTAGCCGTCCCTTCCCTCGGCGTCCAACGGACGGTGCCCGAAGCGCTGGTGGGCCGCGAGGAAGCTGTCGATCTCCGCCACGTGAACCCAACGCAGCAGGTGCGGGTCGGACGCGGCGTACGCCCGGCCGTCCGGCGCCTGCCCCACCACGGTCTGGTGCACCGACCGGATCCGGTCCACCATGGCCTGGGCGTCCTCGGCGGAACCGAACGAGGTCACCGCCAGGAAGTGGCTGGTTCGCTGGAGCCGGCCCCACGGGTCGCCCTTGAAGCCGGAGTGCGCCGCCACGCCGGCCATCGCCAGCGGATGCACCGACTGCATCAACAGCGCACGCACGCCGCCGACGAACATCGAGGCATCCCCGTGCACCTGGCGGATCGGTCGGTCCTCGCCGAACCAGCGGGGTCCAGGAGCGTTCGCGATCCGGTCACGCCGACCCGGCCCCTCGGGCCCGGCGACGCGGTGGAACAGGCGTGCGCCGATCCGGCTGCGCACGTCCTCGATCACTGCTGGGCTCACCCGGTCGAGTATGCCTACTGGTCCCCGCTCGGACCCGAGCCGACCCGCACGCATGTCCCGGGCCGGTCTGCCGCATCCCCGCCGGCCGCTCAAGTAGGCTCGGGCGCACAGACAGCTCACGTAGGGAGCAGGCAGAAGCCGATGGCGGTTCGGGACCTCACCTTGGTGGGGCTGACCGAGGACGGGACAAGGCTCGTCCTGGTCACCGACGCTGGCGAGGAGCACACCCTCCCAGTCGACGCCAAGCTCCGCGCCGCGCTCCGTGGTGAGCATGCTCGACTCGGCCAGTTGGAGATCCAGATGGACAGCGCACTGCGGCCCCGCGACATCCAGGCACGCATCCGGGCCGGCGAGACTCCGGAGACGGTGGCTGCGGCCGCACAGACCACGGTGGACCGCATCGTCGCGTTCGCCGAACCCGTCCTGGCAGAGCGGGCCTACGTCGCGCAGAGCGCGCAACGCTCCTCCGTCCGACGGAGGGCCGGCGAGGGCCCCGCCCGGGTGCTCGGGGACGCGGTCGCCGAGCGGCTCGGCAGCCGCGGCATCGACCCGAGCTCGGTCGCCTGGGACGCCTGGCGGCGCGAGGACGGACGGTGGGCGCTGGTCGCCGACTACCTGTCCGGAGAGAGCAGCAGGCACGCGGAGTTCGTCTACGACGCCCCTGGCCGGTACGTCATCGCCGAGGACGACGAAGCAAGGTGGCTCGTCGGGGAACAGCAGACCAGCCGCAAGGGGCCACAGCCACGGCCGGGCGGGACCACGCGCCGGCTCTCGGCCGTTGGCTCGGAGGACGAGCTGCCGCTGGGCGCCGACGCGATCGACATGGTCACCGACAACCCCGCAGACGAGGTGCCGCTCGGTCCCTCCCGCGACGCTGACTGGATCGCTGCGCACGGCGGCGAGGTACCTGCCGCACCGGCCGATGCCGAACCCGCCGAAGGGGAACCAGACGGCGAGGAGCCTCCCGCTGAGGAGGCCTCGGCCGAGGAGGACGAGGTCAAGCCGTCGAGGCGGACGACCAAGAAGGCGCGCGGTCGGGCCTCGGTGCCGAGCTGGGACGAGATCATGTTTGGCGGCGAGCGCCGGGAGTGAGCCGGCGAGCGGGTCGGTGTGAGCCGCCGATCCAGGACAGCGGCGAGCGCCGGGAGTGAGCCGGCGAGCGGGTCGGTGTGAGCCGCCGATCCAGCACAGCGGCGAGCGCCGGGAGTGAGCATCAAGTAGACGCTCGAGTTGCCGGTCGGTGATACTCCGCTGACATGACCTACCTCGTCACCGGCGCCACCGGGTTCATCGGACGGCACCTGGTCCGAGAGCTCCTGGACAGCCGGCAGGGCGAGATCTTCGTTCTCGTCCGCCGCGGCTCCCGCGAGCGGATCGAGGCGCTGATGCGGTCCTGGGGCAACCCGAGGCGGGTGACCCCGGTCACCGGTGACCTCAGGAAGCCGGGCCTGGGCGTGTCGCGCGCCTGGGTGAAGGAGCACAAGGGCTCGATCGAGCACTTCTTCCATGTGGCGGCGATCTACGACATGACCGCCGGCGACGAGCTGAACGAGGAGCTCAACGTCGGCGGTACGCGATTCGCGCTCGACCTCGCCGTCAAGCTGGAGGTGGACACGTTCCACCAGGTGTCCTCGGTCGCGGTGTCGGGCGACTACCACGGCGTCTGCGACGAGACCATGTTCGACGTCGGGCAGGAGCTTCCGTCGCCGTACCACCGGACGAAGTTCGAGTCCGAGCGGATCGTGCGGGAGGAGGCGAAGGTCCCCTGGCGGGTCTACCGACCTTCGCTGGTCGTGGGGCACTCCGAGACCGGTGCGATGGACAAGGTCGACGGGCCCTACTACTTCTTCCCGCTGTTCAAGCCGGTGGCATCGTGATCCTCATCGCCCGCGGCAAGGACAAGCTGGAGGCGACCAGAGCCGAGATCGAGTCGGTGGGCCGTACTGCGTTCCCTCGCACCGAAGGCGACCTTCCGGGTGCTCCACCGCGCCTACCAAATGTTCCCGCACTCGGCGGCGGCCCGCGGCGAGGACCGGGACGGTGCCGTGACCTCACAGCAGAGGTTGCTGGCCCGGCTGCTCAAGGGCGCGCACTGGTAGGCCGGCGCTGGCCTGGTCCTCATCCCCGGAAGCCGGCGCCGCTGCGGGCTGGTGGTGGCCTCAGCCGAACGGCAGCGGATCGGGTGCCATCGTCACCGCGTGGGCACGGGCGGCGGTCATCCTGCGGCGGTGGTGCTGGCGGCAGAGCACCTCGTAGCCGACCTCGGGTGCAGCGGCCCCGACCTGCTCGGTGTCCCCGACGACGATCACCTCACCCTCGGTGACCATCTCACCGTTCTCGGTGCGGGCGTTGTGGGTCGCGCGTTTGCCGCACCAGCACAGCGCCTCGACCTGCAGCACGTGCACCCGGTCCGCGAGCTCGACCAGCCGTGCCGTTCCGGGGAACAACCGGGTGCGGAAGTCGGTGAGGATGCCGAAGGCGAACACGTCGATCTGCAGCTCGTCGGTCACCCGGGCCAGCTGCTCGACCTGGACGGGTGTGTAGAACTGGGCCTCGTCGCAGATGAGGTAGTCGATCCGCGCACCGTGGGTCAGCGAGTCCACGACGTACTCCCAGAATCCGAAGCCCGCGGCCACCTCGACGGCGTCGTGCCGCAGCCCGAGCCGGCTGGACAAGGTCGCGGTGCCGGCACGGTCCTGGCTGGTGAAGATGCGCCCCACCCGTCCCCGCGCGGCGTGGTTGTGGTTGGTCTGCAGCGCGAGGGTCGACTTGCCGCTGTCCATGGTCCCGGTGAAGAACTGCAGTTCGGCCACGGGCGGACATCATGCCACGCGGCTAGCTCACCAGGATCGGGATCAGCATCTCCGCAGACGTCAGCGAGCCGTGCAGCCCGACGAGCTTCGCCTCGTGCGGGAACGCCGAGCGGCTCTGCACCGCGGACGTGCCGTGAGAGGCGACCACGACGTCCCCGATCCGGGGCCGTACCTCCGGCAGCACGGTGCCGAACCAGCCGAGCGCCAGGGCGTCGTCTCGGGTCAGCACGGTTGCGCGGCCCTCGAGACGTGAGCGCCACGCGGCGGTCACGTCGCCGACGGCCCCCGGGTGGCAGTACACGTGGCGGAACCGAGCCTCGCCGCCGAGCACCGCGACCCCCTCGCGGAGCTCGGGGAAGTCGTCGATGTCGATCCGGTCCTCGGCGGGTGAGTCGACCATGCCGTGGTCGGCGACGACCACCAGCCGGACGTCGGCCGGGAGGGCGTCGCGCAGGTGCTCGGTGGCGACGTCGATCGTCGACAGCTGCTGCTCCCAGGACAGCGAGTCGACACCGTAGCGGTGCCCGGTCCAGTCGAGGTCACCGTCGTAGACATAGGTCAGTGACGGTCCCGTGCTCGACGCAGAGAGCACCGCGGCCAGTCGCTCGCCGTAGCGGTCCACGCCGACGAACTCCGCGCCGCGCTGTCCCGCCAGCGTCAGGCCGGAGCCGGCGAACTCCCGCTTGCTGACCACCGAGGTGCGCACCCCGGCGGCCGCGAGCCGGGCGAAGGCGGTCGGGTGCGGCTGCCAGTCCTGGGCGTCGATCTGCTTGTCCCAGCTGAGTGCGTTCAGCAGCCGGTCGGTGCCCGGGATCCGGGTGGTGTAGCCGACAATGCCGTGCTGGCCGGGGGTCAGGCCGGTGCCCAATGAGGTGAGGCTGGTCGCGGTGGTCGAAGGCACCCCGACGGTCCCGGGCCCCTGGCCGTCGAGCAGGGAGTGCAGGTACGGCGCCAGGTCCGGTCGGTCGCGCAGCAGCTCGTAACCCAGCCCGTCGACCAGGAACACCACGTAGCGCTGGCCCTCGGGCAAGCCCAGGGAGCTCTCCGGCAGTCCGGCGTCGACACCCATCGCGGCGGAGACCGCGGGAAGTACGTCGCCCAGCGACCGGTCCCGGTAGGCCGGGGAGACGAACGTGTCGCTCACACCAGGAGCTGTCACCGCACGCCGGAGCCGCGGGCGGTGCGTGCGGAGAGCACCTCGGCGAACTCGAGGAGGTTCGTCACCGCGGCGTTCCCGTCTGCGGCCGCGCTGACCCGGATCGAGAAGTCGTCGGAGGCGATCACACCGGTGTAGCCGTGGTCGGCCTCGCACTGCGGGTCCGAGCAGGTGGCGGGCTCGAGGTCGAGCCGGCCGACTCCGCCCCAGCCGATCGTGACCACTGCCTCGTTGGCCGCGGGTGGCCCACCGGGAGAAGGCGTCGGGCTGCCGGTGTAGGACTCCGGGTTCGCCACCATCCGGTTGACCACCACCGACTGCACAGCCGCGAGGGTGACCGCCTCCGTCGAGGTGGAGGTGTACGGAGCCGGCAGCAGGTCGTCGGGGGCGTGCTCGTCGGTGTGGGCGAGGATCAGCCGGCTCGCGGTGAGCACGACCACCGTCACGTGGCGGCGTACCTCGTTGTCCTGGTCGATGGTCGGCTCGTGGTGCACGAGAAAGGCCTCGACCGGTTCCCCAGCGACCGCCGCGTCGACCGAGTCCGAGACCACGTCGGGGTAGTACCCGGACTTCTCGATCGCGGTGTGCAGCTCGTGGGAACGGTCCCGAGATGTGCTCTGGCGCATGCCGGCCAGTCTTTCACGTCGTGGGAGGGACACTCAGCCGTCGCGTGTGCCAGTCCGAGCGGGCCTCGCCGGCCGGCTCGACCCGGCCGAGAGCGTCGAGCACCGCCGCGCCACGACGGCCCACCTGGACGAGTGCCAGCTCGAGCGAACGCACTTGCGGCAGGTCGTTCTTGAGCTGGGCCACGCGAAGCAGCAGCTCCTCGACCGCGGGCACGTCGACCCGTTCGCTTCCTCGGTAACCGAACAGCAGCGGGGCCGCGCGGACCTCGCGCACCATGTCCGCGGCATCTCCGCTGTGCAACGGCGGGATCCGGAAGGATCGGTCCCCGAGCAGCTCGGTGGCAGGGCCGGAGACCCCGAAGGAGACGACCGGCCCGAACAGCGGGTCCTCCATCCCGGTGATCGACACCGGCACCCCTGCCGCCGCCATCCTTTGCACGACGAACCCAGCTGTGGTGGGCTCGTCGAGGAGGTCGTGCATCGTCGCCCACGCGTGCCGCATCTCGACCGCGCCGTCGATGTTGCGCCACACGTGCGCGAGGTCCGGCCGCTGCCGCAGGTGGGCAGCGGTCGCCTTGAGGACCACGTTCCAGCCCAGCTTCTCGCCGGCCTCCACCGCCGCGTCGGCCGAGTCGACGGCGAGACGCTCCCACAGGTGGATGCCGTAGTCCCCCAGCACCTCGCGCAGCTCCTCGAAGGTGAGGTCGTGCCCGTCCTTGGCGTTGTCGAGGACCGTGTCCAGTCGGCGGCTGGCGCGGCGTCCGTCGAGCTCGCCCAGAACCTCGCCGGGAGCTGTCGAGCCTCGGTCCGCTTCCTGCCGGTCCAGCCAGTCGGCGTACTCCACCGCCCGGGCCAGAGCGCGCACGCCGGCCTCGGGCGCCGGGTACGACGGGACGGAACCTCGCCCGGCCGTGCTTCCGGCGGCGTCCGGGACCCGGAGCAGCTCCGGGACGCCCTCGGTGCCCAGGAAGGTGGAGAGCACCGGTTTGGTGGACGCCGCGCCCACCGCGGCGAGGACGTCGGCCACCGCTAGGCCGGGGACGTTCACCGGCGGGATGAACACCGCCACCACGGAGTCCACCTCCGGGTCGTCGAGCGCGGCGCCCAGAGCCGCCTCGAACTGCTCGGCGGTGGCCTCCGCTCCCAGGGAGACCGGCTGACTCACCTGGAGGCCGGCGGCCACGGCCGCGTCGGCTGCCAGCAGCTCGAGGGCGTAGGAGTTGCCGACCACGGCAACCCGGGGCCCGCGGGGTAGCGGCTGGTGCGCCACGAGCTGGGCGACGTCGAACATCTCGGTCAGGGTGTCCACCTGGATCACGCCGGCCTGCCGGAACATCGCGTCGACCGCCTCCTTCGGCACCGAGAAGGGGCGCACGGCGTGGCCCATCGGCACCCCCTGGGTGGCCCGTCCGGAGCGGACGGCCACCACCGGCTTGCGTCGGGACACGCGACGCGCGATGCGGCTGAACTTGCGCGGGTTCCCGATCGACTCCAGGTAGAGCAGGACCACCTCGGTGGCTTCGTCCTCCTCCCAGTACTGCAGCAGGTCGTTGCCCGAGACGTCGGCACGGTTGCCGGCGCTGGCGAACGTCGAGAGGCCCAACCCGCGGCGCTGCACGTTCTCCAGGATCGCCAGACCGAGGGCCCCGGACTGGCAGAAGAACCCTGCCCGCCCGCGTGGGGGCATGATCGGCGACAGCGACGCGTTCAGGGACACCTCAGCCGAGGTGTTGATCAGCCCGAGGCAGTTCGGGCCGACCAGGCGCAGGCCGTAGCTGCGGGCGAGGCCGAGGAGCCGGCGCTGCCGTTGTCGGCCTTCCTCGCCGGTCTCCGCGAAGCCTGAGGACACCACGATCAGTCCGTGCACCCCCTTGGCCGCGCAGTCGAGGACGACCTCCTGCACCGCATCAGCAGGGACGGCGACGATCGCGACGTCGACCTCGCCGGGGACCTCGGTGACCGACGCGTAGGCGGGCATGCCGGCGACCGTCTCGGCGGACGGGTTCACCACGTGGACACGTCCGGTGTAGTCACCGCGGACGAGGTTCTGCGCCAGCGTCCGGCCAACTCCGTCCGGGCGCCGGGACGCCCCGATGACCGCCACGCTCCTGGCCTGGAAGAACCGCTGGACCGATGCGGCCTCGGCCCGGTGCTCGCGGGAGCGCATCACGTCGATCGAGGTGTCGGTGGAAACGATCGGGAACTCCAGGCGCAGGACTCCGTCCTCGAACCCCTTGGCGACGCGGTAGCCACCGTCGGTGAAGATCGCGACCATCCGCCGGTTCTCCGGAAGCACCTCGGCGACGAACCGCTCGACCCCACGCTCCCGGCCTGCTTGGGCAAGGTGCTCGAGGAGCAGCTGCGCCGCACCGCGGCCCTGGTGCGCGTCTTGGACCAGGAAGGCGACCTCGGCGTCGCTGCTGCCCGGGATCCGGTCGAAGCGGCCCACCGCGATCATCCGATCCCCGACGGTCACCACGAAGGCGACCCGGTCGTGGTGGTCGACGTTGGTGAAGCGACGTACGTCCTTCTCCGACAGGCTCGGCATCGGCGCGAAGAACCGAAGGTACTTCGACTCCGCAGACACCTGGGCGTAGAAGGCGACCAGCAGGTCCTCGTCACCGGCGCGGATCGGCCGCAGGTGCGCGGCCTGCCCGTCCCGCAGCAGTACGTCGGCCTCCCAGTGCTCGGGGTAGTCCGGCTCCTGGTGCGCATCCACCCGCGAAATGTATCCCCTGCCGCGGTCCCGGCGAGCCCCTGTGAGTGCTCGGCGCCGCAGCGGCGAGAATGTCGCCATGGCACGCGGGAACAAGGCGAGGAGCGCCCCACCGGCCGACGACTTCGAGGAGCACATCCTCGACATCGACGTCGGGGACGAGATGCGGTCGAGCTTCCTCGAGTACGCCTACTCGGTGATCTACAGCCGCGCGCTGCCGGACGCCCGCGACGGGCTCAAGCCGGTGCAGCGCCGGATCCTCTACACCATGGCCGACATGAACCTGCGGCCCGACCGGGGCCACGTGAAGAGTGCCAGGGTGGTCGGCGAGGTGATGGGTCGGCTGCACCCACACGGAGACGGCGCGATCTACGACGCGCTGGTCCGGATGGTGCAGCCGTGGTCGATGCGGGTCCCTCTGGTCGACGGCCACGGCAACTTCGGCTCTCCAGACGACCCGCCCGCGGCGATGCGTTACACCGAGTGCCGGCTGGCGCCTGCGGCGATGCCGATGACGGTCTCCATCGACGAGGAGACCGTCGACTTCCGACCGAACTACGACAGCCGCGAGCTCGAGCCGTCGGTGCTCCCGTCAGCGCTGCCGAACCTGATCGTCAACGGAGCGGCGGGGATCGCGGTCGGGATGGCCACCAACATCGCCCCGCACAACCTGGTCGAGGTGGTCCAGGCGCTGCGCCACCTCATCAGCCACCCCCGAGCGACGCTGGAGGACCTGATGCGGTTCGTCCCCGGCCCGGACCTGCCCACCGGGGGCAAGATCGTCGGGCTGGACGGTGTCCGTGACGCCTACGAGAGCGGCCGGGGCTCGTTCAAGATGCGCGCGAGCGCACGCGTGGAGAGCGTGAGCTCGCGGCGCAAGGGGATCGTGGTGACCGAGCTTCCGTACGGCGTCGGTCCGGAGAAGGTGATCGAGCGGGTCAAGGTGCTCGTCTCCTCCAAGAAGCTCCAGGGGATCGCCGACGTCAAGGACCTCACCGACCGGGACAAGGGCCTGCGGCTGGTGATCGAGGTCAAGAACGGTTTCCACCCCGAGGCGATCCTCGAGCAGCTGTACCGGCAGACCCCCATGGAGGACTCGTTCGGGATCAACGCGGTCTGCCTCGTCGACGGGCAGCCCCGCACCCTCGGGCTCAAGGAGATGCTCGAGGTCTACCTCGGCCACCGCTACGACGTGGTGCGCAGGCGGTCGACGTACCGCCGCGGCAGGGCCGCCGACGAGCTGCACCTCGTCGAGGGGCTGATCACCGCGGTCATGGACATCGACGAGGTGATCGCGGTGATCCGCTCGTCGGAGAACGCTGGCGAGGCGAAGCAGCGGCTGATGCAGGTCTTCGACCTGAGCGAGGTCCAGGCCGGCCACATCCTCGACATGCCGCTGCGACGGCTGACGAAGTACTCCCGCCTCGAGCTGGAGACACGCCGGTCGCAGCTACAGCAGACGATCGCCGACCTGGACGCCGTCCTCGCCGACGAGAGACTGCTGCGCAACGTGGTCTCCGACGAGCTGTCCGAGGTGGCCAAGGCACACGGCACGCCTCGGCGCACGGTGCTGCTGGAGTCGGCGGGAGCAGCGGTCACCTCCGCCGTGCCGCTGGAGGTTGCTGACGACCCGTGCCTGGTGTACCTGTCCTCGGCGGGGCTGCTCGCGCGCACCAACGACACCGAGGCGCCCGGGACGGCAGGCAGCCGCACCAAGCACGACGTGGTCGTCGCCGCGGTGCGCACCACCGCACGCGGTCAGGTCGGTGCGGTGACCACGCTCGGGCGGGTGGTGAAGCTCGACGTGCTGGACCTCCCCTCGCTGCCGTCCACCGCGAACGCGCCACACCTGCAAGGCGGCGCGCCGGTCAGCGAGTTCTTGTCGCTGGAGGCCGGGGAGCGGGTGCTCACCCTGTCGTCGTTCGCGACCGACTCCCCCGGGCTCGTACTGGGAACCCGCGCTGGGGTGGTCAAGCGGGTGGGCATCGAGTACCTGGCCAACAAGGACGCCTGGGAGGTGGTCCGCCTCGGCGACGCGGACGAGGTGGTGGGCGCGGTGGAGCTGCGCACCGGCGAGGAACACCTCTGCTTCCTGACCAGCGACGCGCAGCTGCTGCACTTCGCCGCCGACGGGGTGCGAGCGCAGGGACGCGCCGGGGGTGGCGTCGCGGGCGTCCGGCTCGCGTCCGGGCAACGGGTGGTGTTCTTCGGCGCCGTGCACCCCGCTGAGGACGCGGTGGTGGTCACCGCGTCGGGATCCAGCACGGCACTGCCCGGGACCGAGCCGGGTGCGGTCAAGGTCACCCGGTTCGAGGAGTACCCCGCGAAGGGCAGGGCCACCGGAGGCGTCCGCTGCCACCGGTTCCTGAGAGGCGAGGACACCTTGGTCTTCGCCTGGGCCGGGCCGGCTCCGGCTCGAGCGGCCGCCGCGAGCGGAGCGCCGGTCGACCTGCCCGACGCCACCGGTCGCCGAGACGGGTCCGGGACCCCCGGCTCGCAGCCGATCGCAGCGGCCTCGGGACCGGTCACCGTGGCAGGCTAGCCTCATGACGCTCCCGCGCCGACCCACCTGCCTGATCCTCGCCGCCACGATGCTGTCGGTCGCTGCCTGCTCCGGCGACGAGGCGTCGTCACGCCCGGCATCGCAGGTGCTGGCCGAGGCGAAGACGAACCTCGACGAGACCTCGGGCGTGCGCGTGCTGCTGGCCACGGAGAGACTTCCGCCCGGCGTGGACGGCGTGATCAGCGCGGACGGTGTCGGCACGCACCCGCCGGCCTTCGAGGGGGACCTCAAAGTGTCCTCCGGGGGAATCACCGCTGACGCCGCCGTGGTCGCGGTCGACGACGTCGTGCACGCGAAGCTGCCGTTCACCACCGAGTTCGTCCCGATCGACCCCGCCGACTACGGCGCGCCGGACCCCGCCGACCTGCTGAGCACCGACCAGGGACTCTCGTCGCTGCTCACCGACGCCGAGGACGTCGAGGAGGCCGAGCAGGTCCGCCAGGGCGAGGCCGTGCTCACCGAGTACACCGCGACGCTGCCAGGTGAGTCGGTCGCCCGGGTCATCCCCAGCGCGGCAGCGGGGAGCACCTTCGACGCGACGTTCACCGTCACCGACGACGACGTGCTCGACGAAGCGGTGCTCACCGGCCCGTTCTACCCCGACTCCCCGGACGTCACCTACTCGATCGCCTTCGACGACTACGGCACCGAGCAGGACATCACCGCCCCGTGAGGGTCGCTCGGGGCCCGCACCTGCTGCTCGGGCTCGCCGCGGTCGCGGTCGCTTTCGCCGCCGCCGACACCTACGTGGTGGTGCTCGCCCTCCCGGACATGATGTCGAGCGTTGGTCTCGCCATCGACGACCTGCAGAGGGGGGCACCGATCGTCTCCGGCTTCCTGCTCGGGTACGTGGCGATGCTGCCCCTGATCGGCCGGATCGCCGACCTGCGGGGCCGGCTGCCGGTCCTGGTCGGCTCCCTGGTCGTCTTCTCGCTCGGCTGCCTGGTCACCGCCGCCGCCTACGACCTGCCGAGCATGGTCGCGGGGCGTTTCCTCCAGGGCGTGGGGGGCGGCGGGCTGGTTCCGGCCACACTGGCGCTGGTGGCGGACATGTACCCGCCCTCGCGGCGCGGTGTGCCGCTCGGGGTGGTCGGGGCGGTCCAGGAGGTCGGCAGCGTGCTCGGCCCGTTGTACGGCGCGCTGGTGCTTGCCGTGGCCGGCTGGCAGCAAATCTTCTGGGTGAACCTGGCGGTAGGGCTCGTCCTCGCCGCCGCCCTGCGTCACGCACCCGGCCCCCCCGGGCAGGTGGACAAGCCCCGCGGGCACCGCGACATGCCAGGCGCCGCACTGGGCGTGCTCGCTCTGGCCTGCCTTGTGCTGGTGATGCTGCAGCCCGAGTCCCTCACCCGAGGGGTGACCACCGGTCTCGCCTTCCTCCCTCTCGCCGGCGACTCGCGCTGGCTGTCCCCGCTGGCGCTGGTCCTGCTCGCCCTGGTGGTGGCGCTCGGCGTACGCACCTGGCTCGCCGCGAACCCGATCCTCGACCTGCGCGGGTGGCGGCAGATCGCGACCCAGGCCGACGTGGCCGGAGCGGGTCTGCTCGGCCTCGCGCTGAGCGGGGTGATCTTGGCCTTCGCCACTGCCGACCCCGAGGTCCAGGTCTTCTCGCCCGCCGGTCCCTGGCTGCTCGCCGTCTCGGGTCTGGCCTCCGCGGGCTTCTGGTGGCACCACCGTCGTGCCCAGAACCCGTTGGTCCCCCGAGGCGCCTTCCGGAGCGCGCCCGCGTGGGGAGCTCTCCTGGTCAGCTTCTTCATCGGTGCGGCGCTGATTGCCGCGCTGGTCGACATCCCGATCTTCGCGCGGGTCACGATCTACCCGCAGTCTCAGCTGCTCGCCGCTCTGGTGCTGCTGCGACTGCTCGTCGCACTGCCTGTGGGAGCGTTGGCCGGCGGCTACCTCATCCGGCTCTTTCCTGCCGCGGCGGTCACCGCCGGCGGCATGGCCCTGGCAGCGGGCGGGTTCTTGTGGATGTCACAGTGGGGGCTGCGCAGTCTCGAGGAGACCGTCGCCACCGTCCCCCTCGTGGCGACCGGACTCGGCTTCGGCCTTGCGCTGGCTCCGGTGAACGCCGCGCTGCTGGCCGCCACCCGGAGTGCCGTGCACGGCGTCGCCAGCGCGATCCTGGTGGTGGCGAGGATGATCGGCATGCTGGTCGGGATCTCGGCGCTGACCACCATCGGGCTTCGCCGCTTCTACGCGGTCCAGGTCGACCTGCCACCGCCCGATCAGGTGTGCAGCACCGGCACCCAGTGCCCGGAGTACACCAACCTGTTGCGCGAGGCCGGGCTCGCCCAGCTGCAGACGGTCTTCGCCGGTGCCGCGGTCTGCGCGGTCATCGCCGCGGTGCTGGCGCTCGTCTTGTTCCGCACCGCACCCACCCGCGAACACCCCGAACGGCCGCTGCGCCAACTGCTTCGCTAGCCTCGCCCCGGTGGGCGACTTCGACGACCTCCTGAAGGCGAACCGACAGTTCGCCTCGTCCTTCTCGCTCGGCGGCTACGACGGCGTCGCGCACGCCGGGGTCGCCGTGGTCACCTGCATGGACTCCCGGATCGACCCGCTCGGAATGCTGGGGCTCGCTGCCGGGGACGCGAAGATCTTCCGCAACCCCGGGGGGCGGGTCACGCCGCAGGCGCTCGAGGCCCTGGTGCTGGGCGTGCACCTGCTCAACGTGGACCGCATCCTCGTCGTTCCGCACACCCGCTGCGCGATGGCCGGCTCCTCGGTCGAGGAGCTCCGCGCTCGCGTGAGCGAGTCCTCGGGCCAGGACGCGTCCTGGCAGTCGTTCGGCGTGGTTGCGGACCAGGAGGCGGCGCTCGAGGACGACGTGCGCACGGTGCGCAGCCACCCACTGATCCCGGACCGCGTGGCGGTCGGCGGATTCATGTACGACGTCGACTCCGGCGTGCTCGAGCACCGGCCGTACTAGCCCCGAGGGTCGGGCCTGGTCAGGAGTCGTAGGACGCTGCCGGGTCCGCCAAGAAGGCCAGGTCGTCAGGCTGGTCGATGCGGTAGCTGCCACTCGCGTTGCAGTTGTAGTTGAGCCCGAACGAGGTCACCGCCACGATCACGTTGTCGTCCGCGATCTCGGGTGAGGAGATGTCGAAGGTCGGCCCGCCGGAGTCACCGAAGCAGGTCCCGCCTGTGGTCGAGTTGCCGGCGTGGGAGAACATCACCGCGATGTCGCGGTACCCGTAGGCGCCCTTGATGCTGACCAGGCGGCGGTCGGCCTTCCTGCGCGTGTCTCCACCGAAGGAGGTCTTCGGGCCGCTGCCTTCGAGCCCGTAGCCGACCGACTCGAACAGCGCCCTCTGCCTGGCCTTGCCGGTGTACTGGTCGAGGTAGTCCACCTCGGGCAGCGTCCCGTACTCCCGACGGTTGATCGGCTCACTGAGCTCCACCACGCCGAGGTCGTGCAGGAGGAAGGCGGAGTCGACGTACTCGGGATGGGTGAACGTCGACTCTGTCTCCGACCACTGGCTGCTGCGGTCGAGCAGCGCCGACCAGGTCTCGTAGCGCGCGTTGTTGCGCTTCGGAGCGAAGCTCGAGCTCGGCGGCAGCAGGGAGTAGTCGGGGGCCTTCGAGACCGAGAACCAGACGTCGGTCCCACCCAACAGCGGGTCCTTGGGCGCGACGCCCTCCAGGCCGACGTCGTACGTGCAGTGCCCAGCGGTCACGACCGTGTTCGCGTCGATGAGCGTGCCCGTGCAGTTGAACCATCCTCCGGGGTCGTCGAAGCGAGAGTCGACGGCGTTGGGCACGTAGAACAAGAGCTGACCGACGTACGGGTGCTCGCCCCTGTCCGGGGCTCCACCGACGATCGCCGAGGCCGGCAGGACCGGCGCCAGCAGAAGTGCGCCGATGACCAGGGCGACGGCGGGACGCAGGTGCATTCTCATCAGGGGCACGTTCCTCACGCAATGGTCCGGGGCTACGGGTCGGCGATCAGCTGAGCGCGTAGCGTGACAGTACACCGGTTGAAGCGTCCGGGCTATCAGGTGTCGATGGCATCGGCGTCGACCTCGTAGGCGCCTTGCACGATGAACTCCTTGCGCGGGGCAACGTCGGAGCCCATCAACAGCTCGAAGACCCGTGAGGCGGCGTCCGCGTCGTCGACGGTGATCCGTCGCAGCGTGCGGCGCCGAGGGTCCATGGTCGTCTCGGCGAGCTGGTCGGCGTCCATCTCCCCCAACCCCTTGTAGCGCTGGATCGGCTCCTTCCAGCGCACGTCCTTCTTGGACAGCTCTGCCAGCTTCCGCTGCAGCTCGGTGTCCGAGTAGGTGTAGAGGTACTTGTCCATCCCCCGCTTGGGGTTGGACAGCTCGATGCGGTGCAGCGGAGGTACGGCGCTGAACACGCGGCCCTGGGTGATGAGGTCAGGCATGTACTTGAAGAACAGCGTCGCCAACAGGCACCGGATGTGTGCTCCGTCGGAGTCGGCGTCGGCCATGAAGATGACCCGGCCGTACCTGGCGGCCTCGATGTCGAAGGTCCGCCCCGATCCGGCTCCCACGACCTGGATGATCGAGGCGCACTCGGTGTTCTTGAGCATGTCGCCGACCGAGGCCTTCTGCACGTTGAGGATCTTCCCGCGGATCGGCAGCAGCGCCTGGAACTCGGAGTTGCGGGCGAGCTTGGCGGTGCCGAGTGCGGAGTCACCCTCGACGATGAACAGCTCGCTCCTGTCCAGGTCCGCCGACCGGCAGTCGGCGAGCTTTGCCGGAAGTGCACTCGACTCGAGCGCATTCTTGCGGCGCTGGGTCTCCTTGTGCTGACGAGCGGCGATCCTGGTGCGTGCGGCGCTGACCACCTTCTCCATGACCAGCTTCGCCTGCGCCTTGTCCGCGCGCTTGGTGGAGGTGAGGAACTGACGCAGCTGGTCGGTGATCACCTTGCGCACGATGTTCCGCGCGAGCGGCGTGCCGAGCACCTCCTTGGTCTGTCCCTCGAACTGTGGCTCGGCAAGGCGGACCGTGACCACAGCGGTCAGGCCCTCCAAGACGTCGTCCTTGACCACGTCCGGTTCGTTGGCCTTGAGCTGGCGGTTGGACCGGAGCACGTCGTTGAAGGTCTTGGTGATCGCCTGCTCGAACCCGCTGACATGGGTTCCGCCCTTGGGCGTGGCGATCACGTTGACGAACGAGCGCACCTCGGTCTCGTACCCGTGGCCCCATCGCAGCGCGACGTCGACGGCGAGGTCGCGTTCGACGTCCCGTGGACTCATGTGGCCACTGTCGTCGAGCATCGGAACGGTCTCGGTGAACTTCTCGTGGCCCTCGAGGCGCAGCACCCGGCTGACCGGCTCATCGGTCGCGAGGTACTCGCAGAACTCGGTGATCCCACCGTCGTGCCGGAACCGCTCCTCCATCGGCTCGGCCCCCCGCAGGTCGCGAATCACCAGCTCGAGGCCAGGCACGATGAAGGAGGTCTGGCGAGCCCGGGTGACCAGCTCGTCGAAGGTGAACGTCGCGTCCTTGGTGAAGATCTGCCGGTCCGGCCAGAACCGGACCCGGGTCCCGCTGACGCCTTTCCGCACCCGCCCGGCCCGGTGCAGACCCGGGCGGGCGGCGAACGAGGCAGCCGGCCCGTCACCGGAGAAGACGCCGGGAGAGCCCCTGCGGAACGACATCTTCTGAGCCGCGGGCGAGCGGGACACCTCGACATCGAGACGCGCGGAGAGTGCGTTGACGACCGAGGACCCGACACCGTGCAACCCCCCGGTGGCGACGTACGACCCGCCGCCGAACTTGCCCCCCGC
>CADCUJ010000047.1 GCA_902805855.1 uncultured Nocardioidaceae bacterium
GGTGCCGCCGAGAACCGCGGCCAGTGCCTGGAGGGTGACCCGGACGAGGTTGACCTCCGGCTGCTGGGCGGTCAGCTGCACGCCGGCGGTCTGGGTGTGGAACCTGAGCATCATCGACTTCGGGTTCTTCGCGCCGAACTCGTCGCGCATCACCTGGCCCCAGATCCGGCGAGCGGCACGGAACTTCGCCGCCTCCTCCAGGACCGTGGTGCGGGAGACGAAGAAGAACGCCAGCCGGGGGGCGAACTCGTCGACGTCCTGACCGGAGCGCACCGCCGCTCGCACGTACTCGATGCCGTCAGCGAGGGTGAACGCCACCTCCTGCACGGGCGTGGCGCCGGCCTCGGCCATGTGGTAGCCGGAGATGGAGATCGTGTTCCACCGCGGGATCTCGCTCTTGCAGTAGCGGAAGATGTCGGTGATCAGCCGCAGCGACTGCTGTGGCGGGTAGATGTAGGTGCCGCGAGCGATGTACTCCTTGAGCACGTCGTTCTGGATCGTGCCGGTCAGCCGGTCGCCGGCGATGCCGTTCTCCTCGGCGACGAGCTGGTACATCAGCAGCAGCAACGCCGCAGGAGCGTTGATCGTCATCGACGTGGACACCTCGTCGAGCGGGATCCCGTCGAAGAGCGTGTGCATGTCCTCGACCGAGTCGATGGCTACGCCGACCTTGCCGACCTCTCCGTGCGCGATCTCGGAGTCGGAGTCGTGACCCATCTGCGTCGGCAGGTCGAAGGCGACCGACAAGCCGCCGGTGCCGTGCGCCACCAGCTGCTTGTAGCGCTCGTTCGACTCCTTCGCCGTGCCGAACCCGGCGTACTGCCGCATCGTCCACGGCCGGCCGGTGTACATGCTCGGGTAGACGCCGCGGGTGAAGGGATACTCACCTGGTTCCCCGAGCTGGGCGGCCGGGTCGAAGTCGGCGAGGTCCGCCGGTCGATAGACGTCCCGGAACGGCAGTCCCGACTCGGTGTCGCTGGGGTCCTTGTCCCCGGGGTCCAGCGGCTCGTCGCTCACCCTCCGAAGGTTACGGCGCCCGACCGCCCGCGGCACGTCGGGTGCGGACCGGCTTTGGTCTTCACGCTGTCGGTGCAACAATGTAATGCTGTAATCACAGAGGTGGTGGGGATGGCGGCAGACGCGGCTGCGGAAGGTCCAGCGGGCACCGAGGTACCTCTGGACGCCTACTCCCGCGTGGTCACCACGGTGGCCAGGGAGCTGGCTCCGCACGTCGCGGCCCTGCAGGTCACGGGGACCGACCGCGGCGGTCGCCGCCGTGAGGGCAGTGGCTCCGCCGTGGTCTTCACCGACGACGGGTTCATGCTGACCAACGCCCACGTGGTCGCCGGTTCCGGGTCCGGTTCCGCGGCCTTCGCCGACGGCACCCGCACCTCGATCGACGTGGTCGGTGCCGACGCCCTGTCCGACCTCGCTGTGGTTCGAGCCCGCTCGGCGGCGCCGTCCGCTGCCGTCTTGGGCGACGCGGAGAAGCTCCAGGTCGGCCAGCTGGTCGTCGCCGTGGGCAACCCACTCGGTCTCTTCGGCTCGGTGACCGCCGGCGTGGTCAGCGGCCTGGGCCGGTCGCTGCCCACCCGCGCCGGGCGCGCGGGGCGAGTGATCGAGGACGTCATCCAGGTCGACGCGGCCCTCAACCCCGGAAACTCCGGAGGTGCGCTCGCCGACGCCGCCGGCAGGGTGGTCGGCATCAACACCGCAGTGGCAGGCGTGGGCGTCGGACTCGCGATCCCCGTCAACGCAAGCACCCGACGGATCATCGCCACCTTGATGAAGGACGGCCAGGTCGTGCGTGCCTACCTGGGACTCGTCGGAGCCCCGACGCCGTTGCCGCGACAGGTCGCCGACCGGACCGGTCAGGCCGAGGGGCTACGCGTCGCGGAGGTCATCGGCGGGTCGCCTGCCGACCGGTCCGGCCTGCGGACCGGAGACCTGGTCCTCACCGCGGACGGCCAGCGAGTCTCCAGCGCCCACGACCTGCAACGGCTGCTGTTCGCCGAGTCCATCGGCCGTCCCCTGCAGGTGACGGCGCTGCGCAACGGCGCGATGGTCGACGTGATCGCGGTGCCCGAGGCGCTGGTCACTCCGTCCTAGCCGGACGCGCTCCTGGTCAGCGAGAACTCGCGGAAAGGCTCCCATCCCGAAGTGGCGTCGTGCGCGTAGAGGGAGAACGAGTCGACCTCGAACTCGCACTCGAAGTCGCTCAGCTCATCGAAGGCCTGGTCGAGGCGGTCCTCGTCGAGGTCGTGGGCCACCGTGACGTGCGGGTGGTAGGGGTACCGAAGAGCCATCTCCAGCGGGCCTCGCCGGACCGAAAGCGCGAGCAGCTCACAGCCCGCTATCCCTTCCGCGATCGCGACGAAGACCACCGGGGACACCGGCCGGAAGGTCCCGGTGCCCCGCAGGTGCACAGCGAAGCTGCCGTTGATCGCCGCCGCCTCGGCGAGGTGCTGCTCGATGGCCGGCAGGGCATCGGACACGGTGTCGTGCGGTGGTACCAGGGTGATGTGGGTCGGGATCAGGTCGGCCGCCGGGTCACCGAGATCGGAGCGGTACTTCCGCAGGTGGGAGCCCCAGGGGTCGGGTACGGCGATGGCCACCCCGATCGTCCGCACAGCGGGCATCTCGACGGGTGGCTTCACCGGACCGGCCGGACGAGCCCGATCCGGTCATAGACATCGGCGAGCGTCGCCTCGGCGACCTCACCGGCCCTCTCGCTGCCCTCGGTGAGGACGGCATCGAGGGCAGCCCGGTCCTGGAGCAGCTCCAGGGCGCGGTCGCGGAACGGTGTCACGAACTCGACAACCACGTCTGCCAGCTCCTTCTTGAAGTCGCCGTAGCCACGTCCGGCGTACTCGGTCTCCAGCTCGGAGACCTTGCGGCCGGTCAGCTCGCTGAAGATCGTCAGCAGGTTCGAGATGCCCGGCTTCTCCTCGGGCTCGAAGCGCACGTCTGTGCCCGAGTCGGTGACCGCCGATCGGATCTTCTTCGCCGAGACCGCCGGCTCTTCGAGCATCTCGACGATGCCGCCTGCCGACGATGCCGACTTCGACATCTTCGCCGTCGGCACCTGGAGGTCCGCGATCTTCGCGGTGGCCTTGAGGATGTACGGCTCCGGCAGCCGGAAGGTCTTGCGGTAGCGATGGTTGAAGCGCTGGGCGAGGTCACGGGTCAGCTCGAGGTGCTGACGCTGGTCCTCCCCCACCGGCACGAACTCAGGCCGGTAGAGCAAGATGTCGGCGGCCTGGAGGACCGGGTAGGTGAACAGCCCCACCGAGGCTGCTCCCTCACCATCCTTGGCCGACTTGTCCTTGAACTGCGTCATCCTGCGGGCCTCACCGAAGCCCGTCAGGCACTGCAGCACCCAGGCGAGCTGGGTGTGCGCCGGCACCTGCGACTGCAAGAAGACCGCTGACCTGGCCGGGTCGATGCCCGCCGCCACCAGCTGCGCGACGTAGCGCAGGCAGCGCTCACGCAGCTGCTTCGGGTCGTGCTCGACGGTGATGGCGTGCAGGTCGGCGATGAAGAAGAACGGCTGGTGGGTCTCTTGGAGCCCGACCCACTGCCGCACCGCGCCCAGGTAGTTGCCGAAGTGGAACGAGTCGGCCGTCGGCTGGATCCCCGACAGGACACGCGGCAGAGCGGGCGGCGAGCCGGCCGGCGCGGACGTCGCTGCATCGGACATGCGAGGCATTGTGTCAAACGCGGCCAGGGCAGTGGACCGGCGCTCAGTCGGACCGCTCGGTCCCGACCCGTGCTTCGGCGTCCGTGGCCAGCTGGGAGGGCGTCACCCCGTTGGTGGGCTCAGCGCCTTCAGTCGCCGCGACCGGGGTGACCGTGCTGACCAGCACCCGGGCCACGCGCCGGCCGTCCACCTCGCGCACGACGATGCGATGGGTGTCGAACTCGGTGGCGTCGCCGACCTCGGGGAGCCGTCCGAGCCGGGCCATGATGAAGCCGCCCACCGTCTCGTAGGGGCCTTCGGGTAGCTCCACGCCTGTCTCGTCCTCGAAGTCGTCGAGGTTCAGCAGTCCGTCCACCTCGAGGTCGCCACCGTGTCGCGTGGTCTCGCCCTCCTCCACGTCGTACTCGTCCTTGATGTCGCCGACGAGCTCCTCGACGAGGTCCTCCATGGTGACGATGCCAGCGGTCCCGCCGTACTCGTCGGCGACCATGGCCAGGTGAGTCCCCTCACGCCGCATGTCGGCCAGAGCGGCCAGGAGGTGACGCGTCCAGGGCAGGGTCAGCGTCTCCCGCGCCAGCTCACCTACGCGGACGGTGCGTCCGGCCATCTCCGGGTCCAGCAGGTCGCGCACGTGCACGAAGCCGATCACGTCGTCGACCGAGCCGCGGATCACCGGGTACCTCGAGTGCGGCTTCCTGATCGCGTCCTTGGCCGCCCGGTAGACCGGGGTGGCGGCGTCCATGAAGTCGACCTCGGTGCGCGGGATCATCACCTCACGGATCTGCCGGTCCCCGGCCTCGAAGACATCCTCGACGATGCGGCGCTCCTCCTCGCCGAGCGTCTCCTGGGCGTTGACCAGCTGCCGCAGCTCGTCGTCGCTCATCTGCTCCTTCTGCGCCTCCGGATCACCACCGAACAACCGGACCACCGCGTTGGTGGACCGGGAGAGCAGCCAGATCACCGGCCGTGAGATCCGCGAGACCGTGTCGATCATCGGACCCAGCGCCAGCGCGAACCCCTCGGCGCGCTGAAGCGCCAGGCGCTTGGGCGCCAGCTCGCCGAGGACCAGGGACAGGTAGGAGATCGCGACCGTCACCAGGACCAGGGCCAGCGGCCCCGCCACGCCTTCCGGCACGTTCCACCCCTCCAGGACCGGCGTCAGGTCCCGCGAGAGGGTCGCACCGCCGAACGCGGCGGAGAGAAACCCGGCGACCGTGACACCGACCTGCACGGCGGCGAGGAACCGGTTGGGGTCCCCGTTGAGCTCAGCGACGACCCGGCCACGACGGCCCCGGCTGGCCAGCGCCCGGGTCTGGCTGTCGCGCAAGGAGACCAGGGCGATCTCGGCGGCAGCGAACACGCCGCCGATGAGGACGAAGACCACGACAAGCCCGATGTTGGCGAGCGTGCCGCTCATCGTCTGTCACCTTCCTCCATGGCCAACACAATAGGACCAAGGGTTAACGGATTGCGGGCTCACATCACGACCGGCAGGGTTGTCGAGGTGACTCTTCTCGACGTGCCGACGCTCACCGACGGCACCGTGACGCTGCGGGGCCACCGCGAGGGCGACATCGCCGGTGTCCACGAGCAGTGCGTGGACCCGCTCAGCCAACGGTGGACGACCGTGCCGGTCCCGTACACGTTCCAGGACGCTCGCGGCTTCGTCACCGAGAGGGTGCCTTCGGGATGGCGCGACGGCTCGGAGTGGGCGTTCGCGGTGGAGGCGGACGACGAGGGGACTCCCCGGTTCGCAGGAACCGTGTCGCTGAGGGACGAGGGAGACCTGCGAGCCGAGGTCGCCTACGGCAGCCACCCGTGGGCGCGCGGCGGCGGCACCATGCTCCGGGCGTTGAACCTGCTGCTCGACTGGGGTTTCGCGGACAAGCACCTGCGGACCGTGATCTGGTGGGCGAACCGGGGGAACTGGTCCTCCCGCAGGCTCGCGTGGCGGCTCGGCTTCTCCTTCGACGGCACCGTCCGCCAGTGGCTGCCCCAGCGGGGCGAGCTGCTCGACGGCTGGGTGGGCGGGCTGCTCGCCGCCGACCCCCGCGAGCCGAGGTACCGGTGGTACGACGTGCCCCGGATCGCTGGCCGGTCGGTCGCGCTACGAGCGCATCACGCGGACGACGCGGCACGGATCGAGGAGGCGTGCAGCGACGGACGTACGACCGCGTGGCTGGCCCGGCTGCCGCAGCCGTACACGACGCAGGACGCCCTGACCTTCATCGACTCCCGGCAGGAGGCCGCCGCGACCGGGACCGGTGTGCACTGGGCGATGGCCGACCCCGACTCCGACGATCTGGTCGGCAACATCTCGGTGTTCGACCTGGAGGCCGAGGAGGTCGGCGAGATCGGCTACTGGACGCATCCCGCCCACCGCGGCCGCGGACTGATGCAGGAGGCGTGCGCGCTGGTGGTCCGGCACGCGTTCGTCCCCGAGAGCGACGGCGGGCTCGGGCTACGTCGCCTCAAAGTCTGCTCCGCGCAGGGCAACGCCGCGTCGCGGCACGTCATCGAGTCCTGCGGATTCACCCAGACGGGCCGGATGCGCGGGGGGATCCCGCTCGGCGACGGCTCGAGGGCCGACGCGATCACCTACGACCTGCTCGCCGAGGAGTACCGCCGCTAACCGGCCATCGCCTGCTGGAGGTTGTCATCCAGCGCGGCCAGGAACTCCTCGGTGGTCAGGTGTCCCTGGTCCTTGCCGGTCTCGCTCTTGATCAGCCCCGCCAGGTCTTTGGTCATCTTGCCCTGCTCGACGGTCTCGACGCAGACGCGCTCGAGGGTCTCGGCGAACTCGGTGACCTCAGGAGTGTCGTCCAGCTTTCCGCGGTGCTTGAGGCCACCGGTCCAGGCGAAGATGGAGGCAATCGGGTTGGTCGAGGTGGGGTTGCCCTTCTGGTGCTCGCGGAAGTGGCGGGTCACCGTGCCGTGCGCCGCCTCGGCCTCGACGGTCTGCCCGTCCGGCGTCATCAGCACCGAGGTCATCAGCCCGAGCGAGCCGAAGCCCTGCGCGACGGTGTCGGACTGGACGTCCCCGTCGTAGTTCTTGCACGCCCAGACGTAGCCGCCCTCCCACTTCATCGCGGCGGCCACCATGTCGTCGATCAGACGGTGCTCGTAGGTGAGCCCGTTCTTCTCGAACTCCTCGGCGAACTCCTCGTCGAA
>CADCUJ010000048.1 GCA_902805855.1 uncultured Nocardioidaceae bacterium
AGCGAGAGGATCACCGCGTGACGGCGGGACTGCTCGGTGAGCCCCTGCCGGGCGTCGACGAGCACGAGGCCGAGGTCGGCGGTGGAGGCGCCGGTCACCATGTTCCGGGTGTACTGCACGTGACCCGGGGTGTCGGCGATGATGAACTTGCGGGAAGGCGTCGCGAAGTAGCGGTAGGCGACGTCGATGGTGATGCCTTGCTCTCGCTCGGAGCGCAGGCCGTCGGTCAGCAGGGCGAGGTCGGTGTAGTCGTAGCCGCGGGACTTCGAGGTCGACTCGACGGCCTCGAGCTGGTCCTCGAAGATCGCCTTGGAGTCCAGCAGCAGCCGCCCGATCAGCGTGGACTTCCCGTCGTCGACCGAGCCCGCGGTAGCAAACCGGAGCAGGTCCATCTCGGACATGACCTCGGTGGGTGATTCAGTCATCGAGTCGGTCATCAGAAGTAACCCTCACGCTTCCGGTCTTCCATGGCGGCTTCGGAGAAGCGGTCGTCGCCGCGGGTGGCGCCTCGCTCAGTGACCTTGGCGATGGCGATCTCCTCGATGATCTCGTCGATGGTGGCCGCCGAGGACTCCACGCAGCCGGTCAGCGTCAGGTCCCCGACGGTGCGGAAGCGCACCTGGCGCTCCTCCACGGTCTCGCCCGGCCGCAGCGGGTTGTGCTCGCTCTCGCTGAGCAGCATCCGGTCCCGCAGGAAGACCCGACGCTGGTGCGCGAAGTAGATCGAGGGGATCTCGATCTGCTCCCGGCCGATGTAGTGCCAGATGTCCAGCTCGGTCCAGTTCGACAGCGGGAAGATCCGCATGTGCTCGCCGCCGTGGATCCTGCCGTTGTAGAGCGACCAGAGCTCGGGTCGTTGGTTCTTGGGGTCCCACTGGCCGAAGTCGTCGCGGTGGGAGTACACCCGCTCCTTGGCTCGCGCCTTCTCCTCGTCGCGGCGGCCACCGCCGAAGGCGGCGGTGAAGCCCTCCTCCTCGATGGCGTGGAGCAGGGTGCCGATCTGCAGTCGGTTGCGGCTGGTCTTGCCGTCGTCCACGACGACCTTGTTGGCGATCGCCTCCTCGACCGAGGCGACGATCAGCCGGACGCCCAGCCGCTTGACCCAGTTGTCCCGGGTCGCCAGCACCTCGGGGAAGTCGAAGCCGGTGTCCACCTGGAGCACCGGGAACGGGATCTTCGCCGGGTAGAACGCCTTCTCCGCCAGCCGCATCATCGTGATCGAGTCCTTGCCGCCGGAGAACATCAGCACCGGCTTCTCGAACTCGGCCGCGACCTCGCGGAAGATGTGGATGGACTCGGCCTCGAGCTCGTCGAGCTGGCTCAGGCGGTAGTCCGCATGGGTGGTGCTCATCAGGTGATGGGGCCTCTCGTCGACAAGTCAGGCGCCATACTACCGACGGCGGGTCTTGTCCCTGTCAGGCACTCGCCACGCAGAGGCATCGTTGTCGAAGGCCGGCAGGCCACGGGTCTGCCGCACGAACCCCCACGCCAGTGGACCCAGCAGCAGCAGTCCAGCGCCGATGATGCCGACTGCGATGGGCGGCACCCCGAGCAGGGTCAGCCCGGTCAGCGTCAGCACGATCACGATGCCGCGTCGGATCACCGACTGTGAGACCCAGTTGGCCACCCGTGCCCCGAGGAACGTGCCGGGCGAGCCACCGACGATCAGCGGGATGAGGATCGCCCAGTCGACGCCTTCGACGATGATGTGGCCGATCGCGGCCGACAGCACCAGCGGCACCGCCTGGACCAGGTCGGTGCCGACGAGGCGTACGGCGGACAGGGTGGGATAGAGCAGCAGTAGCGACACCATGATCAGCGACCCGGACCCGACCGAGGTGATGCCGACCAGCAGCCCGCCGATCGCCCCGACCATGAGGGTCGGGATCGGCTTGACCGGCGGGTCGTCCTCGGGCAGGGCGTTGCCTCCGGTGACGTACTTCAGCTGGAGATACATCCTCAAGGCGTACGTCGCCGCCGTGAACAGCAGCGCGAACCCGAGCGCCTGTTTCACGAAATCCTGCTGCTCTGAGCCCTCGCCACCGACGGCGCGGATGATGAACGCGCCGGCGAATGCGGTGGGGACCGAGGCGATCATCAGCAGGCCGGCCAGCTTGAGGTTGGGCTTGCCGAACCGCCAGTGCACCGCGGCGCCGACCGATTTGTTGACCGACGCAGCGACCAGGTCGTTCGCCACCGCGGTCGTGGGAGGAACGTTGAGGAAGATGAGCGCAGGCGTCATCAACGCACCGCCGCCCATGCCGGTCAGGCCGACCACGATGCCGACGCCGAAGCTGACGATGAGGACGGAAAGCGCGTCGATGGTGAGCAGGTCGTTCACGGGTTTCCCTTCAGATAGCCCTGCTCATCCAACACCCTCATCACCTCTCCGAGCGTGTCCTCGATGCTCCGCCCGGTCGTGTCGACTCGCACCGCGGCGTCCACCGGCTCGTCGTAGGGCGAGGAGATGCCGGTGAACTCGGGGATCTCCCCGCGCCTCGCCTTCGCGTAGAGCCCCTTACGGTCTCGTCGCTCACACTCCTCGAGCGGGGTCGCGACGTGCACCAGCACGAACGCTCCGCCCGCGTCCTCGACCATCGACCGCACCTGCTTCCTGGTCGAGTCGAAAGGAGCGATCGGGCTGCAGATCGCCATCCCGCCGTGGCGACTCACCTCAGCCGCCACCCAGCCGATCCGAAGGATGTTGGTCTCCCGGTCCTCCTTGGAGAAGGTGAGCCCCGCGGAGAGGTTTCGGCGTACGACGTCGCCGTCCAGGCTGGTCACGGTCCGCTCGCCGCGCTCGAGGATCACATCGTGCACGGCGCGGGCCAGCGTCGACTTGCCGCTGCCGGACAGGCCGGTGAAGAACAGCACCAGACCTTGATGCCGGCGGTCGGGCCGGTCGCCGGCGACGACGGCAGCGACCTGATCGGGCAGCTCACCTTCGCCGGTGACCTCCGCGACCTCACCGGCTGCGTACGCGGCGATCACTCGCTGCCTGAGCTCGTGGTCGGTCCGGGCGTCCCCTCGGGAGGCGAGCGGCACCGCTACTACCCGGGCATCGGGAAGTGACTGCGCCGCGGCGAGGGTGGCCCGAAGCAGGCCAACCGGCGAGACGCCCTGCGGTGTTCCGGTGCCCATCAGTGCCAGCAGCACGACCGGCCGGTCACCGGCGGACTGGGTGACCTGCCTGAGGTCTTCGACGCTGAGGGGGGTCACCACCGGCACGGTGAGGGCAGCGCCGTACCGCTCCCGCACCTTTTCCGGTGACAGGTGCAGCCGTCGGAACGGGCCGAACTCCTGGTGCGCCAGCGGCAAGACCTCGCCGGTGATCCCCAGCCTGCCGCCCGTCTCGTACGTCGCCTCCACCGTCACCCGGGCCAGCGGGACGCCTTCGGGGTCGACCAGCTCCAGCGCGCCGGCGCGGTCCGCTGCTTGTCCCACCGACGGCGGAACCCGCAACGTCACCGCGCCGCCGGGTCCCTCGAAGCCGGTGACCGGGACCAGCGCCCCACTGCTCAACAGCTCCAGGTCGTCGAGCTCACGTGGGCTGGGACAGTGCTGGGGCGGAGCCGGCGAGGCAGTGGATTCAGGCACCGGCCAATGGTGCCACTAGCCTCGACGGCATGAGCGCTCCTGTGGTCGTGGCCGAGGTCATCCGGTCCGGGTTCGTCGAGGGCCACCACTACGGGTCGGTGGTCGTGCTGGCCCGGGACGGGAGCGTGGACTGGTCGGTGGGGGACGTCGAGTCGCAGATCCTCCCGCGATCTTGCAACAAGCCGCTCCAGACGGTGGCCATGCTGCGGGAGGGTCTCGATCTGGACGGTGAGCTGCTGGCGCTGGCCAGCGCCTCGCACTCCGGCGAGCCGTTCCACCTCGACGGGGTGCGCCGCATCCTGGCCGCTGTTGGCCTGGACGAGTCCGCGCTGCAGAACGCACCCGGCTACCCGCTCGACGACCAGGCCCGCGAGGATCTGCTCCGCACCGGCGGAGGGCCTTCCTCGATCGCCGGGAACTGCTCGGGAAAGCACGCCGCGATGCTGGCCACCTGCTGCGCGAACGGATGGGACCCGGCGACGTACACCTCCCCCGACCACCCGCTGCAGGTCGCGATCCGGGACCATTTCGAGCAGCTGACCACCGAGCCGGTCAAGACGGTCGCCGTCGACGGCTGCGGTGCACCGCTGTTCTCCACCTCCCTGGTCGGCCTGGCGCACGCCTTTCGGACCCTTGCGCTCGCGAAGGACGGTCCGGAGGCAGGGGTGGCCCAGGCGTTTCGCGACCACCCGGAGTTCGCGTCCGGGACCCGGCGCGACGAGGCGGAGCTGCTTCGTGCAGTCCCGGGAGCAGTCGCGAAGGCGGGCGCGGAGTCCTGCTATGCGTTGAGCCTGCCCGACGGTCGGGCGGTGGCGATGAAGGTCGACGACGGGGCCGCTCGGGTACGTCCGGTCCTGATGGCTGCCGCCCTCCGGCGGATGGGCGTGGACACCGAGCCGGGCGTCGATGCGGACGCCCTGCGCCGCACGGGCGAGGTCGCGTTGCACGGAGGCGGCCGCCGGGTGGGCGGTGTCCGGTCCACGATCTGAGCCACCCCCCGATGGTCCGCGGCTGCGGTCTAGCCGTCGGCTAGCAGGAGACTCCGGCCGCAGCCGTGGCTGCACCGGCCCACTGTGTCCGGACTCACGTTCCATCGGCTTGCGGGTGCTAGCAAGAGTTAGCACGATGGGGGAATGGCCAGGTCCAAGGTCGGCAAGACCGTCGACACGCTCGGTGGCTATCTGCACGAGCAGCGGGTGGCCGCCAAGCTGTCGCTGCGTCAGCTCGCCGAGCAGACCGGCGTGTCGAACCCCTACCTCAGCCAGATCGAGCGGGGACTGCGTCGGCCCTCGGCCGAGGTTTTGCAGCAGCTCGCCAAGGCGCTGCGGGTCTCGGCCGAGACCCTCTACATCCACGCGGGGATCCTGCGACCAGAGGACGGGGAGGTCCGCTCCGTGGAGCTGGCCGTCCTCGCCGACACAGGTCTGACCGAGCGCCAGAAGCAGTCCCTGCTGGACGTGTACGCGTCCTTCCGGAGCGCCAACGGGGCCGGAGGGCCCGGTGGGGAGCCCATCGACGGGGACCGGGGCCAGCAGAACGTGACAACCATCCAGGCCCGGCGCACACCGCGCTGAGCACATCAGGAGGTAACCAAGAATGGCAACGACCAGGAACCGTCAGATCAAGCTCGACGCGACCCGTCCGCTCTACGCCGGCGTAGGCGTGGTGGACCTCGCGGTGCGGCTCGCGCGCACCACCGCCACTGACGTCCAGGCACGGATCAACAAGGTGGAGCTGCAGCCCAAGGCTCTCCGCGACCAGGCGCGCACCGTGGTCGCCACCCGGGTCGACGACTTCTCCACCGACGCGAAGAAGCTTCCAGGCCGTGTGGAGAGCTTGGTGAACGAGACGGTCGCCGAGGCGAGCGAGACCTATGGGGACCTCGCCGCCCGAGGGAAGAACCTCGTCGGCCGGATCCGTCGTCAGCAGGCCACCCAGGACGCGCAGGCCGCGGCCAACACCACCGTTGCGAAGGCGAAGACCACCCGGACCCAGACCGGCAACGCCGCGAAGGGCTCGACCACCGCGGCCAGCAGCAGTGCTCGCAGCACCGCCCGGACCAGCAAGTCCGCTGCGAAGAAGACCGGCTCGACCGCGAAGCGGAACGCCAAGGCGACCCGCACGTCGGCGAAGAAGACTGCCAGCGCGGCGGCTCGGGCCACCGCCGACGGTGCGTCGAAGGTGGGCAACTGACCCGCTCGACCCGCCTCACCAGCGACCCGGCAGCGCCCCGGACCTCCTCGGTCCGGGGCGCTGCCGTGCTCCCCCGGTAGTCTGTGAGCGTGTCCGACGCGATCGTCTACCAGGTGTTCAGCTTCCAGAACGTGGTCGTCTCGGTGGTCTCCCTCGGCCTGTTCGTCCTCAAGGCCTGGGCTTTCCTCGACGCCTTGACGCGTCGCAAGGAGGAGTACGTCGCCGCCGACAAACTCACCAAGCCGGCCTGGACCATCATCCTCGGTGTCGCGCTCGCCGCACACATGCTGTTCTGGGACCCGATCAACCTGCTCGGGATCATCGGCACCATCGCCGCGATCGTGTACCTGGTCGACGTACGCCCGGCCATCAGGTCCCTGACCCGACGCTGAGCTCCGGACCGGCGCCCGTTTGCGCCGCCGGATTCCGGCTACCTTGCGCCATGCCACGGCTGCGCACCGTCTCCCCGCGCTCGTCCGGCTGGACGCGAAGGCGGGTCGGCAAGGGCTTCACCTACCTGGACGAGCAGGGCAACCGCCTCAGCCGACAAGACGTCGAGCGGATCAAGTCCCTGGTCATCCCGCCTGCCTGGGAGAACCTGTGGATCTGCCCCCATCCGAACGGCCACATCCAGGCGGTCGGCCAGGACGCGGCCGGGCGTCGTCAGTATCTCTACCACCCCGACTGGCGGGCCAAGCGCGACGCCATGAAGTTCGACCGGGTGGCCGAGGTGGCCACCAGGCTGCCTCGAGCGAGGGCATCGATCCTCGAGCACATCGCGCTGGACGGCATGCCGGTCGAACGCGCCGCAGCGACCGCCGTGCGTCTGCTCGACCTCGGCTACTTCCGGATCGGCTCCGACTCCTACGCCGACGAGAACGGCAGCTTCGGGCTGACCACGATTTTGAAGCGGCACGTACGTCGTCACGGCGACCGGTTGGTGTTCTGCTTCGAGGGGAAGTCCGGCATCGAGCACTCCATCGAGATCGACGACCCCCTGGCCGTGGCCGCGGTGGAGACGATGCGTCGGCGCCGCGGCGGCGGTGCGGAGCTGTTGGCCTACCGGCAGGGGAGACGCTGGATGGACGTGAAGGCCGACACGGTCAACGACTACCTGCGGGAGACCGCGGGAACCGAGATCACCGCGAAGGACTTCAGGACCTGGCACGCAACCGTCCTGGCGGCCGAGTCCCTGGCGACCTCACCGGAGCCGGGTGACTCGAAGACGTCTCGCAAGCGCGCCGTGAGGGAGGCGTTGCTGGAGGTCGCCGAGTACCTCGGCAACACCCCGGCCATCGCGAAGTCGTCGTACGTCGACCCGCGGGTGATCGACCTGTACGAGGACGGTACGACGATCGCCGCCACCACCGCACGCAGGTTCGGCAGCGACGACGACCGGCAACGAGCCGTCGAACGAGCGGTACTCCGGATGCTGGCGGGGTCACCGAAGTCCTCGCTGCGCAAGAAGGACGCCAAGGCGATGAAGTAGCCATGGACCTGACCGTCGTCGAAGGGGACATCACCGCCCAGGACGTCGACGCCGTGGTCAACGCGGCCAACCGCCGGATGCGTGGCGGAGGTGGCGTCGACGGAGCGATCCACGCCGCGGGTGGGCCGGCCGTGCTCGAGGACTGCGTCGCCCGGTTTCCCGCTGGCCTGGGGACCGGGCAGGCCGGCTGGACAACTGCGGGTCGGATGCGCGCTCGCTGGGTGATCCACGTGGTCGGCCCGAACTACGCAGCGGGTGAGCGCGACCGCTCGCTGCTGGTCTCCTGCTATGCCAACGCCCTGGCCGTCGCCGACTCGCTGGGGGCGTCCTCGGTGGCCTTCCCGCTGGTGTCCGCCGGGATCTACGGCTGGCCGCGCGAGGACGCCATCGCCACCGCGGTGGACACCCTGCGATCGACGCCGACCGACGTCAGGAGTGTCCGGATCGTCGCGTTCGGCCGGGCGTGGTACGACGACATCTGCGCCGCGGTGACCGAATCCCACTGAAAACTTTACTCAGGAATACGGATTTCGTGGTACCCGGGTAGGTTTGCAGCCGTTATCGTCGTTGTCGGGGAGAGTCGGTGCCGCGGGGAGGCGCAGGCTCACACAGTCCGGACGGGGGAACCGGCCGGGGGGAAGTAACAGGTGTCGACATGGTTCCAGCCATGCCCGACCAGCGGCGTCGGCTCTCGCGGGCCTCGGCTTTGCTGGTGGTGGCTTCGGCGTCGGTCGCAGGGGGACTCGCAGCGGCCGACCCTAGCCTTCGAGCAGCCCTGCTGCCCGATCGCGGGACGGCTGGCTTGGTCGGCACCGTCGGAGCGTTCGGACTGGCGCTCGCCCTGGGGGAAGTGCTGCACGGCCGCTCGCGCCGGCCGCGGTACGAGAAGGGCTAGCGCCAGCCGTTCGCGACGGCGTGGGAGTGTCCGCACCCGGACACTCCCACCATCACGTCCGGGGGCCATCCGGGGGGTCAGCGGGGGGACATCCGCAGGGCACCGTCCATCCGGATCGTCTCGCCGTTGAGGTAGTCGTGGTCGATGATCGCCAGCGCCAGGTCGGCGATCTCCTCGGGCCGGCCGAGCCGCTGCGGGAACGGCACACCCGCCGCGAGGGCCGCACGGAACTCCTCGTTGACGGTGGCCAGCATCGGGGTCTCGACGATGCCCGGCGCGATGGTGCAGACCCGGATCCCGTACTGCGCCAGGTCACGTGCCGCCGGCAGGGTCAGCCCGACGATGCCGCCCTTGGAGGAGGCGTAGGCGGCCTGGCCGACCTGGCCGTCGTAGGCAGCGATGCTCGCGGTGTTGACGACGACCCCGCGCTGACCGTGGTCGTCGGGGTCGGTCCCGGCCATCTGCTCGGCGGCCAGGGCCAGCACGTTGAAGGTGCCGACGAGGTTCACCGAGACGACCTTCGCATAGGCGTCGAGATCGTGGATCCCGCGCTTGCCGAGGATCCGCATCGAGGGCCCGATCCCAGCGCAGTTCACCACCGTGCGCAGTGGCCGGCCCGTGCTCGCGGCCCGTTCGACGGCGGGACGAACCTCGCTCGGGTCGGTCACGTCGGCTGCGACGTACTCGACACCTGACAACCGCTCCTCGGGGTCGACGGCCTCGACCTGCTCGGCGAGGTCGAGGGCGAAGACCCGCGCCCCCTTGGCCGCAAGCGCTCTGGATGTCGCGGCGCCGAGGCCGGAGGCCCCGCCGGTGACGATCGCGGCGGTGTTGTCGAGCTGCATTCAGGTCCTCTTCTCGGTGGTGACCGTGCCCCGGGCACCCTTGTCCAACGCTCGACCGATCACCATGCGCTGGATCTGGTTGGTCCCCTCGAAGATCTGCATGACCTTGGCCTCGCGCATGTAGCGCTCGACCGGGAAGTCGCGGGTGTAGCCGTAGCCCCCGAGCACCTGCACCGCGTCCGTGGTCACCTGCATCGCGTTGTCGGTGGCAACCATCTTCGCAACCGACGCCTCGGTGCTGAACGGCAGCCCCTGGTCCTTGCGGCGGGCCGCTGACAGGTACGTCGCCCGGGCCGACTCCACCGCGGCGGCCATGTCCGCGAGCAGGAACGCGACCCCTTGGTGGTCGATGATCCTCTTGCCGAAGGTCTCCCGCTCCCTGGCGTAGGCAACAGCGTGGTCCAGTGCGCCCTGCGCGAGACCGGTCGCCACCGCGGCGATGCCGAGGCGTCCCGAGTCGAGGCCGGCGAGCGCGATCTTCAGACCCTCGCCTTCCTCTCCCAGGCGGCGCTCGACGGGCAGACGCACGTTCTCGAAGCGCATGGTCGCCACCGTCGAGGCGTCCAGCCCCATCTTGCGCTCGGGCCTGTCGGCCGAGATCCCCTCGGTATCACCAGGCACGAGGAAGCAGGAGATGCCCTCGCGGTCACCCTGCTGTCCGGAGGTACGTGCCATCACCTTGTAGAAGTCGGCTTCGCCGCCGTGCGTGATCCACGACTTCGCGCCGTTGAGCACGTAGACGGCATCGCCGCCGTCCTTCTCCAGGCGGGCGGTGGCGCGCATCGCGGCGGGATCGGAGCCCGCGTGCGGCTCGGACAGGCAGTAGGCCCCGAGCAGGTCACCACCGACCATGTCGGGCAGCCACTGCTTGCGCTGCTGCTCGGTCCCCTTGGTGGCGAGCCCGAAGCAGGAGAGCACGTGAACCGAGACCCCCTCGCCGATGGTCGCCCAGACACTGGACAGCTCCTCGACCACCTGGAGGTACACCTCGTAGGGCTGGCCACCGCCGCCGTACTCCTCCGGGTAGGGCAGTCCGAGCAGTCCGGTCTGACCGAGCATCCGGAACATCTCGCGCGGGAACTGCGAGCGTTCCTCGGCCTCGGCCGCCCGCGGAGCCAGCTCGTTGCGTGCCAGGTCACGGACCAGGTGGATCAGGTCGGTGGCCTCCTCGGTCGGCATCACGCGGCTCGCAGGCATGTAGACACTCTAGGAGGCCGGACGAGCGCCGGAATGTCGAGAGCGGCGGACCCGTTGCCCCGCAGTGAGCTCACCAACCGATGCCGGGCGGGTGGCCATGCTCGTCGGGTTGCTGTTCGGGCTCGCGGGGATGGGCAGCGCCTCGGTCGCCGTCGCCTTGCCGGCGCTGGCCGGCGACCTCGGGCTGAGCACCGGCGAGAGCGCCTGGGTGATCAGCCTCTACGCGCTGATGCTCGCCGTGGCGACGGCGGTGTACGGAAGGCTCTCCGACCTGGTCGGCATCCGGCTCCCTTTGCTGGGGGGCGTGCTGCTGATGGCCGTCGGCGCCGGCATCGGAGCCTGGGCGCCCTCGTACGAGCTGCTGCTGGTCGCCCGGCTGCTGCAGGGCACGGGCGCGGCTGCGGTGCCGACGCTCGGCGTGGCCATCATCAGCACTCGGTACGTCGGGTCGACCCGGGCTGCCGCGCTCGGCCGGGTCGCAGGTGTCGCCGCGGCTGTGGCCTGCCTGGGTCCGTTGGCCGGGGGTGGCCTGACCGACCTGGTGGGCTGGCGGGCCGTGATCGCGCTGCCGGCGGTGGGCCTGCTGGTCCTGCCACTGCTGTGGCGTGCGCTCTCGACGGAGGGGTCCGGCGCCCGGCTGGACCTGCCGGGTGCTGCGCTGGTGGCGGGCACGGCTGCTGGGCTGGTGCTGCTTGTCCAGTCCCCATCGGCCGGGTTCGAGGTCGCCTCCGTGGGCGCGTTGCTGCTGATCGTCGGACTTCCCAGTGTCACAGCACGCGTACGGCGCCGCCCGGAGGGCTTCCTGCCGCTGCGGGTGATCCGGAACTCGGTCGTCGTGCGCAGCGCGCTGGCTGCCTCCGCCATCCCTGCTGCATGGTTCGCGCTGCTGATCGCCGTGCCAGCGGTTCTCGTCGCCAGGGGCTGGCAGCCGTGGCACGTCGGCCTCGCCCTGGTCCCGAGCGCTGTTGCCGCGCTGGCCGCGCCCAAGGTGGCCGCACCCACCCTCCAGCGCCTCGGGCACCGCATGGCGCTCGTCGTATCCGGCAGCATCGCCTCCGGCGCACTGGTCGTCGCCGCGGTCGGCGCATCGGTCGGGTCGGCTGTCCTCCTGGTGATCGCCGTGGTCGCGGTCACCGGTGCGTTCGGGCTCGGCCAGCCCGCCCTGATCGCGGCGGTCGGTGAGTCGGTGTCGGACGACGTGCGCGGTGTTGCTCTCGGCGTGGCGACCTTGATGTTCCTGGTCGGCGGTGGCGTCGGGTCCGCTGTGGTGGGTGGCTTCGGGGACGTGGTCGGCATCGGTTGGAGCCTGCTGCTGCTGTCGGCCCTGCCCGTCGTCGGCGTGGCCGTGCTCACCTCGCGCCGCCGGCCGGCACGTTCGGCGGCGTGACGTAGGTCGCTGCGCGTGTCGGTCAGCCGCGGCGGGCGCGGGCGGCGGTCTTGGCGCGCTCGTTCCGGTCCAGCACCACCTTCCGGATGCGAATCGCGTCCGGGGTCACCTCGACGCATTCATCCTCACGGCAGAACTCCAGGCACTGCTCCAGGGAGAGCCGGCGGGGAGGCACCAGCTTCTCGAAGTTGTCCGCGGTGGAGGAGCGGATGTTGGTCTGCTGCTTCTCCTTGGTGATGTTCACGTCCATGTCGTCGGCGCGGGAGTTCTCGCCGACGATCATCCCCTCGTAGACCTCGGTCGTCGGCTCCACGAACAGCGTCCCGCGCTCCTGCAGGTTGGTCATCGCGTACGACGTCGCGGCTCCCGACCGGTCCGCGACGAGAGAGCCGGAGGCACGGGACCTGATGTCGCCGGCCCATGGCTCGTACCGCTCGAACACGTGGTGCGCGATACCGGTGCCGCGCGTATCGGTCAGGAACTCGGTGCGGAAGCCGATCAGGCCGCGCGCCGGGACCAGGTAGTCCATCCGGACCCACCCGGTGCCGTGGTTGGTCAGCTGCTCCATCCGGCCCTTGCGGACGGCGAGCAGCTGGGTGATCGCGCCGAGGTACTCCTCCGGCGCGTCGATGGTCAGCCGCTCGACCGGCTCGTGCCTCTTGCCGTCGATCTCTCGGCTCACCACCTGCGGCTTGCCCACCGTCAGCTCGTAGCCCTCGCGGCGCATCTGCTCGACCAGGATCGCCAGTGCCAGCTCCCCACGGCCCTGCACCTCCCAGGTGTCGGGTCGCTCGGTGCTCTCCACCCGGATCGAGACGTTGCCGACGAGCTCCTTGTCGAGCCGGTCCTTGACGAGCCTTGCGGTCACCTTGGTGCCCTTCCCCCGACCGGCCAGTGGCGAGCTGTTGGTCCCGATCGTCATCGAGATGGCCGGCTCGTCGACGGTGATCAGCGGCAGTGGAACCGGGCGGTCGAGGTCGGCCAGTGTCTCGCCGATCATGATGTCCGGGATGCCGGCGATCGCGACGATGTCACCGGGCCCCGCCTCGACGCCAGGCTTGCGCTCGAGTGCCTCGGTGACCAGCAGCTCGGTGATCTTGACCGACCGCTGGCTGCCGTCGCGTCGCATCCAGGCGACGGTCTGGTTCTTCTTCAGCGTGCCCTCGTGCACCCGAAGCAGCGCCAGCCGGCCCAGGAAGGGGCTCGCGTCCAGGTTGGTGACGTGCGCCTGCAGCGGCTTGTCGGGCGTGTAGGTCGGCGCGGGGATCGACTCGACGATGGTGCGGAACAGCGGTTCCAGGTCGTCGGAGGCGGGTAGCTCACCGTTCCCGGGCGGGTCGGTCGAGGCACGGCCGGCCTTGGCCGAGGCGTAGACGACCGGGAAGTCCAGCGCGTCCTGGCTGTGCGAGTCGTCCAGCAGGTCCAGGAACAGCTCGTAGGTCTCCTCGACGACCTCGTCGATCCGCGAGTCGGGCCGGTCGACCTTGTTGACCACGAGCACCACCGGCATGTCAGCGTTGAGAGCCTTGCGCAGCACGAACCGGGTCTGCGGCAACGGCCCTTCGGAGGCGTCGACGAGGAGAACGATCCCGTCCACCATCGACAGGCCGCGCTCGACCTCACCGCCGAAGTCGGCGTGCCCGGGGGTGTCGATGATGTTGATCGTCATCGGGCGTCCCCCGGCGGCGTCTCCGCGGTACCTCACCGCCGTGTTCTTGGCCAGGATGGTGATGCCCTTCTCGCGCTCCAGCTCGCCGGTGTCCATCACCCGCTCTTCGGCGTCGCCAGGGGCCCGGTGCTCGGCGAACGCACCCGACTGACGCAGCATCGCGTCGACCAGAGTGGTCTTGCCGTGGTCGACGTGCGCGACGATCGCGACGTTGCGCAGGTCACTGCGCCTCATGGTTTCGGGCATGCGGGCACGGTTTCGCTCTCGATGAGGGTTGCCGGGCCCGACCGGCCCCAGCGCGTCAAAGTGTATCGGCCGGACCGGCATATCCTCGCCGGATGGAGGAGCTGACCGCTCTGCTGCACAGCAGTCGGCGGATCGTCGCGTTCACCGGGGCCGGGATCTCCACGGAGTCCGGGATCCCGGACTTCCGGTCTCCGGGCGGGGTATGGACCCGGTACGACCCGCGAGACTTCACCTTCGACAGGTACGTCGCCTCCGCGGACGTCCGGGAGCGGGCGTGGCGGATGCGACGTGAGTTCTCCGACGCCGGCTACCGCCCCAACGCAGCACACCGCGCGCTGGCTCGGCTGGAGGAGGCCGGCCGGCTTCGCGGGGTGGTCACCCAGAACATCGATGGGCTGCACCAGCTGGCCGGGTCCTCCCGGGTCGTGGAGATCCACGGGACCGCCCGCGAGGTGATGTGCATCGGTGCGGCCCCCCGCGCAGGCATGCCCGCCGGCTGTGGGTTCACCGCGGCGCACGAGTGGGCGATCGCCCGAGTCGACGACGGGGACCCCGACCCGTCGTGCCCGGACTGCGGCGGGCTGGTGAAGTCCTCGACCGTCTCATTCGGCCAGGTGCTCGCACCCGACGTGCTCGAGGATGCGTCCCTGCTCGCCGAGTCGGCCGACCTGATGGTCGCCGTCGGCTCTTCGCTGGTGGTCCGGCCGGCGGCGGACCTGCCACTCGCGGCCGTCCAGAACGGCTCCCGTCTGGTCATCGTGAACGACGAGCCGACCCCGCTCGACGACGCCGCCGACCTCGTGCTGCGCGGCCGTGCCGGGGAGGTGCTCGGGCCGGCGGTTGAGGAGCTGCTCGGGCCATGACGGCCGTTCGCCGGCAGCCCGCCGGGTTTACTTCAGTCCGTGGCAGCGGGTAGGCCTGACCCATGACCACGTGCCGGTTCATCCCGCCGTACCTCGTCCAGCAGATCGCCTCGGTACAAGACGACGCCGACCTGGCCCACCGGGGGCAGAGCACGCTCGCCATCGACGAGCAGCTGCGCAGGAGACGGCTCATCGGTCCGCCGAGGGTCGAGGCGGTGCCCGGGGCTGCGTCGCGGGACACCGGCGAGGACGCGTGGACGATCCACACCGCCTCGAACGGGACGTCGCTACCGGGTCGGCCGGTGCGGTCGGCCGGTGAAGACAAGTCCGGCGACGTCGTGGTGGACGAGGCGTACGCCGGCGTGGTCGCGTCCCTGGGGCTTTTCCGAGACGAGTACGGGCGATCGTCGTACGACGACCGCGGAGCCCCGGTGGTCGCCACCGTGCATTACGAGCAGGAGTACGTCAACGCGTTCTGGGACGGGCGCCAGCTGGTCTTCGGCGACGGTGACGGCAAGCTCTTCGCGCGGTTCACCAAGCCGGTCGACGTGCTGGCGCACGAGTTCACGCACGCCGTCACCCAGCACACCTCCGGGTTCGTCTACGAGGGGCAGCCCGGAGCACTGAACGAGTCGATGTCCGACGTCTTCTCCGCGTGCGTGAAGCAGCGACTGATCGGCCAGTCTGCCGCCGAGGCCGACTGGCTGGTGGGCGAAGGCATCTTCGCGCCGAGCGTGCAGGGCCGTGCGCTTCGATCGATGTCCGAGCCCGGCACCGCCTACGACGACCCCAAGGTCGGCCGGGACCGCCAGGTCGCGCACCTCTCGGACTACGTGGACACCGCCGACGACAACGGGGGAGTGCACATCAACTCCGGCATCCCGAACCGGGCCTTCTACCTCGCCGCGACCGGCATCGGCGGCTCGTCGTGGGAGGTCACCGGCCGGATCTGGTACGCCGCACTCACCTCGGGCCTCGGCGCGGACGCAGACTTCGCTGCCTTCGCCGAGGCCACGGTGGCCGCCGCGGATGAGACCGGCGTGGACTCGGTGCGTGAGGCGGTCACCAATGCCTGGACCGAGGTCGGAGTGGAACCGGGTTCGCGCCGCAGCGATGCCGGTCGGCCCAGCAGACCTCGGCGACCACGTCGGCGGGTGGCGGTCCGCCGGTCCGGCGGGATCGCCGGGATGACCACGGCCGGCGAGGTCGACCTGGACACCGATCCGCGCTCGGAGGAGGTGCGGCAGCTGGCCGAGCGCATCGACTTCGCCTCCCTTGCCGGCTCAACGGACCAGCCCGACCGGTACGTCTATGCCATCGACCTGGAGGAGGAGGAGTTCGTGGTCGGGGAGCAGGCGCTGACCCCGGAGCTGTCTCGCCTGGTCTCCCTGGTGCTCGACCAACCCCCCCGTTGAGATGGGGCCCGTGCCGGTTGAGATGGGGCCCGTGCGGGTTGAGATGGGGCCCGTGCCGGTTGAGATGGGCCCCGGGCTAGTCGAAGACTCGGTGCACCTTGTGCTGGGCCGCCTGCGCCCGCGGCCGGATCACCAGCTCGTCGACGTTGACGTGTGACGGCCTGGTGACCACCCAGCCGATGGCGTCTGCGATGTCCTCGGCGACCAGCGGTTCGGCCACGCCGGCGTACACCTGATCCGCCTTCTCCTGGTCGCCACCGAACCGAACGAGCGAGAACTCCTCGGTGCGTACCATCCCCGGCGCGATCTCGGTGACCCGGACCGGCTGCCCGCACAGCTCGAGCCGCAGCGTCTCGGTGACCACCTGGGTCCCGTGCTTGGCGGCGGTGTATCCCGCGCCACCCTCGTAGGCAATCCGTCCGGCGGTGGACCCGAGGTTGACGATCACCGCGTCACCGCTCGCGATCAGCGCGGGAAGCAGAGCACGCGTCACGTTGAGCAGGCCGATCACGTTGACCTCGTACATCGCGCGCCAGTGCTTCGGGTCGGACTCGGCGACGGTCTCGGAGCCGACGGCCAAGCCGGCGTTGTTGACCAGCAGGTCCAGCCGGCTCCCCACCGCTGTGCGGAGCGCCTCGACAGACGCGGCGTCGGTGACGTCGCAGCGCACCGGCGTGCCACCGATCTCTTCGGCGAGAGCACGCACGCGTTCGAACCGTCGCGCGGCGCAGAACACGTGGTACCCCTCGGCGGCGAGCCGGCCAGCGGTGGCCGCTCCGATCCCGCTGCTGGCTCCGGTGACGACGGCGCTCTTGGTGGCCATGCCCCTCATCCTGCCCCGGGGGACGTCGCGCTGCGGCGGCTGGCCCGTGCGGGCACACGGCGCCGGCCTGCTCCCGCCGTTGCATAGGTAAGGCTTGCCTAATATCCTCGTCTGGTGCAGCAGGCCCTCACCGATACCGGCGTCTCCTTCGCGGCTCGGCTCTCCGCGTTCGGGGATCGGCCGGCTCTGGTGACCGCGGGCGCCGTGGTGAGCTATCAGGACCTGGCCGACCGCGTCGCAGCGACAGCCGACCGGCTCGGCACGACGCGGCGTCTGGTGCTGGTCGCCGGGACCAACGAGGTCCAAGCGATCGTGACGTACCTCGCGGCGCTGGCCGCGGGTCACCCGGTGATCTTGGTGCCCGGCGACAACCCCGGGAACCTGAGCGAGCTGGTCTCGGCCTACAACCCGGACGTGACGTACTCCGCGGGCCGTCTCGTCGAGCGTCGCGCCGGCACCGCCCACGATCTGCATCCCGACCTGGCCCTGCTGCTCTCGACCTCCGGCTCCACCGGTTCGCCCAAGCTGGTGCGTCTTTCTGCGGCCAACGTCGAGTCCAACGCCGAGGCGATCGCGACGTACCTTTCCATCCGGCCCTCCGACGTCGCCGCGACCACACTGCCGATGCACTACTGCTACGGGCTGTCGGTGATCAACAGCCACCTCATGAGCGGGGCGTCGCTGCTCCTCACCTCGCTCTCGGTGGTCGACGAGTGCTTCTGGGACCTCTTCAGGCGGAACCAGGCGACCACCTTCGCCGGCGTCCCGTACACCTTCGAGCTGCTCGACCGCGCGGGGTTCGCCGACCGCGACCTCCCCTCGCTCAGGTACGTCACCCAGGCCGGTGGCCGGATGTCGCCGACGACGGTGACCAGGTACGCCGAGCTGGGCCAGCGTCGCGGGTGGGACCTGTTCGTGATGTACGGCCAGACCGAGGCCACGGCGCGGATGGCCTACCTGCCCCCGGACCTGGCCCTCAGCTCGCCGTCCTCGATCGGCATCGCGATCCCGGGCGGCTCGTTCCGCCTCGAGCCGCTGCCGGAGATGCCGCTGACGAGGAACGCTGCCGTGCTCGACGAGCAGGCGACCGAGGTCGGCGAGCTGGTGTACTCCGGGGACAACGTGATGCTCGGGTACGCCACCTCTCCCGAGGACCTCGCCCGGGGTCGCGAGGTCACCACCCTGCGGACCGGTGACGTCGCCAGGCGCAACCGCGAGGGGCTCTACGAGGTCATCGGCCGCCGCAACCGGTTCGCCAAGGTTTTCGGCCTGCGCATCGACCTCGACCAGGCCGAGCGCGTGTTCGCCGACCACGGCATCACCGCCTGCTGCGCGGACGACGAGGAGCGGCTGGTGGTCGCCGTCGACTGCTCGGCCAAGCCCGTCGACGCCGACGCCGTGCAGGCCGTGGCGAAGCAGAGCTTCGGCGTCCCCCCGGGCGCGGTGCACGTCTCGGCCCTCACGCAGATCCCCCGGCTTCCGTCCGGCAAGCCGGACTACCGCGCCATCGTGTCGTCGGCCGCCGCGCCCGGTCGCGGCCGGCCGAGTGCGGTCTCCGCGACGGCGGACCTGTGCCGGCTGTACGGCGACGTACTGCGGCGCACCGAGGTGAGCGAGGACGACTCGTTCGTCAGCCTCGAGGGCGACTCGCTGTCCTACGTCGAGATGTCGATCCGGTTGGAGGAGGCCATCGGCCACCTCCCAGCGAACTGGCATCTCGCCCCGATCCGCGAGCTGACCCCTCGACGGCGACGCAGCGGCCTCCGCTCGGTCGAGGGGAACGTGGTGCTCCGCGCCCTTGCCATCGTGCTGATCGTCGGCTCGCACGCCAACCTGTTCTGGCTGCTCGGGGGAGCACACGTGCTGCTCGGCCTCGCCGGCTACAACTTCGGACGCTTCCAGCTCACTGACGTGCCTCGCCGAGAACGTGTCCGTCGGCTGACGACGAGCATCGCCCGGGTCGCCGTGCCCTCGGTGCTCTGGATCGGGATCGCCGCCGCCTTCTCGGCCTACACCTGGCAGAACGCGGTCCTGCTCAACGGCATCCTGGGTCCGCGGGACTGGGCCGAGCCGCAGTGGCACTACTGGTTCATCGAGGCGCTCGTCTACACGCTGGTGGCGCTGACACTGGTGATGGCCGTGCCTTTCGTGGACCGCATCGAGCGCAGGTGGCCGTTCTGGCTGCCGATGGCCCTCGCCGGAGCCGGGCTGTTGACCCGCTTCGAGGTGGTGACGGTGTTCGGTGGCGACGTGATCCACCGCGCGAACGTGCTCTTCTGGCTCTTCGCCCTCGGTTGGGCGACGGTGCGGGCCGAGGCATGGTGGCAGCGGCTGCTGGTGTCGGTGACGGTGGTCGCCACGGTGCCCGGCTTCTTCGACGACCCTGCTCGCGACCTCGTGGTGATCGCGGGAATGCTTGCCCTGGTGTGGGTGCGCACCGTGCGTGTCCCCGGGTGGACCGCTCGGGTAGCCGGGGTGCTGGCGAGCGCCTCGCTCTACATCTACCTGGCGCACTGGCAGATCTACCCGCACCTCGAGGACAGCCAGCCCTTGCTCGCGACCGGTCTCTCGCTCCTTGGTGGAGTCCTCGTCTGGCAAGCGGTGAACCGGTGCTCGCCGTACGTCGAGAAGCGGTTGGCACGTCGCCTCGCCCGAACCGCCTGAGCGCGCTCCGACTGACCCGCGCGGAATGGGGAACCTGCGCGTCGGGTTGTGCTGGGAGGAGGTGTTGTGGTGACCGCAGCTAGAAGGCCCGGCATTCTGCGACCGGTGCACGGCCGGATCGCGATGATCAGCCTGCACACGTCCCCTCTGGACCAGCCCGGCACCGGCGACGCCGGCGGGATGAACGTTTACGTCAGCGAGCTGTCCAAGCGGCTGGCGCAGGACAACCTCGAGGTCGAGATCTTCACCCGAGCGACCTCCTCGGAGCTTCCTCCGGTCGTGGAGACCTCTCCGGGTGTGCGGGTGCGACATGTGCACGCCGGTCCCTTCGAGGGTCTCAGCAAGGCCGAGCTTCCGGGGCAGCTGTGCGTGTTCGCCCGCGAGGTGCTGCGCGCCGAGGCGGCGCACACGCAGGGCTGGTACGACCTGGTGCACGCCCACTACTGGCTCTCGGGCCAGGTAGGCGCCCTGGTCCGGGACCGCTGGAGCGTGCCCTTCGTGCACTCGATGCACACGATGGCGAAGGTCAAGAACGAGGCCCTCGCCGAAGGCGACACCCCGGAGCCGATGGCCCGGCTGATCGGCGAGGAGCAGGTCGTCGAGGCGGCCGACATGCTGATCGCGAGCACCGACATCGAGGCCAGGCAGCTGATAGATCGCTACGACGCCGATCCCGCACGGGTCGAGGTGGTGCCTCCCGGCGTGGACCTCTCGGTCTTCAAGCCGGTCGGGCAGCAGGTGGCCCGCGCTCGGCTCGGGCTGCCTGCCGACGCGCACGTGCTGCTGTTCGCCGGCCGGATCCAGCCGCTGAAGGCTCCAGACGTCCTGTTGCGCGCGGTGGCCGCACTGGTCACTCGGGATCCTTCGCTGCGCTCTCGCCTGGTGGTCCCCGTGGTGGGCGGCCCGTCCGGCACCGGCCTGGAGCATCCGGAGTCGCTCGCAGTGCTCGCCGCGTCCCTGGGCATCGAGGACGTGGTGCGGTTCGTACCTCCGGTGAGGCAGGAGGTACTCGCCGACTGGTACGCCGCCGCCACGCTCGTGTGCGTCCCGTCCTACAACGAGTCCTTCGGCCTGGTCGCCGTGGAGGCACAGGCGGCTGGTACCCCGGTCGTGGCAGCAGCCGTCGGCGGGCTGACCACCGCCGTGCGTGACGGCGTGTCCGGGTTGTTGGTGGAGGGCCACGACCCCGACGCCTACGCGCAGGTCCTCGAGTCCGTGGTCAGCCAGCCGCAGCTTCGGGCCAGGCTCGCCGCAGGCGCACTCGAGCATGCAGCGACGTTCGACTGGGAGCACACCGCGGAGCGGACGGTCGCGGCCTACCGGCATGCCTCCTCCGCAATGCGACAGGAGCTGACGGCCGGGCTCGTGCAGGTGGGTCGATGACCGACCCGGGTGCTGCCGCCGAGACCCTGCGCCAGGTGTTCACCGAGCAGGCTCTGGAGTGGACGGAGCTCGATCCCGGCGTGTTCACCGTGGTACTTCCCGGCGAACGCAAGCTGCAGACGCCCTGTCGCTTCGACGTCGGCGCACATGCTCTAGCCGTGCACGCGTTCGTCGCCCGCCGGCCCGACGAGAACCACGAGCGGGTCTACCGATGGCTGCTCGAGCGCAACCTCAAGCTGTACGGGGTCGCGTTCGCCGTGGACCACACCGGAGACATCTACCTCGACGGCCGGTTGCCGCTGTCCGCGGTCACCCCGGCCGAGATCGACCGGCTGCTCGGCGCCGTACTCAGCTACTCCGACGAGTCGTTCAACACGATCCTCGAGCTCGGCTTCGCCTCCTCCATCCGGCGCGAGTGGGAGTGGCGCCGCTCGCGCGGAGAGTCCACCCGCAACCTGGACGCCTTCCGCGGATGGCTGGAGAAGCGGGGCTGACCGCCGCTGAGCCGGTGCAGGTGAGCTAGGCGTCGAACTTGTAGCCGAGGCCGCGGACGGTGACCAGGTAGGACGGTGAGGCCGGGTCGGGCTCGAGCTTGGTCCGCAGCCGCTTCACGTGTACGTCGAGCGTCTTGGTGTCGCCGACGTAGTCCGAGCCCCACACGCGGTCGATGAGCTGTCCACGGGTGAGCACCCGGCCGGTGTTGCGAAGGAACATCTCCAGCAGCTCGAACTCCTTGAGCGGCAGCTTGGTGGTCACTCCGTCGACGGTCACCACGTGCCGGTCGACGTCCATCCGGACGGGTCCGGCCTCGAGAGCCGCCGGCTCCAGGTCCGTGGCTTCAGAGCCGCGGCGCAGCACCGCGCGAACCCGGGCCACCAGCTCGCGAGGCGAGTACGGCTTGGTGACGTAGTCGTCGGCGCCCAGCTCGAGCCCGACCACCTTGTCCACCTCGTCGTCCTTGGCGCTGACCATGATCACCGGCACGTTGGACGTGCTGCGGATCTGCCGACACACCTCGGTGCCCGGGAGTCCCGGGAGCATCAGATCGAGCAGCACGATGTCGGCACCGTTGCGCTCGAACTCCGTCAGCGCGTCTGGTCCGGTGGCCGCGACCGCGACCTCGAAGCCTTCCTTGCCCAGCATGTACGCGAGCGCGTCGCTGTAGCTCTCCTCGTCCTCGACCACGAGCACCCGGGTCAACGTGTGGCCTCCTGGTTGTGCGACTCGACCGTCGGCACCGGCGGCGCCACGGGTGGTGTGGGGGCAGCCTCAGCGGCTGGGCCGTCGCTGGTCTCGGCGGTCTCGGTGGTCCCGGTGGTGTCGGTGACGGGTGCGGCCGCCAGCTCGCGCCGTACCTCTTCCAGGCTGCGCCGCGGCAGCGTCATGGTGAACGAGGAACCACTGCCCTCCACCGACCACACCCGCACCTCACCGCCGTGCGAAGCCGCGACGTGCTTCACGATCGACAGGCCCAGGCCGGTGCCCCCGGTGGAGCGGTGGCGGGCCGGGTCCACGCGGTAGAAGCGCTCGAAGATCCGGTCGATCTCCTGCGCCGGGATGCCGATCCCCTGGTCGGTGACGGTGATGCTCACCGTCTCGTCGGTTGCCTTGGTGCCGACCACCACCCGGGAGTGCTCCGGCGAGTAGGCGACCGCATTCGCGACGAGGTTGCCGACCGCCATCGCCACCTGGTCACCGTTCCCATAGAGGTGGGCGCCGTTCGTCCCGTCGCGCACCACCTCGATGCCCTTGGTCTGAGCATCGATCGCGGACTGGTCGATCGCGAGATCGATGACCTCTTCGACCGAGACCGGCTGCGGCGCGTCGAGCGGGTCGTCACCTTGCAGCCGCGAGAGCGCGATGATCTGCTGCACAAGTCGAGACAGCCGCTCGGTCTCGGTCTGCATCCTGCCGGCGAACCTCTGCACCGCCTCGGGGTCCTCGGCTGCCTCCGCGACAGCCTCCGCGAGCAGGTTGATCGCCCCGACTGGTGTCTTCAGCTCGTGCGAGACGTTAGCCACGAAGTCACGCCGGATCGCCTCGACCCTGCGTTCGCGGGTGCGGTCCTCGACGAGGGCGAGCACCAGCCGAGAGCTCAACGGCGCCACCCGGGCGGTGACGTGCTGGGCGGCTCGCCCGCGCGGCAGCACGAACTCCGTCTCCCGGATCTGCCCGTCACGGCGAACCGCTCTCACCAGGTCGCCCAGCTCGTCGACGCAGATCTGCTTGCCGCGTACCACCCCGAGGGAGTAGGCCGGTGCGGACGCCTTGAGCACCTCGTCGTTCTCGTTCACCACCAGCGCGCTGGAACGCAGCACCGACAGCACGGTGGCCACCCCGATGGGCACCAGCGGCTCCTCCAGCACGGGCAGCCGCTGCTGCTGGTGCTCGCTGAAGCGCCAGGCGAAAACGACGCCCGCTCCGAGGGCAGCGCCCAGCAGCGCGAACAGCAGCGCCTGGGTCGTCGCATCCACAACCTCGATCGTACGGCGCCCGGCGCCGGTGTCCCGGTCTGGCGTGCGCCTGACCTGCTGTTTCGGCGACTGTTCACTAACCGTTAACGCGGCGTCGCCATCTGGTCACCTCGCCGTCGTACCGTTTTGGCATGCGGGACCTCTACCACGATCAGCTCGACACCATCGTCGACGACCTGGTTGCCATGACCCACTCGGTCAAGCACGCGGTGAGCCAGGCCACGACGGCACTCCTGACCGCGGACGCCGAGGTCGCCGAGCGGGTGATCTCCGACGACGCGGCAATCGACTCTGCAAGGGAGCAGATCGAGGAGCGCAGCTTCGAGATGCTGGCGCTGCAGCAGCCGGTCGCCGGCGACCTGCGGATGCTGGTTGCTGCGCTCCGGATGGTGGCCGACCTGGAGCGGATGGGCGACCTGTCGGTGCACGTGGCGAAGGTGGCCCGGCTACGGCTGCCCGCCGTCGCGGTTCCGGCCGAGCTACGACCCACGATCGCCCGGATGGCCGAGGTGGCCGAGTCGATGGTCGAGTCGGTGGCCCAGATCATCGCCGACCGCGACATCGAGGCCGCCCAGGCCCTCGAGCGGGCTGACGACGAGATGGACCAGCTGCGCCGCTCGTCGTTCCGCTTCATGCTCAGCGACGACTGGCCCTACGGGATCGAACCGGCGGTCGACCTCGCGCTGCTGGGCCGCTACTACGAGCGGATCGCCGACCACACCGTCTCCCTGGCCCGACGGGTGGTCTTCCTCGTCACCGGTCAGACCCACACCGTCGAAGCCTGACCCAGCCGTCCGTCGCCCGGACCGGTGACTCCCGGCCCGGCGCCATCGGCCGGGTGTTCAGCGTCCCTGGTGGGCAACCGCCTGGATCGCGTCCACGGCCGCCTCGGGGTCGAGGTACCTCCCGCCGCGCTCGAGCGGGTGCATGTTCTCGTCGAGGCGGTAGACCAGCGGGATGCCGGTGGGGATGTTCAACCCGACGACCGCGTCCTCGTCCATGTCGTCGAGGTGCTTGACCAGAGCACGCAGAGAGTTGCCGTGCGCGGCGACGCAGACCGTGAGGCCGGCACGCAGGTCAGGGACGATCGCGTCGTACCAGTAGGGAAGCATCCGGTCGACGACGTCGGCCAGGCACTCGGTGCGCGGCACGATCTCGTCGGGCAGGCCGGTGTAGCGGGCGTCGCCGACCTGTGACCACCTGTCGTCGTCGTCGAGGGGAGGCGGCGGGGTGTCATAGGAGCGGCGCCAGCGCATGAACTGCTCCTCGCCGTACTCCTCCAGGGTTGCCTTCTTGTCCTTGCCCTGCAGCGCGCCGTAGTGGCGTTCGTTGAGTCGCCACGACCTCTTCACCGGGATCCAGTGTCGCTCGCACTCGTCGAGGGTGAGCTGTGCAGTGGTGATTGCTCGGCGCAGCACGGAGGTGTGCAGCACGTCGGGGAGCACGCCGGACTCCGCGATCAGGCTGCCTGCGCGAGATGCCTCGGCGCGCCCCTTCTCCGTGAGCGGGACGTCGACCCAGCCGGTGAACAGGTTCTTGGCGTTCCAGTCGCTTTCCCCATGACGAAGCAGCACGAGCGGGTACGGTCCAGCCGGCTGCGAGTGGCTGCTGGTCGGCACGGGTCAGGACTCCTCAGCCGAACCAGGCGACTCAGCCGACTCGGGTAGTGGGACGTCCGCGTAGTCGCCGTCGTCGGTGACCACCGGTACGTCGAGGGTGACCGTCTCGCCGCTCTCGAAGGCGAAGCTCAGCGACACGAAGCGACCGGGGATGACCTGCTCACCGGTGACGCTGAACGCGCCCTCCTCGGCGAGCTGGACGAAGGCGCCTGCCGGCACGTCGGTCTGGGTGCCCTCGACGGTGACCGCCTGGTCCTCGCCGGCCCCTTGGACCTCGACCAGCGCGTCGTCCTTGGACTCGTCGTTGTTGGCCAGGCCGGCGATCACGGTGCCGCTGCCGTCGTCTCCGGAGACGATGAGCGCGTGCAGTACGTCGACACCCGCCTCGCGGTTGTTGACGCCCTCACCAGGTGTGTAGACCTGGTCCGTGGTGGCATCGAAGCCACACGACGTCAACCCGAGCGACAGCAGAGAGCCAGCGAAGGCGACGGCGATCCGACGACGGGGCGGTGCGAGCACGGCGTTCACCCTACTGGTCACTTCTGCGTCACGACTGGCCGACGCCCACGGTGAGGCCGGTGACCACGACACCGGCTGCTGCCAGCGCCGTCCAGACCAAGGAGACCAGGAGCAGCCGCGGTGCCCCCGTGCGCAGCGCTATCCGCAGCGGCAGGTGGCGCACCCCGGTCTCGTTGTCCTGCACCAGGTCCGGCAGCGTGTTGAGGAAGTGGATGCCGACCCCGAGCAGTGCCGCGCAGATCGTCATCGCCCAGGTCGGGGGCGTCCCGTGCATCCCGCCGCCGAGTCCGCCGTAGGAAAGGAAGGCCGGCAGCAGGCCGAACGAGACTGCGAACGGCAGCCACGACAGCCACGTCCGCTTGAACACCAGGTTGTAGCTCCACGCGCTCACGACCGCGGCGAGGTGGGCGATGCCGGCGTAGGTGCCGTTGGCGACCGAGAGCGGGATCACGAGGAGTGTGGCGACTGCGATCGCGAAGGTGACCGTCCCGGGGTCGACCCAGCCCATCGCGATTGGCTTGTCCTGCCGTCCGACCTGGGTGTCGCGCTTGCGGTCCAGCAGGTCGTTGAGCCACCCGACGGTGAGCTGGCCGGTCAGGATGGTGAGCGCGACCAGGCCCACCTCGACCCCGGTCCTGCCGGTCAGCGCCGCTGCCGCGGTCAGCGTCACCGTCATCGCCAGGGTCGGCAGCGGGTGGCTGCTCATGATCAAAGACACGGTCAACCCGCGCTGCCTGGTCGTCATGGATCGCAGTATCGACCAACATTGACCAACATTGACCAATCCGGCCCGGCTGGGCAGTCCCGACCCGGGGTGCCGACCCCACGCCGACGGCCCAGGACTGTCGGCGGTCAAGGTCATACTCAGAAAGCCGCAACGCACACCGAGCTATCTTCTGTCAAGCCCCAATCCGGCCTCTGACCTGCACAAACGTGCCCGGAGCACTCTGCGGGCCGTGTTAGACTGGTCACCTAGGAAGGGGTACTTGCCACATGACTTTCACCGTCGGCGAAACGGTTGTCTACCCGAATCACGGGGCTGCAGTCATCGAGGACATCGAAACTCGACAGATCAAGGGCGAGGACCGGCAGTACCTGGTCCTGCGCATCGTTGCCCAACAGGATCTCGTCGTCCGGGTCCCCGCTTGCAACCTCGATCTCGTGGGCGTGCGAGACGTGGTCGACAAGGATGGGCTGGAGCGGGTCTTCGAGGTGCTGCGGGCATCGCACACCGAGGAGCCGACCAACTGGTCGCGTCGCTACAAGGCTAACCTGGAGAAGCTGCACTCCGGTGACGTCATGAAGGTGGCCGAGGTCGTCCGTGACCTGTGGCGCCGCGAGCGTGACCGCGGCCTGTCCGCCGGTGAGAAGCGGATGCTGGCCAAGGCGCGGCAGATCCTGGTCTCCGAGCTGGCGCTCGCCGAGCACACCAACGAGGACAAGGCCGAGACCCTCCTCGACGAAGTGCTCGCCTCCTAGAGGCGGTCCCCACGCCGACGGCGGTCGGGCTGGTCCTTACCGAGCATCGAGGCGGCCTCCCTTTCGCCACCCTCGCCGGGCGCAGCCTGGTGTCGTGGGCGGGTGCTGCGCTGGCACGCTCTGGCGCCACCACGCTCGAGCCGAACCGGGCCTGGACCGAGGTGGCCGACCTGGACGCCTGCCTGGTGCTGCACGATGCCCTGTGCCCGCTGACCCCGGCTGCGTTCATCGCCGACCTGGTGGAGCGGGCGGCGGAGTCGGGGGCGGTCGTCGTCGGTGTGCAACCGGTGACCGACACGATCAAGGCGGTCGACGACGGTCAGGTCGTCGAGACCATGGACCGGCTGGCGCTGTGGGAGGTCGTCTCACCGCTCGTGCTGCCCGCGCCGGTGGTGCGCTCGTGCGAGGACTGGCCGGCCACGCGCTCCCTCGCCCGGATGTTCGCGGACCTGGCCACCGCCTTCGCGGTGCGCATGGTCGAGGCACCTGCTGCCGCTCGCCGGGTCGACGACGAGTCCGCGCTGCGGCTGCACGAGGCCTACGCGCAGGTCTCCGGTCCGCTATAGGGCCGGCAGCAGGCGTTCTGCCACGGCAAGGTCGGTGGGGTAGGTGATCTTCAGGTTCGTGGCCGGGCTCGGGACGCACCGGATCGACAGATCGGTGTAGCGCTCGACGCAGCTCGCGGTGTCCGTACCGGCGAACCCGTCGTGTGCAGCGCGTCGGTAGGCCTTGAGGAGAGCATCAGCGCGGAAGGCCTGTGGTGTCTGTACGCCGACCAGCGCTCTGTGCTCGCTCGAGGCGGAGGTCGCGTCCTTGGTCAGGAGGTTCGGCCGGGACCGGCCCGGCAGGGCCCCGCCGTGCTCCGAGGCCGCCGCGATCACCGCATCGAACAGACTGCCAGCGGCGAACGGGCGGGCGCTGTCGTGGACCGCCACGACCTCCAGGTGCCCGTGCTCGATGTCGGCGGCCAGCACCTGCAACGCGTTGTGCTCCGAGCCGTGCCGTGTCGTCCCACCTGCGACCACCGTGACGCCGCGGCCAGGCAGATGTTCGCTGGCCAGGGCGACGACCTCCGCACGCTCGGGCTCCCTGGTCGTGACGACCACCCGGTCGACGTACTCGAGCGCCGCCACCGTGCGCAGCGACCATGCCAGCACCGGGATGCCGCCCAGCGGCAGCAGCACCTTGTTGGTCTCGGCACCGACCCGGCTGCCCGCTCCGGCCGCGAGGACGATCACCGCTGCGCGCGTGCGTCCTGGGCCGGGCATGTCCGGAGGCTAGCGCGCCGGGCGAGCCCGACCATCACTGCCGCGGCACTATCAGCGCCGTCGCGATCGCGGCGAGGCCCTCCCCCCGCCCGGTCAGTCCGAGCCCGTCGGTCGTGGTGGCCGACACCGACACCGGAGCGCCGACGGCGGCTCCCAGGACTCGCTGCGACTCGTCCCGTCTCGGCCCGAGCTTCGGCCGGTCGCCGATCACCTGGACGGCGACGTTGCCCACGTCGAACCCGGCCGCGGTGACCCTGCGGACCGTCTCGGCCAGCAGCGCGGTACCGCTCGCCCCGGCCCACTGCGGCTGCGCTGTCCCGAAGGTGCTGCCGAGGTCACCGAGACCGGCCGCCGATAGCAGCGCGTCACAGGCGGCGTGGGCGGCGACATCCCCGTCGGAGTGGCCTTCGAGCCCCATCGGCTCGTCGAGGAACTCCAGACCGGCGAGCCACATCGGCGCACCAGCCACGAGGCGGTGCACGTCGCTGCCGATCCCGATCCGCGGAGTCTGGGCCACCCGCCCAGCATGCCGCAGTCACGCTGCGCGGTCCCGAGGAGGGAACGCAGGGAGCGCCTCGACGGGTCGAGCCGCCCATCGGACTTGTCCAGGTGCGCGAACATAGGAGTGTGAGGAGCTCCGCGGGACGGCTGCCGCACGCCCTCGCCGGCGTGGTCGCCGGGGTGGCTGGAATCGCGGTCAGCCACGCGCTGACGATGCTGCTCAACGTCCGGGCCACCCCGTTGGTCGCGGTTGCCGAGGCGATCATCGAGGTCACCCCGGGTGCCCTGGCCGAGGGCCTGATCCAGCTGGTCGGCCAGTACGACAAGCCGCTGCTGATCGCCGGAGTCACCCTCGGCCTTCTCGGCCTCTCGGCACTCGCCGGCGTGCTCGGCAGCCGCAGCCTCGCGCCGGCCAACCTCGTGTTCCTGGCGATGGGCGCCGTTGCGGCAGTGGCGGTGGCGACCCGGCCCGGCTTCTTGACCTACGACCTGCTTCCGGTCGTCGCGGGGACGGCGACCTGGTTCGTCGTGCTCGGCTACCTCGTGAGCTCCTCGGCCCGCAGGCAACCCGACCGGGCGGCTGCTGGGAGCAGTGCGCCCGCCGACAGCGGACGCCGCGGGTTCCTCATCCAGGTCGGCGTCGTGGCGGCGACGGCGGCGGTGATCGGTGTCGGTGGTCATCTGCTCGGCCGGACCCGGCGAGGTGTGGAGGCGAGCCGCCGGCTGCTGCGCCTGCCGGTGAGCCGCGGAAGCGTACCCCCCGGCGCCGAGCTCGAGGTGAGCGGCATCAAGCCCTGGCGCAGCCCCAACCAGGAGTTCTACCGGATCGACACCGCGCTCGTCGTGCCCGCCATCGAGCTGGACGACTGGCGGCTCCGGATCCACGGCATGGTCGAGAACGAGATGGAACTGACCTACCGGGACCTGCTCGACCGGCAGATGACCGAAGCCTGGATCACGCTCTGCTGCGTGTCCAACGAGGTAGGCGGTGACCTGATCGGCAACGCCTACTGGAGCGGGGTGCGCATCGCCGACATCCTCGCCGAGGCGGGAGTCAGCCCGGACGCGGACGCGGTGCTCCAGACCTCGGACGACGGCTGGAACTGCGGCACTCCCCTGGCCGCGTTGACCGACGACCGCAACTCGCTGCTGGCCATCGCGATGAACGGTGAGGCGTTGCCGGTGGAGCACGGTTTCCCGGTGCGGATGGTGGTGCCCGGGCTGTACGGCTACGTGTCGGCGACCAAGTGGCTGGTCGACATCGAGGTCACCCGGTTCGACAGGTTCACCGCCTACTGGACCTCGCGCGGGTGGGCCGCGATGGGTCCGATCAAGACTCAGTCGCGGATCGACGTACCCCGCAGCGGTGCGGACGTCTCGGCGGGAACCCGCCGGGTCGGTGGGTCGGCGTGGGCGCAGCACACGGGGATCGACAAGGTGGAGTACCGGCTCGACGGGAACGACTGGCAGCCGGCCACGCTGGGGCGTGTTCCCGGTGCGGACACCTGGGTGCAGTGGTCCGGCTCGGTCGAGGTGCCCCCTGGCTCGCACACCCTGGCGGTCCGGGCCACCGACCGCACCGGCTACACCCAGACCCCGGTGCAGACCGAGGTGGTGCCGGACGGTGCGACCGGCTGGCACACCGTGGAGTTCAACGCCGGGTAGCCGGGTGGCCGGGGAGCGGCCAGCGGGCAGTGTCTGTCGCACGGGGTGGTCGATACCCTTGCCGGGTGACGCTCAGGCTCTACGACTCCGCGGCCCGGGGAGTACGTGACTTCGTCCCCCTCGAGGAGGGCAGGGCCGGGATCTACCTGTGCGGGCTGACCGTGCAGTCCGAGCCGCACGTCGGCCATGTCCGCTCCGGGGTGAACTTCGACGTACTTCGCCGCTGGATGCAGGCGGCCGGGTACGACGTCACCTTCATCCGCAACATCACCGACATCGACGACCGGATCCTCATCAAGTCCGCGGAGCAGGGTCGGCCCTGGTACAACCTGGCCTACATGATGCGGCGTGAGCTGGACGCCGCCTACGACGCGCTGAACGTGCTGCCGCCGACCTACGAGCCCGCAGCCACCGGTCACATCCCGGAGATGGTCGAGCTGATCGACAGGCTGATCGCCCGCGGGCACGCGTACCCGGCCGAGGACGGCTCCGGCGACGTGTACTTCGACGTCGCGTCGTGGCCGTCGTACGGCGAGCTGTCCGGCCAGCGGATCGACGAGATGGCCCCCGCCGAGGACGCCGACGCCCGTGGCAAGCGCGACCCCAGGGACTTCGCGCTGTGGAAGGGGCACAAGAAGGAGTCCGAGCCGGCGACCGCCGCCTGGCCCTCACCCTGGGGGCCCGGCAGGCCGGGATGGCACGTCGAGTGCTCGGCGATGGCGCTGAAGTACCTCGGCGCCGCCTTCGACATCCACGGCGGCGGGGTGGACCTGCGGTTCCCGCACCACGAGAACGAGCAGGCCCAGTCCCGGGGCGCGGGCTACCCGTTCGCGAGCGCCTGGCTGCACAACGCCTGGATCACCACCTCCGGGGAGAAGATGAGCAAGTCCCTGGGCAACTCGCTGCTGGTCCCGGCGGTCCTGGAGCGCGTGCGCGCCATCGAGCTGCGCTTCTACCTGGTCGCTGCGCACTACCGCTCGCACGTCGAGTTCTCCCACGAGGCGCTCGACGAGGCCGCGGCCGGGTTCCGGCGAATCGAGGGGTTCTTGGAGCGGGCCGCGTCGCTGGTGGGGGAGGTACCTGTGGGCGCCTGGCCGGCGTCCTTCGCCGAGGCCATGGACGACGACCTCGGTACGCCGGCCGCGGTGGCTGTGCTCTACGACGCGGTCCGCGACGGCAACCGGGCCATTGCCGACGGCTCGACGGAGCGGGTGGCCGAGCTGGCCTCGTCCGCTCGCGGCATGCTCCAGGTGCTCGGTCTCGACCCTCTCGACCCACGGTGGTCCTCGCAGTCCTCGGCAGCCGAGGGAAAGCTGTCGGCCGCGGTATCGGCGCTCGTCGCCGGGCTGCTCGAGCAGCGTGCCCGGGCCCGTGCGGACCGCGACTTCGCCACCGCCGACGCGATCCGGGACCAGCTCAAGGGCGCCGGCATCGAGCTCGAGGACACCCCGCAAGGCCCCAAGTGGACGCTGTGACCGATGCCCGGTAACTCCTCGCGAAAGGGTGCGGTCAAGCGGACCGGCAAGGGCAACCCGACGGCGGGATCCGGTGGCCGGGTCCGGCGCGGCCTCGAAGGCAAGGGTCCGACGCCCAAGGCCAAGGACCGCGAGGGACATGTTGCCTACAAGCGCAGGCAGCGTGCCCAGAAGGGCAGCCAGCAGACGAGCCCGCGTGGCTCTCGGTCGGAGCGGGGCGCCACCGAGGCCGAGTGGATCGCGGGCCGCAACCCGGTGGTCGAGGCGCTGAGGGCACTGGTGCCGGTCACGACGGTGTACGTCGCCGAGGGCGCCGAGCGTGACGGGAGGATGCGCGAGGCGTTTGAGCTGGCCGCTTCGCGGGGGGTCTCGCTGCTCGAGGTGTCGCGCAACGAGCTGGACAGGCTGACCCGCGGAGCCGTGCACCAGGGCCTCGCCGCCAAGGTTCCGCCCTACGACTATGCCCACCCCGACGACCTGCTCGAGCTGGCGGCCAAGTCGGGTGAGCCGCCGCTGATCGTCGCGCTGGACTCGGTGACCGACCCGCGCAACCTCGGCGCAGTCGTCCGCTCGGCTGCGGGGTTCGGGGCGCACGGCGTGCTGGTCCCGGAGCGTCGTGCGGCTGGCATGACGGCGTCCGCATGGAAGGCCTCCGCCGGTGCTGCGGCTCGTCTCCCGGTGGCCCAGGCCACCAACCTCGTGCGCCAGCTGAAGGCTTACCAGTCCGCCGGGTGCATGGTGATCGGCCTTGCCGCGGACGGTGAGGTCGCGCTCCCCGCGCTGGACCTGGCCGACGGCCCGTTGGTGGTGGTGGTCGGCTCCGAGGACAAGGGGCTCTCCCGCCTGGTCGGCGAGACGTGCGACCAGCTGGTCTCGATCCCGATGGCGAGCTCGGTGGAGTCGCTGAACGCCGGGGTCGCCGCGTCGGTCGCGTTGTACGCGATCGCGCAGGAGCGCTCCCCCCTCCGTTGAGATGGGGCGCGTGTGCGTTGAGATGGGGCCCGTGCGGGTTGAGATGGGGCCCGTGCCCGTTGAGATGGGGCCCGTACGGGTTGAGATAGGGCCCGTACGGGTTGAGATGGGGC
>CADCUJ010000049.1 GCA_902805855.1 uncultured Nocardioidaceae bacterium
AGACGATCATCGCCGGCATGGGGGAGCTCCACTTGGAGATCCTCGTCGACCGGATGCGGCGTGAGTTCCGCGTCGAGGCGACCGTCGGCAAGCCGCAGGTCGCCTACCGCGAGACGATCCGGAACAAGGTCGCGAACCACAGCTACACCCACAAGAAGCAGACCGGTGGGTCGGGCCAGTTCGCGAAGGTGATCGTCAGCCTCGAGCCGAACATCGACCCCGAGACCGGCACCGGAGCGGGCTACGAGTTCCTCAACAACGTCACCGGTGGCCGGGTGCCGCGGGAGTACATCCCGTCGGTCGACCAGGGCGCGCAGGAGGCCATGGAGTTCGGCGTGCTCGCCGGCTACCCGATGGTCGACGTGAAGTACGCGCTCGAGGACGGCGGCTACCACGAGGTCGACTCCTCCGAGCTGGCGTTCAAGCTCGCCAGCATCCAGGCCTTCAAAGAGGCCGCGCGGATGGCGAGGCCGGTCCTGCTCGAGCCGATGTTCAAGGTCGAGGTCACGACGCCGGAGAGCTTCCTCGGCGACGTGATCGGCGACATCAACTCCCGGCGCGGTCAGGTGCAGTCGATGTTCGAGCGCTCCGGCGATCGGGTGGTCGAGGCTCTGGTGCCCCTCTCGGAGATGTTCGGGTACGTTGGGGACCTCAGGTCCAAGACCTCGGGTCAGGCGTCGTACTCGATGGAGTTCGACTCGTACGCCGAGGTTCCCGGGAACGTCGCGGACGAGATCGTCAAGAAGGTGCGTGGCGAGTAGCCTGTCGGCTGCCTTTGCACTGCGCCAGCGCGTTTCACAGCAACACTTGAGTCAGAAAAACCACAACAGGAGGAGCCCACCGTGGCCAAGGCTAAGTTCGAGCGGACTAAGCCGCACGTCAACATCGGCACCATCGGTCACATCGACCACGGTAAGACGACGCTGACCGCAGCAATCACCAAGGTGCTGCACGACAAGCACCCGGACCTGAACCCCTTCACGCCTTTCGACCAGATCGACAAGGCCCCGGAGGAGCGCCAGCGCGGCATCACGATCTCGATCGCGCACGTCGAGTACCAGACCGAGTCGCGGCACTACGCCCACGTCGACTGCCCTGGTCACGCCGACTACATCAAGAACATGATCACCGGCGCGGCGCAGATGGACGGCGCGATCCTGGTCGTGGCGGCCACCGACGGCCCGATGCCGCAGACCAAGGAGCACGTCCTCCTGGCGCGCCAGGTCGGCGTCCCCGCGATCGTCGTAGCGCTGAACAAGTGCGACATGGTCGACGACGAGGAGCTCATCGAGCTCGTCGAGATGGAGGTGCGCGAGCTCCTCTCCGACTACGAGTTCCCCGGTGACGACCTGCCGGTCGTGCGGGTGGCCGCCTTCCCGGCGCTGAACGGCGACGAGACGTGGAGCGCGAGCATCGGCGAGCTGATGGACGCGGTCGACACCTACATCCCGCAGCCCGAGCGCGACGTCGACAAGCCGTTCCTGATGCCGGTCGAGGACGTGTTCACGATCACCGGTCGCGGCACCGTGATCACCGGCCGCATCGAGCGCGGCGTGATCAAGAAGGACGAGACCGTCGACATCGTTGGCATCCGCGAGGCCAAGCAGACCACCACGGTCACCGGCATCGAGATGTTCCGCAAGCTGCTGGACACCGGTGAGGCTGGCGAGAACGTCGGGCTGCTGCTGCGAGGCACCAAGCGCGAGGACGTCGAGCGCGGAATGGTGGTGATCAAGCCGGGCACGACCACCCCGCACACCAACTTCGAGGGCAACGTCTACATCCTGTCCAAGGAGGAGGGCGGCCGGCACACGCCGTTCTTCAACAACTACCGGCCGCAGTTCTACTTCCGGACCACGGACGTGACCGGTGTGGTGAGCCTGCCCGAGGGCACCGAGATGGTGATGCCCGGTGACACCACGGAGATGTCGGTCGAGCTGATCCAGCCGATCGCCATGGAAGAGGGTCTGCGGTTCGCGATCCGCGAGGGTGGACGCACCGTCGGCGCCGGCCGGGTCACCAAGATCACCAAGTGAGCCGATGACAGGAGGGCCCCCTGAGCTACCAGGCTCGGGGGGCCCTGCTGCGTTCTCGGACCAGGAGGAGGTCGCTCGCGTGAGCGCGCAGAGAGCTCGGCCGGCGCGGCCGCACACCGCGCTCACCGACGACGGCCGCCGCGTCCGCGAGGTGCTCACCTACTCCCGGCGCGGCGCCCGGATGTCGGACCGGCAGGCGCAGACCTGGGTCCGACGGCACCAGGAGTGGTGGATCCCGGACGATCGCTTCGACTGGCCCGGCTTCGACGTGGGCGACCACTTCGGTCGGGAGGCCCCGCTGATCGTGGAGATCGGCTCGGGAATCGGCGAGGCCACGGCCGCGCTGGCCGCCGCCCGGCCGTCGTACAACGTCCTCGCCTTCGAGGTGTGGCGTCCCGGGATCGCGGAGACCTTTCTGCGGCTGGAGGCGTCCGGCGTGCAGAACGTCCGCGTGGCCAGTGTGGACGCGGTCTGGGCAATGGAGCACCTGCTGCCCGAGGACAGCCTGAGCGAGCTGTGGACGTTCTTCCCCGACCCGTGGCCGAAGCAGCGGCACCGTCGCCGTCGGCTGGTGCAGCCGGGCTTCGCCGGCGTCGCAGCGAGCCGGTTGCGGGTCGGCGGTTGCTGGCGGCTGGCCACCGACTGGCCCGAGTACGCCGAGCAGATGCGGCGGGTGCTCGACGCCGAGCCGCTGCTGCACAACCTGCACCGGTCCGTGGCGCCGCGCTGGACCGAGCGCCCGCTCACCCGGTTCGAGCGTCGCGGGGTGCGCGCCGGCCGGCCGATCGTCGACCTGGCCTACTGCCGGCAGTGACAGGTTGTTGGGCCGGGGTGCGGTCCGGTCCGGCCGCCCGATTTGATCTGCCCCGTAGGCGTCTGACAAGATAGTTCGGTTGCTCCGGCGGGATCGCCGGGGTGGGCCCGTCCCTGTGATGCAGGGGGCGTCCAGAGCGTCCGGGTCGCACCGCACCAGGAGATCCCACTGCCCGACATCCGTCGGGCCATCCGACAAGACCCTACGAGAATATTCGCGGTCTCGTGACGTGCCGAACGGCGCGACACGCCCGACCTCGGGGGTCGGCCACAGTACGACGAGTAGAAGGACGAAGCGAGCGCTATGGCGGGACAGAAGATCCGCATCCGGCTCAAGGCCTACGACCACGAGGTGATCGACTCCTCGGCGCGCAAGATCGTGGACACGGTCACCCGCACGGGCGCGAACGTCGCCGGCCCGGTGCCGCTGCCGACGGAGAAGAACGTCTTCTGCGTCATCCGCTCGCCGCACAAGTACAAGGACAGCCGCGAGCACTTCGAGATGCGCACCCACAAGCGACTGATCGACATCATCGACCCCACGCCGAAGACCGTTGACTCGCTGATGCGGCTCGACCTGCCTGCCGGCGTCGACATCGAGATCAAGCTCTGAGGGCCGACACGACATGAGCACACTTGAACGCAACGTCCGCGGGCTGCTGGGCACCAAGCTCGGCATGACCCAGACCTGGGACGAGAACAACCGCGTGGTGCCGGTGACCGTGATCGCGGCCGGCACCAACGTGGTCACCCAGGTCCGCCGGCCCGAGACAGACGGCTACAACGCCGTTCAGCTCGGCTTCGGCGAGGTCGACGGCCGCAAGGTGACCAAGCCGCGCGCCGGGCACTTCGAGAAGGCCGGCGTCACGCCGCGCCGCCATCTGCTGGAGATCCGCACCGCGGACGCCGCGTCGTACTCCGTGGGCCAGGAGCTCAGCCCGGACGTGTTCTCGTCCGGCGACAAGGTAGACGTCAGCGGGACCACCAAGGGCAAGGGCTTCGCCGGTGTGATGAAGCGTCACGGCTTCCACGGGCTGCGCGCCTCTCACGGTGTGCACCGCAAGCACCGTTCCCCCGGATCGATCGGCGGTTGCGCCACCCCGGGCCGGGTGTTCAAGGGCACCCGAATGGGCGGGCGCATGGGCGGCGACGTGGTGACGACGCAGAGCGTCTCGATCCACTCGGTGGACACTGAAAAGGGTCTGATCATGCTCCGGGGCGCCGTCCCCGGCCCCAAGGGCGGGGTGGTCGTCATCCGCTCCGCTGTGAAGCACACCATCGCAGAGGAGGCCTGATCATGTCCGCGAAGACGGTGCAGGTCGACCTGCCTGGCGAGATCTTCGACGTGGAGGTCAACATCCCGCTGATCCACCAGGTGGTCGTCGCCCAACAGGCAGCGGCCCGACAGGGCTCGCACGACACCCTCGGCCGCGGTGAGGTCCGCGGCGGCGGCGCCAAGCCGTACCGGCAGAAGGGCACCGGCCGCGCCCGCCAGGGCTCGATCCGGTCGCCACAGTTCTCCGGCGGTGGCATCGTGCACGGCCCCACGCCGCGCAGCTATGCCCAGCGGACCCCCAAGAAGATGAAGGCCGCCGCCCTGCGCGGCGCCCTCTCGGACCGGGCCCGTGCGGGACGCATCCACGTCGTGGAAGACCTCGTGACCGGTGACCGGCCCTCGACCAAGTCGGCGCTGGCCGCCATCTCGGGGCTCAGTGACCAGGGCTCGCGCTCCCGGACGCTGGTGGTGCTCGAGCGAGGCGACGACCTGACCTGGCTGTCGCTGCGCAACGTGGACACCGTGCACCTGCTCGCCGTGGACCAGATCAACACCTACGACGTGCTGGTCTCCGACGACCTGGTGTTCACCAAGGGCGCGTACGACACCTTCATCCAGGAGGCGACGAAGTGAGCACCTTCCACAAGGACCACCGCGACGTGCTGATCGCTCCCGTCGTGAGCGAGAAGAGCTACGGCCTGCTGGACGCGAACAAGTACACCTTCCTGGTGCACCCCGGTGCCAACAAGACCGAGATCAAGATCGCGGTCGAGAAGGTGTTCAACGTCAAGGTCACCTCGGTCAACACCCTGAACCGCCCGGGCAAGACCCGCCGGACGCGCTTCGGGATGGGCAAGCGACCCGACACCAAGCGGGCGGTTGTCAGCCTGGCCGAGGGACAGCGGATCGACATCTTCGGCTCGGTCGGCTGACCGGCGGAGCAGATCCAGAGACCCAGGACACAAGCAGAGGACGCAGAGCAGACATGGCCATTCGCAAGTACAAGCCGACCACGCCGGGCCGGCGCGGCTCGTCGGTCGCCGACTTCGTCGAGGTGACCCGGACGACCCCTGAGAAGTCGCTGGTGCGTCCCCTGCCGAAGAAGGGCGGGCGCAACAACCAGGGCCGGATCACCACCAGGCACCAAGGTGGTGGGCACAAGCGCGCCTACCGCGTCGTCGACTTCCGCCGCTACGACAAGGACGGCGTGCCTGCCAAGGTCGCCCACATCGAGTACGACCCGAACCGCACCGCACGGCTTGCCTTGCTGCACTACGCCGACGGCGAGAAGCGCTACATCATCGCTCCGCAGGGCATGCGCCAGGGCGCCGCGGTGGAGGCCGGTGCCCGCGCCGACATCAAGCCGGGCAACAACCTGCCGCTGCGCAACATCCCGGTGGGCACCACGGTGCACTGCATCGAGCTGCGGCCCGGTGGTGGCGCCAAGATCGCGCGCTCTGCCGGCAACTCCGCGCAGCTCGTGGCCAAGGAAGGCAGCCGGGCACAGTTGCGGATGCCGTCCGGGGAGATGCGGTACGTCGACGTCCGGTGCCGCGCGACGGTCGGTGAGGTCGGCAACGCCGAGCAGTCGAACATCAACTGGGGCAAGGCGGGGCGGATGCGTTGGAAGGGCAAGCGTCCTACCGTCCGCGGCGTCGTGATGAACCCGGTCGACCACCCGCACGGTGGTGGTGAGGGCAAGACCTCAGGTGGCCGGCACCCAGTCACCCCGTGGGGCAAGCCCGAGGGCCGCACCCGTAAGAACAAGGCGTCCGACGCCCTGATCGTCCGCCGCCGCAAGTCCGGCAAGCGTCGCTGAGCCGCGGACAGCTCGAACCGGAGGTAGAGGAATGCCACGCAGCCTGAAGAAGGGTCCCTTCGTGGACGACCACCTGCTCAAGAAGGTGGACGGACAGAACGAGAAGGGTACGCACAACGTGATCAAGACATGGTCGCGCCGGTCGATGATCGTGCCGGCCATGATCGGCCACACGATCGCGGTGCACGACGGACGCAAGCACGTCCCGGTGTTCGTGACCGACTCCATGGTCGGACACAAGCTGGGCGAGTTCGCGCCGACCCGCACCTACCGCGGGCACGTCAGGGATGACCGGAAGGCCCGCCGTCGCTGACGCGGTGGCTGACCTGGACGACAGAGATTCGAGAGAGCCGAGAAGATGAGCGTTATGGAGCGTAGGCGGATGAGTGCCCGCCGCGAGAGCCTGCTGGGCGAGCAGCCCGGCGCCTTCGCGAGCGCGCGCTTCGTCCGGGTGAGCCCGATGAAGGCCCGCCGCGTGGTCGACATGATCCGTGGCCGCGGGGTCGACGACGCGCTCGCGCTGCTGCAGTTCGCGCCGCAGGCGGCCAGCGAGGTCGTCTACAAGGTGCTGGAGAGCGCTGTGGCCAACGCCGAGGGCACCGAGGACCTGGACCGCGGCACCCTGGTGGTCACCAGGGCCATGGTCGACGAGGGGCCGACGATGAAGCGCTGGCGTCCCCGGGCGCAGGGCCGGGCTTCGCGGATCAACAAGCGCACCAGCCACATCACCCTGGTGCTGCAGCCCGCGGCCGGCGGCGACTCCGGGAACACCGGTGCCGCCGATGGAGCCAAGGGCTCGAACAGGAAGGGACGGAAGGCCTGATGGGTCAGAAAATCCACCCGAACGGTTTCCGACTCGGGATCTCCACCGACCACCGCAGCCGTTGGTACGCCGACAAGCTGTACAAGTCCTACGTCGGTGAGGACGTCGCGATCCGCAAGCTGCTTTCCAAGGGCATGGAGCGCGCCGGGATCTCCAAGGTGGAGATCGAGCGCACCCGCGACCGGGTCCGGGTGGACATCCACACCGCACGCCCCGGCATCGTGATCGGGCGTCGTGGCGCCGAGGCCGACCGGATCCGCGGTGAGCTGGAGAAGCTGACCGGCAAGCAGGTGCAGCTGAACATCCTGGAGGTGAAGAGCCCCGAGATCGACGCGCAGCTCGTCGCCCAGGGTGTCGCGGAGCAGCTGTCGGGGCGCGTCGCATTCCGGCGCGCCATGCGCAAGGCGATCCAGACCACGATGCGCAGTGGCGCCAAGGGCATTCGGGTCCAGTGCGGCGGCCGTCTCGGAGGCGCGGAGATGTCTCGGTCCGAGTTCTACCGTGAGGGCCGGGTGCCGCTGCACACGCTCCGCGCGGACATCGACTACGGCTTCTACGAGGCCCGGACCACCTTCGGCCGGATCGGCGTGAAGGTCTGGATCTACAAGGGCGAGGTCGCCGGCACCCGCGCCGAGCGTGAGGCCCAGGCCGCTGCCCGAGCGGCTGCCCCGGGACGGGGACGGCCTTCCAGGGGCGGCGACCGGCCGCCGCGCGGAGGCGACCGGCCCTCGCGCAGCACCCGGTCGGACCGGTCCCGGGAGCCGGTGGGAGCCCGCGCGCCACAGGCCGAGGCTCCCGCCCCGACCGCTGCGCCCGAGGCGGCGCAGTCCACGACCACTTCGAAACCGACATCCGATGGGGAGGGCTGAGCAGCATGCTGATGCCCCGCAGGGTCAAGCACCGCAAGCAGCACCACCCCCGGCGCACGGGCGCGGCGAAGGGTGGCATCCACGTTACGTTCGGTGACTACGGCATCCAGGCACTGGAGCCGTCGTACCTGACCAACCGGCAGATCGAGTCGGCGCGTATCGCGATGACCCGCCACATCAAGCGTGGCGGCAAGGTGTGGATCAACGTCTACCCGGACCGTCCGCTGACCAAGAAGCCCGCCGAGACCAGGATGGGCTCCGGCAAGGGTTCACCGGAGTGGTGGATCGCCAACGTCAAGCCCGGACGCGTCATGTTCGAGCTGTCCGGTGTCCCCGAGGACGTCGCGCGCGAGGCCATGCGCCGGGCGATGCACAAGCTCCCGATGAAGTGCCGCTTCGTCAGCCGAGAGGCCGGTGAGCTCTGATGCCCACCACGGCCTACGAGCTGGACTCGATGACCAACGTCGACCTGGAGCAGCGGCTGCGTGAGGCGAAGGAGGAGCTGTTCAACCTTCGCTTCCAGGCAGCCACCGGCCAGCTCGAGAGCCATGGCCGGCTGCGGACCGTCAAGCGCGACATCGCACGCATCTACACCGTGGTCCGCGAGCGCGAGCTGGGGATCAGGTCGGCTCCGGGCGAGGAGGACGGTTCCGCATGAGCGAGAAGAACGAGGAACAGGCAATGAGCCAGCAGGGGCGTAGCTACCGCAAGACCCGGGAGGGTCTGGTGGTCAGCGACAAGATGGACAAGACCGTGGTCGTCTCCGTCGAGGACCGCGTCAAGCACGCGCTGTACGGCAAGGTCCTGCGGCGCACCGAGAAGCTGAAGGCACACGACGAGCAGAACCAGTGCGGCGTCGGCGACCGCGTCGCGATCATGGAGACCCGGCCGCTGTCGGCGACCAAGCGCTGGCGCATCGTCGAAGTGCTCGAGAAAGCCAAGTAGGAGAACCGATGATCCAGCAGGAGTCGCGACTCAAGGTCGCCGACAACACCGGTGCGAAGCAGATCCTCTGCATCCGGGTGCTCGGCGGCTCGGGGCGACGCTACGCCGGCATCGGCGACGTGATCGTCGCCACCGTCAAGGACGCCATCCCCGGTGCAGGAGTCAAGAAGGGCGACGTGGTCAAGGCGGTGATCGTGCGAACGGTCAAGGAGCGTCGTCGCGCCGACGGGTCCTACATCCGCTTCGACGAGAACGCCGCCGTGATCCTGCGCGCCGACGGCGGTGAGCCGCGCGGGACGCGCATCTTCGGCCCGGTCGGTCGCGAGCTGCGCGAGAAGCGCTTCATGCGGATCATCTCGCTCGCCCCGGAGGTGCTGTAGCCATGACCACGCGTCGCAACAAGCGAACCAAGAACATGTCCATCAAGAAGGGCGACATCGTCCGCGTCATCGCCGGCACCGACAAGGGTGCCGAGGGACGGGTCATCGCCGTGCAGGCCGACAACGACCGGGTGATCGTCGAAGGCGTCAACCGTGTCAAGCGGCACACCAAGGTCGTCAACCAGGGCGGAAGGGCCGGCACCACCGGGGGAATCGTCACCCAGGAGGCGGCCGTGCACGTGTCCAACGTGATGCTCCTCGTCGACCCCCCGAAGAAGGACGGTGGAGACGGCAAGGGTGAGGCCAAGGGCAAGGTGACCACGCGCCTGGGCTTCCGTCGCGACGAGGTGACCAAGCGTCGCCCGGACGGCTCCACCTACACCGCCCATCGCAGCGTCCGCGTCTCCCGCAAGTCCGGTGAGGAGGTCTGATGACGACCACGACGAACGACACCCAGGAGCCGACCACCTCGGCTGCGCCTTCGAGTCCGCCGAGGCTGAAGGAGCGGTACCGCGAGCAGGTGCTGCCCGCGCTGCGCGAGCAGTTCGAGTACACCAACGTCATGCAGGTGCCGGGGCTGACCAAGATCGTGGTCAACATGGGCGTCGGTGAGGCGGCCCGGGACTCCAAGCTGATCGAGGGCGCCGTCCGCGACCTGACCGCGATCACCGGACAGAAGCCGCAGGTGACCCGGGCCCGGAAGTCGATCGCCCAGTTCAAGCTGCGCGAAGGCATGCCCATCGGTGCGCACGTGACGTTGCGCGGCGACCGGATGTGGGAGTTCCTCGACCGGCTGCTGTCCCTCGCGCTGCCTCGGATCCGGGACTTCCGAGGTCTCTCGGCGAGGCAGTTCGACGGCCGCGGCAACTACACGTTCGGCCTGACCGAGCAGGTCATGTTCCACGAGATCGACCAGGACCGGGTGGACCGTTCGCGGGGGATGGACATCACGGTCGTGACAACCGCAACGAACGACGACGAGGGTCGCGCGCTGCTCCGCCAGCTCGGCTTCCCCTTCGCAGAGAGATAGAGGCCATGGCCAAGACAGCGCTGATCGTCAAGGCATCGCGCAAGCCGAAGTACAAGGTGCGCGGGTACACCCGCTGCCAGCGGTGCGGCCGCCCGAAGGCAGTGTTCCGCAAGTTCGGCCTGTGCCGGATCTGTCTGAGGGAGATGGCCCACCGCGGCGAGCTCCCCGGCATCACCAAGAGCAGCTGGTAACCAACACAACAGCGCCGAAGGTCGACCCCACGGGGCCGAAACCGCGGTGGGAGAGGGCCCCACGGCCATGACGATGACTGACCCGATCGCAGACATGCTCACCCGTCTGCGCAACGCCAACCAGGCGTACCACGAATCGGTGTCGATGCCTCACAGCAACCTCAAGGCAGGCGTCGCCGAGATCCTCCAGCAGGAGGGCTACATCACGTCCTGGAGCGTCGAGGAACCGCACGCCCAGGGCACTGGCAGCGATGGGGCGGCAACGGTCGGCAAGACGCTGACCCTGACGCTCAAGTACGGACAGCACCGGGAGCGCTCCATCGCCGGTGTCCGCCGGATCAGCAAGCCGGGACTACGCGTGTACGCCAAGGCCACCGGTCTGCCCAAGGTGCTCGGCGGCCTCGGAGTGGCGATCATCTCCACCAGCCACGGGCTGCTGACCGACCGACAGGCCAACAAGAAGGGCGTAGGCGGGGAAGTCCTCGCCTACGTCTGGTGACGAAGGACCGAGAGGAGAATCAGCATGTCGCGCATCGGCAAGCTCCCGATCACGGTCCCGTCCGGCGTTGACGTCGCGCTCGACGACAGCGTGGTGACCGTCAAGGGTCCCAAGGGGACCCTGACACACACCGTCCCCGCGCCGATCACGGTCGCCCGCAGTGACGACGGTGCGGTGGAGGTGGCCCGTCCCAACGACGAGCGGCTGAGCAAGTCCCTGCACGGCCTGACGCGCAGCCTGATCGCCAACATGGTGACCGGCGTGACTGACGGGTACGAGAAGCAGCTGGAGATCGTGGGCGTGGGCTACCGCGTCCTCTCCCGGGGACCGACACAGCTGGAGTTCCAGCTCGGTTACTCGCACCCGATCACCTTCACCGCTCCAGAAGGCATCACGTTCACCGTCGACGGCCCGACGCGGCTGGGCGTGCAGGGAATCGACAAGCAGCTGGTCGGCGAGGTCGCCGCGAACATCCGCAAGCTGCGCAGGCCGGAGCCCTATAAGGGCAAGGGCGTCCGCTACGCCGGCGAGCAGATTCGCCGCAAGGTCGGGAAGGCTGGTAAGTGACATGGCTATCGCACTCAGGGCGGGAAAGCACACCAGCGACCGGAGCGCCTCGCGGCTGCGTCGCCAGATCCGTGGCCGCAAGAAGGCGTCCGGGACCGCGGAGCGGCCCCGGCTGGTGGTCACCAGGTCCGCCAAGCACATCAGCGTGCAGGTGGTCGACGACCTGGTCGGCAAGACGCTGGTCTCTGCGAGCACGATGGAGAACGACCTGCGCTCGTTCGACGGTGACAAGTCCGCGAAGGCGAAGCGGGTCGGCGAGCTGGTGGCCGAGCGGGCCAAGGCCGCCGGTGTCGAGGGAGTCGTCTTCGACCGAGCCGGCAACAAGTACCACGGGCGGGTGGCCGCGCTGGCCGACGGTGCCCGTTCAGGCGGACTCGCGTTCTAGCAACGCGCGGGCAACCAAGACTCTGCAAGAGAACGAGAAGAGGTAACTCGAATGAGCGGACCCCAGCGCCGCAGTGGCGGTGCAGGTGGCGAGCGGCAGTCAGATCGCCGTAGCCGCGACAACCGCGGACAGGCGGACAAGACGGCCTACATCGAGCGAGTCGTCGCGATCAACCGCGTCGCCAAGGTCGTCAAGGGCGGGCGTCGCTTCAGCTTCACCGCCCTGGTGATCGTCGGCGACGGCGACGGCATGGTCGGAGTCGGCTACGGAAAGGCCAAGGAGGTGCCCGCGGCGATCGCCAAGGGAGTCGAGGAGGCGAAGAAGCACTTCTTCAAGGTTCCTCGGATCCAGGGCACCATCCCGCACCCGGTCCAGGGGGAGAAGGCTGCCGGCGTCGTACTGCTGCGCCCGGCCGCCCCAGGTACCGGTGTCATCGCCGGCGGCCCGGTGCGCGCCGTGCTGGAGTGCGCCGGGATCCACGACGTGCTGAGCAAGTCACTCGGCTCGTCGAACCAGATCAACATCGTGCACGCGACCGTGACGGCTCTGCAGTCGCTGGAGGAGCCGGAGGCGGTGGCCGCGCGCCGCGGCCTGTCCGTCGAGGACGTGGCTCCCAGCGCGCTGCTCAAGGCCCGGGCCGAGGTGAGCTCGTGATGGCGCGCCTCAAGGTTGCCCAGCAGCGCTCCACCATCGGTTGCAAGAAGAACCAGCGAGACACCCTGCGCACGCTCGGGCTGAAGCGGATCGGCGACGTCGTCCTCAAGGAGGATCGGCCCGAGATCCGCGGCATGCTGCACACGGTCAGACACCTGATCGTCGTCGAGGAGGTCGACTGACATGACGCTCAAGCTGCATCATCTGCGTCCGGCTCCGGGCGCGAAGACCCCGAAGACCAGGGTCGGCCGAGGCGAGGCCTCGAAGGGCAAGAGCGCCGGCCGAGGCACGAAGGGCTCGAAGGCGCGCAACCAGATGCCGGCGAGCTTCGAGGGTGGCCAGATGCCCATCCACATGCGGCTGCCCAAGCTCAAGGGCTTCAAGAACCCCTTCAAGGAGGAGTTCCAGGTCGTCAACCTGGACCGCCTGGGCGCGCTCTTCCCGGAGGGCGGCGAGGTCGGCGTGGACGACCTGGTGGCCAAGGGAGCCGTGCGCAGCGGGCTCCCGGTGAAGGTGCTCGGATCCGGCGACATCGGCGTCCCGGTCCAGGTCAGCGCACACGCATTCTCGGCTTCGGCGCGGGAGAAGATCGTCGCGGCGGGTGGTAGCACCACCCAGCTCTGACCCTCAGGAGGCCCAGCGGCCCCGGTGTTCGCGCCGGGGTCGGCGTGCGGGCCCCTGTTAGGCTTCCCGGGTCCCGCTGCTCGTAGCCGGACCGCCGCATGTGACGAAAGAGGACCTGGTGCTAGGCGCATTCGCCAACGCGTTCCGGACGCCCGACCTGCGCAAGAAGCTGCTGTTCGTGCTGTTGATCATCGTGATCTTCCGGCTGGGATCGCAGATGCCGACGCCCGGGGTGCACGTGGCGAACGTGCAGGCGTGCTTCCAGCAGATCGAGAACGACGGGCTCTACGGCCTGATCAACCTGTTCTCCGGCGGTGCGCTGCTCCAGTTGACGGTCTTCGCGCTCGGGATCATGCCCTACATCACCGCGAGCATCATCTTGCAGCTGCTGGTCGTGGTGATCCCACGGCTGGAGGCCCTGAAGAAGGAGGGGCAGGCCGGGCAGACCAAGATCACCCAGTACACCCGGTACCTCACCCTGGGCCTGGCGATCCTGCAGGCGACCGGCATCACCGCCCTGGCCCGCAACCGCCAGCTCCTCCAGGGCTGTGAGCTTCCGCTGCTGCACGACGAGGACAGCCTGTTGACCATGGTGGTGATGGTGGTCACGATGACCGCCGGCACCGCGGTGATCATGTGGCTGGGCGAGCTGATCACCGACCGCGGCATCGGCAACGGCATGTCGATCCTGATCTTCACCCAGGTGGTGGCGACCTTCCCGTCCTCGCTGTGGGGGGTGCGCACCACCAACGGCTGGTGGATCTTCGGCATCGTGATCGTGGTCGGCCTGGTCCTGGTCGCCGCGGTAATTTTCATCGAGCAGGCGCAACGGCGGATACCGGTGCAGTACGCCCGCAGGATGGTGGGCCGGCGCATGTTCGGCGGCTCGTCGACGTACATCCCCCTGAAGGTGAACCAGGCCGGCATCATCCCGGTCATCTTCGCCTCCAGCCTGCTCTACCTGCCGGCGCTGGCGCTGCAGTTCAACCAGCGCGGTGACTCCTGGTGGGTCACCTTCTTGAACACGTACTTCGTCCAGGGTGACCACCCGCTCTACATGGCGGTCTACTTCGCGCTGATCATCTTCTTCACCTACTTCTACGTCGCCATCACCTTCAACCCGACCGAGGTGGCCGACAACATGAAGAAGTACGGCGGGTTCATCCCCGGCATCCGGGCGGGCAAGCCGACCGAGGAGTACCTGTCCTACGTCCTGTCCCGGATCACAGCGCCTGGAGCGCTGTACCTGGGGCTGATCTCCCTGGTCCCGCTGATCGCCTTCGTGCTGATCAACGCGAACCAGAACTTCCCGTTCGGCGGCACCAGCATCCTGATCATGGTGGGTGTCGCGCTGGACACGGTGAAGCAGATCGAGAGCCAGCTCCAGCAGCGCAACTACGAGGGGTTCCTGCGCTGATGCGGATCATCTTGATGGGGCCGCCGGGTGCCGGCAAGGGGACGCAGGCCAAGATAATCGCCGATCGGCTCTCGGTGCCGGCGATCTCGACCGGTGACATCTTTCGGGCCAATGTCGCGGAGCAGACTCCGCTCGGCCTGAAGGCGAAGAGCTTCATGGATGTCGGCGACTACGTGCCGGACGACATCACCAACGGGATGGTCCGCGAGCGCATCGCCGAGGACGACGCGGCCGACGGCTTTCTCCTCGACGGCTACCCGAGGACCGTGGCACAGGTCGAGGTGCTCGACGACGCTCTGGCCGCGGCCGGCCGGTCCCTGGACGCTGTCATCGTCCTCACCGTGAGCGACGAGGAGCTGGTCCAGCGGCTGCTGAAGCGTGCCGACGTCGAGGGCCGCGGAGACGACACCGAGGAAGTGCTCCGGCACCGCCAAGACGTCTTCCACGAGCAGACCGAGCCGCTGATCTCGGTCTACGAGGATCGCGGGGTGCTGATGCGCGTCGACGGCATCGGCACCGTCGAGGAGGTCTCTGCCCGGGTGTTCGCCGAGCTCGACCGGGTGCGGGGAGAGCGCGCCCGCTGAGGCGCGCTCGTCGACGGTAGGGCCGGTGTTCCGCGAGCGCGGTGTCGAGATCAAGACGGCGGCGCAGATCGAGAAGATGCGGGCCGCTGGGCTGGTCGTCGGCGAGACGCTCGACCTGCTCGCGCGGACGGTACGCCCCGGTGCGACCACCCGGGACCTCGACCGGGTCGCCGAGGACAACATCCGCTCCTCAGGTGCCACTCCGTCCTTCAAGGGCTACCACGGCTTCCCCGGCTCGATCTGCGTGTCGGTCAACGACGAGGTCGTGCATGGCATCCCCGGTGACCGGGTGATCGCCGACGGCGACGTCGTCTCGATCGACTGTGGGGCGATCGTCGACGGCTGGCACGGCGATGCCGCCCTCACCGTCGCCGTGGGCCAGGTGCCGCCGGAGGCCAAGGAGCTGATCGCGGTCACCGAGCAGGCGTTGTGGCGCGGCCTGGCGGCTGCCACGCTCGGCGGCCGGGTCACCGACATCTCGCACGCCGTCGAGTCCTACATCCGCTCACAGGGCAGCTACGGAATCCTCGAGGACTACGTCGGCCACGGCATCGGGTCGGCGATGCACCAGCCGCCGAACGTCCCGAACCACGGCCGCCCCGGCAAGGGACCCAAGCTGGTGGAGGGACTCGCACTGGCGGTCGAGCCGATGGTGGTCGCGGGCAGCCCGGAGAGCCGGATGCTCGCGGACGACTGGACGGTGGTCACCGCGGACGGCTCGCTCGCTGCGCACTTCGAGCACACGTTCACCCTGACCGCCGACGGAGCCTGGGTGCTGACCGCACTGGACGGTGGCGAGGCGAGGCTCACCGAGCTCGGCGTGCCCTTCGGCGGGTCCTGACCCAGGTCACCAGGAGCTCTCCGCAAAAGTCCACCAGGGACTCGGTGTCCGGACCGCGGCTACGGTGTCCGGCGTGTGCCACTTCGTGCTGATCCCGAGCCCGTTCCTCGGCCCGGCCGTCTGGGAGCCGGTGGCCGACCGGCTGCGCCGGCCCGGGCAACCCGTCACCGTGCTCGACTGCGCGGCCGCTAAATCCCCGGCCGACATCCTCGAGACCCTCCAGCAGCAGATGCCCGCTGGGGACGACCTCGTGCTGGTGCCGCACAGCAACGCGGGGCTGTACGTCGCGTCGCTCGGCGCCGAACGTCCGGTTCGCGGTGTGGTCTTCGTGGACGCCGGCCTTCCCTCGGATGCGCCCACGACGCCCACTGCGCCGGCGGAGCTCCGGCAGGCTCTTGCCGCCATGGCCGGAGAGGACTCCGTGCTTCCCCCGTGGACCAGCTGGTGGGCCGCCGACGAGGTCGCGCAGCTCTTCCCGGACCCGGCTACCCGGACCGCCGTCGAGCGGCAGCAGCCGCGGCTGCCGCTTTCCTACCTCGACTCGCAGGTCCCGACCCCCGTCCAGTGGCGAACGATGCCGGCGGCCTACCTCGCCTTCGGGGACACCTATGCGCCGGAGCGGGCCACTGCCGAGCAGCGAGCCTGGCCGGTCGAGACCCTGCCCGGCCGGCACCTCCACCAGCTGGTGGACCCCGGTGCCGTCACCGAGGCGATCCTGCGCCTTCGCCGCCGGCTGCCCCGCATAGCCGCCTCGGCGGATTAGCGCCGCGGGGTGGCTTGACGTAGACTGGTGTGTCGGCCCACCACCTGGGCCTGTTTCGTGGCGCCCCGCGGCTGCCCGGCCAATGACCTGCGGTGCAAACCTTCGGTGCTCGGTCGTGCCTGGGAGGTGGTGCCGAGAGCAGACCGGGGCAGACCGGGTCGAACAAGCGCTGACCATCGACAGATTGTGGAGGACATGCCGAAGAAGGAAGGCGTGATCGAGATCGAGGGGACGGTTGTGGAAGCTCTCCCGAACGCGATGTTCCGGGTCGAGCTCAGCAACGGCCACAAGGTCCTCGCCCACATCAGCGGCAAGATGCGTCAGCACTACATCCGAATCCTTCCCGAGGACCGAGTCGTCGTCGAGCTCTCGCCGTACGACCTGACCCGCGGGCGAATCGTCTATCGCTACAAGTAACCAAGAGAGCCGCCAAACCATGAAGGTCAACCCGAGCGTCAAGCCGATCTGTGACAAGTGCAAGGTGATCCGTCGCCACGGACGCGTCATGGTGATCTGCGAGAACCCGCGGCACAAGCAGCGCCAGGGCTGAACAGCACACAACTGAATACCTACAACGTGTTCGCTGAGTCCGTCGCAAGACGGGCGAACCACCCCCGGACAGAGGCCGGGGCCCGGATCTCGAGGCCGCAGACCAGCATCGAGAAGCGGGACGCGACACGACACGAAACCTCTGAAGAACGAAGGGAACGCCTCTGATGGCACGCCTCGTCGGTGTCGACCTCCCGCGCGACAAGCGCGTCGAGGTCGCACTCACCTACATCTACGGCATCGGCCGTACTCGCGCCCAGGCGCTGCTCTCCTCCACCGGGATCAACCCGGACATGCGGGTGCACCAGCTCGGCGATGACGAGCTGGTCCGACTCCGTGACGAGATCGAAGCCAGTCTGAAGACCGAGGGTGACCTGCGCCGCGAGGTGCAGGCCGACATCCGCCGCAAGATCGAGATCGGCAGCTACCAGGGCCGCCGCCACCGCCAGGGCCTCCCGGTCCGTGGCCAGCGCACCAAGACCAACGCGCGCAGTCGCAAGGGTCCCAAGCGCACCGTCGCCGGCAAGAAGAAGGCCAAGTAAGAGGAGTACCTGAATGCCCCCCAAGAGCCGTCAGGCCGGCGCCAAGAAGGTGCGCCGCAAGGAGAAGAAGAACATCGCTCAGGGCGAAGCCCATATCAAGAGCACCTTCAACAACACCATCGTCACGATCACCGACCCGACCGGTGCGGTGATCGCGTGGGCATCAGCCGGCACCGTCGGCTTCAAGGGCTCGCGCAAGTCCACGCCGTTCGCCGCTCAGATGGCAGCAGAGGCAGCGGGTCGTCGTGCGATGGAGCACGGGATGAAGAAGATCGACGTCTTCGTCAAGGGTCCCGGCTCGGGACGTGAGACGGCGATCCGTTCGCTGGGTGCGATCGGCCTCGAGGTCGGCACCATCGCGGACGTCACGCCCACTCCGCACAACGGATGCCGGCCGCCCAAGCGCCGCCGCGTCTGATGCCGACGAGACTGCCCCGAGCGAACTAAGGAGTCCGACATGGCCCGTTACACCGGTCCGATGACCAAGAAGTCCCGCCGTCTCGGCGTCGACCTGGTCGGCGGTGACCAGGCATACGAGCGTCGCCCCTACCCCCCTGGCCAGCACGGCCGCGGCCGGATCAAGGAGAGCGAGTACCTGCTCCAGCTCCGCGAGAAGCAGAAGGCCCGCCTCACCTATGGCGTTCTCGAGAAGCAGTTCCACCGCTACTACGCGGAGGCCAGCCGACGCGCCGTGAAGACCGGTGACAACCTGCTGCAGCTGCTCGAGTGCCGCCTGGACAACGTCGTCTACCGGGCCGGCTTCGCGCGCACCCGCCGTCACGCGCGACAGCTCGTCACCCACGGTCACTTCAAGGTCAACGGCAAGAAGGTCGACATCCCGTCTTTCCAGGTGACCGCCCATGACGTGATCGACGTGCGCGAGAAGTCGCTGGAGATGACGCCGTTCATCGTGGCTCGCGAGACTCACGGGGAGCGGATCGTCCCGGCGTGGATGGAGGCACTGCCGAACCGGATGCGCATCCTGGTGCATCAGGTCCCGGTCCGCCAGCAAATCGACATCCCGGTCCAAGAACAGCTCATCGTGGAGTTCTACTCGAAGAAGTAACCATGCGTGGGGCTCGTCCCCTCGCCACCCCAGCCCGGTGGCCGCAGCAGCGCCATCGGGACCCGTCAGTTCGAGCCGTCATATAGCGGTCGGCTCGGAAAGGAAGACACAGTGCTCATCGCCCAACGTCCCACCCTCTCCGAAGAGGCTGTCGGCGACTTCCGGTCACGATTCGTGATCGAGCCGTTGGAGCCCGGATTCGGCTACACGCTCGGCAACTCGCTGCGCCGCACCCTCCTGTCGTCGATCCCTGGCGCCTCGGTGACCAGCATCCGAATCGACAACGTGCTGCACGAGTTCTCGACCATCGAAGGCGTCAAGGAAGACGTCACCGAGGTGATCCTCAACCTCAAGGACCTCGTCGTCTCCTCCGAGCAGGACGAGCCGGTCACCATGTACCTGCGCAAGCAGGGCCCGGGTGAGGTCACCGCCGCGGACATCGCCCCGCCGGCCGGTGTCGAGGTGCACAACCCCGACCTGCGCATCGCCACCCTGAACGACAAAGGCAAGCTCGAGATGGAGCTCGTCGTCGAGCGGGGTCGCGGCTACGTCAGCTCGGTGCAGAACAAGGCCGGCGACGTGGAGATCGGCCGGATGCCGGTCGACTCGATCTACAGCCCCGTCCTGAAGGTCACCTACAAGGTCGAGGCCACCCGAGTCGAGCAGCGCACCGACTTCGACCGGCTGGTGATCGACGTGGAGACCAAGCAGTCGATCCGTCCGCGCGACGCGATCGCCTCCGCAGGCAAGACGCTCGTGGAGCTGTTCGGGCTGGCACGCGAGCTGAACGTCGAGGCGGAAGGGATCGACATCGGCCCCTCGCCGGTCGACGAGCAGCTCGCCGCCGACTTGGCGCTTCCGGTCGAGGACCTGCAGTTCACCGTGCGTTCCTACAACTGCCTCAAGCGTGAGGGCATCCACACCGTGGGTGAGCTCATCTCGCGCTCGGAGCAGGACCTGCTCGACATCCGGAACTTCGGCGCCAAGTCGATCGACGAGGTCAAGGCCAAGCTGGCGGAGATGGGGCTGTCCCTCAAGGACAGCGCCCCCGGCTTCGACGCGGCAGCGGCCCTGGCGGCGTACGACGACGACGACGACAGCTTCGTCGAGGACGAACAGTACTGACCGGCCCGGTCCCGCCCAGGGCGAGCAGGCCCGACCACCTGAGAACAAACACCTATCCGGGTACCTGACACGGCTCGGAAGAGAAGAGAAGCACGATGCCTACCCCGAAGAAGGGTCCGCGCCTCGGCGGTGGTCCCGCGCACCAAAAGCACATCATCTCGAACCTGGCGACCAGCCTGTTCGAGCATGGTGCGATCACCACCACCGAGGCGAAGGCACGAGTGCTGCGCCCGGTGGCCGAGCGGCTGATCACCAAGGCCAAGCGCGGTGACCTGCACGCCCGCCGCCAGGTGCTGACCACGATCCGTGACAAGGGTGTCGTGCACGTCCTCTTCGAGGAGATCGCGCCTCGGTTCGCGGAGCGTCCCGGCGGCTACACGAGGATCACCAAGCTCGGCCCACGCAAGGGCGACAACGCTCCGATGGCGGTGATCGAGCTCCTGACCGAGGAGTACACCCCGGGCGCTCGGCGCGCGCAGGACTCCCGCACCACAGAGCGCACGCCAACCGAGCCGGCTGCACCGGCGCCCGCGGTGGAGCCGGCGGACGCCCCCACCATCGTCGCGTCCGAAGGGGCCGACGAGGAGGCCTTCGAAGAGACCGAGGGCGGGGTCACGGGCAAGTACCCCGGGTCGCACGCGCCGATGGAGACCGTGGACGACGCGCCGGAGGGCTACCCGGTCAAGGGCAACGAGGACTCGATGAAGTACCACACTCCGGACGGGCAGTGGTACAACCAGACCGTTGCCGAGGTCTGGTTCGAGTCCGAGGAGGCCGCTGAGGCCGCTGGGTTCACCAAGGCCGGCGAGTAGTCCCTGCGGAGCCTGCGTGCGGCTGAGACTGGACCTGGCCTACGACGGCACGGACTTCCACGGGTGGGCGGCCCAGCCGGGTCTGCGCACCGTGCAGGGAACGCTGGAGCCCGCCCTGGCTCAGGTCCTGCGAGTCGCGGATGTCAGCCTCACCTGTGCCGGGCGAACCGACAGCGGCGTGCATGCACGTGGACAGGTCGTCCACCTCGACGTCGAGCAGTCGAGGGTCGCGGAGTCGGCTGGCGGAGGTACGCAGCCGCCCACCGAGGTCCTGCTGCGGCGGCTGAACGGCGTCCTGCCCGCCGACGTGCGGATCCACGGCTGCTGTGAGGCGGCCGCCGGCTTCGACGCCAGGTTCTCCGCGCTCTGGCGCCGCTACGCCTACCGGTTCGCAGACACCCCCGCCGCGGTCGACCCGCTGATGCGGCAGCACGTGCAGCGCTGGCCGCGACGGCTCGACCTGACCGCCATGAACCAGGCGTCCGCGTCCCTGCTCGGCGAGCACGACTTCGCTGCCTTCTGCAGGAGGCGGCAGGGTGCCGGCACGGTGCGCACGCTGCTGGAGCTCACCTGGCACCGTGATGGCGACGGCCTCCTCACGGCCACGGTGCGCGCCGACGCGTTCTGCCACCACATGGTCCGCTCGGTGGTCGGCTGCCTGGTCGCCGTGGGCGAGGGTCGTCGTCCGGTGACCTGGGCCGGCGAGGTGCTGCGGCGCGCGCTGCGCGACCCGGCGGTGACCGTTGTGCCCGCGCTGGGACTCACGCTCGAGCAGGTGGCCTATCCACCGGATGCAGAGCTGGCAGCTCGGGCCGAGGCCTCTCGCCGTCCTCGGACGGCACCTGCGATGTCGACCGGTGCCGGTGATGGGTGAGCACTACTTCTCCGCCGACCCCGCCGTGCCGTTCAAACGGCTTCCCGTGCGGGTGCGGATCTGGGACAAGGACCTGGTGCTGAGCTCCGGGACGGGGGTCTTCGCCCAGGGCCGGCTCGACCCGGGCACAGCGGTGCTGCTGCGAGAGGTCGCTCCACCCGATGGCGGCACGGTCCTGGACCTGGGCTGTGGCTACGGCGTGATCGGGCTCGCTATCGCCTCGGTGGCACCGGCCTCCACGGTCTGGGGCGTCGACGTCAACGAGCGGGCGCTGGTGCTGGCGAACCAGAACGCGGTCGCGCTCGGGCTCGCCGACCGGTTCCGGGCGGTGACCCCGGACGCCGTCGACGAGACCGTGCAGTTCGAGGAGATCTGGTCGAATCCGCCGATCCGGATCGGGAAGCCGGCGCTGCACACGCTGCTCCGGACCTGGCTGGCGCGGCTCGCGCCGAACGGGCGCGCGGTGATGGTGGTCGGCAAGAACCTCGGCTCGGACTCGCTGCAGAGATGGCTGGAGGAGGAGGGCTACCCGACGACCCGCCTGGCGAGCGCCAAGGGCTTCCGGGTCCTCGAGACGAGGCGCAGCTGATCCGAGGCCCTCACATCCCGTCCAGCTCGGCCAACAGCGACGACGGGTCCACCGAACCTGGCTCGGCGCCCTCACGGGCAAGCCGGGTCGCGGTCTGCTGCAGCATCAGGTTGGCCGGGGTCGGCGTTCCGTGAAGGCGGCCGAGGAGGACGATCTCCCCGTTGAGGTAGTCCGACTCGATGCTGCCGGTGGCCCGGCGCAGGCTCTGCCACGACGATCCGCCGCTGGCCGGGTGTCCTCCCGGCTGACGGCGCCGGAGGATGTCGCCACGACGCTCGCGGTCGGCCTCCTCGCTGACCACCGCGACATGGGCCGCCGAGAGGACCGCCTCACCCTCCGCACGGACCCGCCTGCTCAGCTCGTCGGTCCCCGACCCGGACCCGCAGCACGCCTGCACCGCGTTCGCCAGGTTCATGATCAGCTTGCGGTACTTCCACGCCATGACGTCCGGCCGCGGCTCCGACACGAAGCCTGCGGTCCGGAAGGCGTCGACGACCTCATCGGTGATGGCGTCGACGCCGTCCGGGAACCGGCCGGTGTCCAGAATTCCGGCGACCGGCGCGCAGTGAGCCTGCACGATGCCGGACTCCAGGTGCGCGGTCGGCATCATCACGCAGGTGCCCTGCACCTGATCGAAATAGCGCAGCGCGGTCTGCTCGTTGGCGACGCCGTTCTGCACGCAGACCACGACCACGTCGGCGGGAGCAGACCCGACGAGGTCGTCGAGGGCAGCGGCGCTCTGGTGGCTCTTCACGGTGAGCAGTACGACGCACGGCTCTCGCCAGTCCACCTCGCTCGCGTCGCCGACCACGGGGACCGGCAGCCGCGTGGTGCCCTCCGGAGAGGCCAGGGTCAGTCCGTGGTCTCGGATCGCGCTCAGGTGCTCGCCCCTGGCGACCAACACCACATCGAGGCCGGCGTCGTACATCCGCCCGCCGAGCACTCCGCCGACCGCGCCCGCGCCGTACACCACCCAACGCACGCCGACCACCGTACGCCGACCGCGGTGCGCCGCGAGGCCTGACGCGGTCATTGCTCGTGGTGCATGATCTGGCCATGACACCAGGCAGACCGGCGGCCACAGGGACATCGCGGCAGGGCACGAAGTACGTCTACGACTTCTCCGAAGGCGGCAGGGACCAGAAGGACCTGCTGGGCGGCAAGGGGGCGAACCTGGCCGAGATGACCAACCTGGGTCTGCCGGTCCCGCCGGGTTTCATCATCAGCACCGAGGCCTGCCGGTCCTACCTGAAGGCCGGTCAGGAGCCCGAGGGACTGGCGCAGCAGGTGAGCGAGCACCTCGAGGCGCTGGAGAGCGCGATGGGCAAGAAGCTGGGCCAGCCCGACGACCCGCTACTGGTCTCGGTCCGTTCCGGTGCGAAGTTCTCGATGCCCGGCATGATGGAGACGGTCCTCAACGTCGGCCTCAACGACGACTCGGTCGCCGGTCTTGCCGCGATGGCCGGCGGCGACGAGCGGTTCGCCTTCGACTCGTATCGACGGCTGCTCGCGATGTTCGGTGCGACGGTGCTCGGCGTCGACGCAGCGCTCTTCCACGAGGCGATGGAGGACCTGAAGCGGGACCGTGGCACCGAGAACGACCTGGATCTCGGCGTCGACGACCTCCGGGAGCTGGTGGCGACGTACCAGCGGCTGATCCGCGACCGCACCGGCCGCGACTTCCCCCAGGAACCGCGCGAACAGCTCGACCTCGCCGTCCGCGCGGTCTTCGAGTCCTGGAACACCGAGCGTGCGGTGCTCTACCGGCGCCAGGAGCGCATCCCCGGCGACCTCGGCACGGCAGTCAGCGTCGTCTCCATGGTGTTCGGCAACGGTGGGATGGACTCGGGAACCGGGGTGGCGTTCACCCGCGACCCGGCATCTGGGGCGCAGGGGGTCTGGGGCGACTACCTGCAGAACGCGCAGGGGGAGGACGTCGTCGCCGGCATCCGCAACACCGTGCCGCTGGCTGACCTCGAGGACATCGACAAGAGCTCGTACGACGAGCTGATGCGGATCATGTCCACCCTCGAGGAGCACTACCGGGACCTGTGTGACATCGAGTTCACCGTCGAGCGCGGCAAGCTGTGGATGCTCCAGACCCGCGTCGGAAAACGTACAGCGGAGGCCGCGTTCCGGATCGCCTGCCAGCTGGTCGACCAGGGCCTGATCGACATGGACGAGGCGGTCCGGCGGGTGAGCGGCGAGCAGCTCGCCCAGCTGATGTTCCCCCGCTTCGATGCCGACGCCGACCGCGAGCTGATCGCCAAGGGGATGAACGCCTCTCCCGGCGCCGCGGTCGGGAAGGCGGTCTTCGACTCCGGTACGGCGGTCGAGTGGTCCGACCACGGGGACGACGTCATCTTGGTTCGGCGGGAGACGACCCCGGACGACCTATCGGGCATGGTGGCCGCGCGGGGGATCTTGACCAGCCGAGGGGGGAAGACCTCGCACGCCGCGGTCGTCGCCCGGGGGATGGGCCGCACCTGCGTGTGCGGAGCCGAGTCCCTCGACGTGGACGTGAACGCGAAGCGGTTCCTCAGCCGTGACGGGGTGACCGTCAGCGAGGGAGACCTGATCTCCATCGACGGGACCACCGGCGAGGTCTTCGCCGGCGAGGTACCGGTCGTCGACTCGCTTGTGGTGCGCTACTTCGAGGGGGACCAGGACGCCGAGTCCGACGACCTCGTGGAGGCGGTGCAGCGGATCATGTCGCACGCCGACCGGACCCGACGGCTGGAGGTGCGGGCGAACGCCGACACGCCTGCGGACGCCGCGCGCGGGAGGAGGTTCGGCGCGCGTGGCATCGGTCTGTGCCGCACCGAGCACATGTTCCTCGGCGAGCGCAAGGCGCTCGTGGAGTCGCTCATCGTCGCCGAGAGCTCCGAGGAGCAGGAGAAGGCACTCGCCGACCTGCTTCCCATGCAGCGCACAGACTTCGTCGGCATCCTGGAGGAGATGGACGGGCTGCCGGTGACGATCCGGCTGATCGACCCGCCTCTGCACGAGTTCCTTCCCGACCTGACCGAGCTCTCGGTCGAGGTGGCCATCGAGGACGACCACGGGGAGCGCAGCCGTCGTCACCACCTGCTGCTCGACGCGGTGCAGCGCCTTCACGAGCAGAACCCGATGCTGGGCCTGCGCGGCGTGCGGCTGGGCATCGTGATTCCCGGGCTGTTCGCAATGCAGGCACGCGCGATCCTCGAGGCGACGGCGGAGCGACGCAGGGCAGGTGGCGATCCGCAGCCGGAGATCATGATCCCGCTGGTCGCGACCGTGCAGGAGCTGCAGCTCGTCAAGTCCGTCATCCTCGAAGTCGGCACGATGATCGAGGACGAGCTCGAGGTGGACCTCGACTTCAAGGTCGGCACGATGATCGAGCTGCCGCGCGCGGTGATGGCCTCAGGTGAGATCGCCGAAGAGGCGGAGTTCTTCTCCTACGGAACCAACGACCTCACCCAGATGACCTGGGGCTTCTCCCGCGACGACGTCGAGGCGTCGTTCTTCAGCACCTACCTGGACAAGGGCATCTTCGGGGTCTCGCCGTTCGAGTCCCTGGACCGTGACGGGGTCGGCGCGCTGGTGCGCCACTCGGTCGAGAAGGGCCGCGCGTCCCGTCCGGACCTGCACCTGGGCATCTGCGGCGAGCACGGCGGCGACCCGGACTCGATCCACTTCTTCGACGAGGTCGGCCTGGACTACGTGTCCTGCTCGCCGTTCCGGGTCCCGGTCGCTCGGCTCGAGGCCGGCCGATCGGCACTGGGTGGTGTGGACTGATCGTCGTACACCGAGGGTGGTGACTGGACCCCGACCTAGCCGGATGCCGGGCCCGCCGGACGTACGTCGACCAGGGCGGCGATCTTGTCGATCCGGTGCTCAGGGTTCCCGAACCTGTCGGACCAGTAGTTGCCGTTGGCGTGGTCCTCAGGCGTCGCGCAGGTGGACAAGGTGAGCCAGGGCCGGACCGCCTTCCGCCCCGGCCTGCCGGGGACCTCGGCGGACTGGGCCGCCAGCGAGCGCGGCGACCGAAAAGACGTCCACCTGGTGCGGGTCACCCGGTAGGTGTAGGCGTGGCCACCGCTGCGCACGACGGCCACGTCCCCGGCGCGGAGCACCGGGAGGTCCGCGAACGGGGCCGAGTGCGAGGTGCGGTGACCGGTGACGATGAAGTTCCCGACGTCACCGGGCCCGACGCCCCCTCGCGGTCCGCGCGGTGATGCTGTCGGGCCGCGGTTCTGGATCCTCGTCCCTGCCGCGTCGTCGGGCGAGCCGCGGTACCGCAGCACCGGCACGTCGACGACGCCGATCGCCGGGATGCGGAGGAACGAGCGTCGGGGTTCGGGTCGCTTCGGTCGCTGAGCCCGGCCGGGTCGCTGCGACTGCACCGGTTCCGCTGCTGACTGCTCCCGAGTGCCCTTGGAGGCGCTCGGCTCAGCGGGGGGTCGCTGTGGGGGAGCAGGCAACGCACGCGAGGCCTCGCCGGCCGGCTCGTCCGGCTGCCGCGGGCCGGTCGCGTCCGCCATGGCCGAGCATCCGGCGAGCAACAGGGCACCGGCCAGCAGCGTGCACAGCCCGCCCACACGCGGACCGGCCTGCCCGGCGCGCCTGGAGTCTGCACCGCCGCACATGCGCCCACTGTAGGTCGCCTTGGCGTGGGGCCAGGCGAAACCCGGTCGCGGGCAGCCTGGCCGGCGGGCACAATCGATGCCCGTGGGCCACGTCGACGTCTCCGGAATCCGCTACGAGCTGCCCGACGGCAGGGTGCTGCTCGACGACGTCTCCTTCCGCGTCGGCGAGGGCGCCAAGGTCGCGTTGGTAGGTGCGAACGGGGCCGGTAAGACCACGTTGCTCCGAATCATCACCGGTGACCTTGCCCCGCACTCCGGTGCAGTCACCCGCAGCGGCGGCCTCGGGGTGATGCGACAGATGGTCACCCATGGCAACGAGGGGAGGACCGTTCACGACCTGCTGCTCTCGGTCTCCCCTCCCCGGGTCCGACAGGCCGCGGCCAAGGTCGACGAGTCCGAGCTCGCGATGATGGAGCACGACGACGTGACGACGCAGATGAAGTACGCCGAGGCGCTCGCGGAGTGGGGCGACGCCGGCGGCTACGACATCGAGGTCACCTTCGACGTCTGCTGCACCGCTGCCCTCGGGGTGCCGTTCGAGCGCGCCCGGTACCGCGAGCTCACCACGTTGTCCGGCGGTGAGCAGAAGCGGCTGGTGCTGGAGTTCCTGCTGCGCGGCCCGGACGAGGTGCTGCTGCTGGACGAGCCGGACAACTTCCTCGACGTGCCGGGCAAGACGTGGCTCGAGAACAGGATCAACGAGTCACCGAAGACGATCCTGTTCGTCAGCCACGACCGTGAGCTGCTGAACAACACCGCGACCCGGGTCGTGACCGTGGAGCTGGGCGCGAGCGGCAACACGGTGTGGACGCACCCGGGCGGCTTCGCCGCCTACCACCAGGCGCGCCGCGACCGGTTCGCACGCTTCGAGGAGCTACGCCGCCGCTGGGACGAGGAGCACGCCAAACTGCGCGCCCAGATGCTGATGTACAAGCAGAAGGCTGCCTACAACTCCGACATGGCCTCCCGCTACCAGGCCGCGCAGACCCGGCTGCGGAAGTTCGAGGAGGCGGGGCCACCGACGTCGCAGCCACGCGAGCAGCAGGTCAAGATGCGGCTCAAGGGTGGACGCACCGGCAAGCGCGCGGTCATCTGCGAGAGCCTGGAGCTGACCGGTCTGATGCGGCCCTTCGACCTCGAGGTCTGGTACGGCGAACGAGTCGCCGTGCTGGGTTCGAACGGGTCGGGCAAGTCGCACTTCCTGAGACTGCTCGCTGCCGGGGGTAGCGATCCCGACGTGGAGCACCGCCCGGTGGGCGACGCACCTGTCCGGCCAGTGACCCACACCGGGCGCGCCCGCCTCGGTGCCCGCGTGCGGCCCGGGTGGTTCGTCCAGACGCATGAGCATCCCGAGCTCGCGGGTCGCACGCTACTGGAGATCCTGCATCGCGGTGACGAGCACCGCGACGGCATGCCACGCGAGCCGGCCTCCCGTGCGCTGGATCGCTACGAGCTCGCGCATGCCGCCGAGCAACGGTTCGACTCGCTGTCCGGAGGTCAGCAGGCACGCTTCCAGATCCTCCTGCTCGAGCTGTCCGGCGCCACGCTGCTCCTGCTCGACGAGCCGACCGACAACTTGGACGTCGAGTCCGCCGAAGCGCTCGAGGCAGGGTTGGAGGCGTTCGAGGGGACCGTGCTGGCGGTCACCCACGACCGGTGGTTCGCCCGGGGGTTCGACCGCTTCCTGGTGTACGGCGCCGACGGGTCGGTGTACGAGTCCGACGGGCCGGTCTGGGACGAGGGACGGGTGCAGCGGGTCCGCTGACTGCTTCCCTGGCTCCCCTGGCGACCCCTACTTCCAGCGCTCGCTCGGCGCCATGAAGTCGAGGGTGCGGGGGCCGGTGTAGATCTGCTTGGGCCGGGCGATCTTCTGGTCCGGGTCCTGCACGAGCTCCAGCCACTGGGCGAGCCAGCCGGAGGTGCGCGGGATGGCGAAGAGCACAGTGAACATCCCCGGCGGGACCTGCAGCGCCTCGTAGATCAGCCCGCTGTAGAAGTCGACGTTTGGGGAGAGCTTGCGCGTGACGAAGTACTCGTCCTCCAGCGCGATCCGCTCGAGCTCCAGGGCGATCTTCAGCGCAGGGTTGACCCCGGTCACCTCGAACACGTCGTCGGCGGCCTGCTTGATGATTTTCGCGCGCGGGTCGTAGTTCTTGTAGACGCGGTGCCCGAAGCCCATCAGGCGTTCCTTGCCGTTCTTGACGCCCTCGATGAACTCGGGGACCCGGTCCTCCGAGCCGATCCGTCGCAGCATCCGGAGTACGGCTTCGTTCGCTCCGCCGTGCAGCGGCCCGTAGAGCGCGGCGATTCCCGCGGTGACGGCTGAGTACGGGTCGACCTCGCTGGAACCGACCGAGCGCACAGCGTTGGTGGAGCAGTTCTGCTCGTGGTCGGCGTGCAGGATGAACAGCACCTCGAGCGCACGGATGAGCCGCTCGTCGGCGTTGAACTTCTGCTCGCTCATCTTGAACAGCATCGCGAGGAAGTTCGCCGCATAGCCGAGGTCGTTGTCGGGATACACGTACGGCTTGCCCTGTGCGTGCCGGAACGCCCAGGCACCCAGCGTCGGCATCTTCGCGATCAACCGCACCACCTGCATGTGCCGGTTGTCGGCGTCGGAGATGCTGCGCGACTCCGGGTAGAACGTGGAGAGCGCGCCGACGGACGCGAGCAGCATGCCCATCGGGTGGGCGTCGTAACGGAAGCCCTGCATGAAGGTGCGGATGTTCTCGTGCACAAAGGTGTGGTAGGTGATCTCGTGGACCCAGCTGTCGTACTGGTCCTTGGTGGGCAGCTCTCCGTGCACGAGCAGGTAGGCGACCTCGAGGTACGACGACTTCTCCGCGAGCTGCTCGATCGGGTAGCCGCGGTACTCCAGGATCCCGGCCTCCCCGTCGATGAAGGTGACCGCGCTCCGACACGATGCCGTGTTGACGAAGCCGGGGTCGTAGACCGCGAGCCCGGGTTCGTCCTCGGTCTTGATCTTGCCGATGTCGGCTGCGCGGATCGCCCCGTCGACGATCGGGACGTCGTACTCCTGACCGGTGCGGTTGTCCCGCACGCTCAAGGTCTGGCTGGCGCCGGTGTCGTCCCTGCCGGAAGCGGTGGCCGTGGTCTCGGTCACGGGGGCTCCTCGCTGTCGTCTGGTGCGACAAACCTATGCCCGAACCGATCAGGGGCGAAATGCAGGCCCACGTAGAGTGGTACCCGGCCGGTCCGGCCGCCGGTTTCCGCGTTTTGACCCTGGGGCGGGCCCGCCGGTATCCTTGACGGTCGCGCCGCGGTGGGGCTACAGGTTGTGTCCCGCAGCCGGACCACCGCCCCAGCGAGATCCCGACGAGAAGGCAAGACATCCGTGCGTACGTACAGCCCGAAGCCCGCTGACATCCAGCGCGAGTGGCACGTCATCGACGCCGCAGACGTGGTGCTCGGACGCCTCGCCGTGCAGACCGCGACGCTGCTTCGCGGCAAGCACAAGCCGACGTTTGCCCCGCACGTCGACGGCGGCGACTTCGTGATCATCGTGAACGCGGCCAAGGTGGCGCTGTCCGGTGACAAGCGGGACACCAAGCTGGCCTACCGGCACTCCGGCTACCCCGGCGGTCTGTCGTCGACGCCCTTCGGCGTGCTCCTCGAGAAGGACCCGCGGCGGGCGATCGAGAAGGCGGTGTGGGGCATGCTGCCCAAGAACCGTCTCGGTCGGCAGATGCTGCGGAAGCTGAAGGTGTACGCCGGACCGGACCACCCGCACCAGGCCCAGAAGGCCAAGCCGTTCGAGATCACCCAGATCTCCCAGTGACGCACGACCGAGTAGCGAGGACCATCCGTGGCTGACACGAACACCACCCAGGACACGTCCGTGGACCCCACGCAGGCCGAGGAGACCTACCAGGCCGACGATCAGGGGGTCGCCTACAGCTCCGAGAGCGCACCGTCGGCCGACGCGCCCGCACGGCCAGCCACGATCGCCCCGGCCGCAGCGACCGGGCGGCGCAAGGAGGCGGTGGCTCGGGTTCGACTCGTTCCCGGCTCGGGGGAGTGGACGGTCAACGGCCGCCCGCTCGACTCGTACTTCCCCAACAAGCTCCACCAGCAGGTCGTCAACGAGCCGTTCGTGACCACCGACCTGGTCGGCAGGTTCGACGTGGTCGCCCGCATCCACGGCGGTGGCATCACCGGACAGGCCGGCGCCCTGCGTCTCGGTGTCGCCCGGGCGTTGAACGCCGTCGACGTCGAGGCGAACCGTCCCTCGTTGAAGAAGGCTGGCCTGCTGACCCGGGACGCGAGAGCCATCGAGCGCAAGAAGGCTGGGCTGAAGAAGGCTCGCAAGGCGCCTCAGTTCAGCAAGCGCTGACCTCGTCCTCGTCCGATGGGGCGCCTGTTCGGCACCGACGGGGTGCGAGGCCTGGCGAACGGCCAGCTGACCGCGGAGCTCGCGGTCGACCTTGCGGTCGCTGCGGCCCACGTCCTCGGTGAGGCCGGCGCTTTCGAAGGCCATCGTCCCGTTGCCGTCGTCGGGCGCGACACCCGCATCTCCGGACAGTTCCTCGAAGCGGCGGTCGTCTCCGGGCTGGCGTCTGCCGGTGTCGACGTACTGCTCCTCGGCGTCCTGCCCACACCGGGGGTTGCCTACCTGACCGGCGCGCTGAACGCCGACCTCGGTGTGATGCTCTCGGCCAGCCACAACCCGATGCCGGACAACGGCATCAAGTTCCTCGCCCGCGGTGGCGTCAAGCTCGACGACGCCATCGAGATCGCCATCGAGCGGCGGCTGCGCGAGCCGTGGGACCGACCGACCGGCGCCGGTGTCGGACGGGTCCGGTCCTACGACGCCGCGACCGCCGACTACGCGGCGCACCTGGTCGGCACCCTGCAGGAGAACCTGAGCGGCCTGCGAGTCGTCCTGGACTGCGCTAACGGCGCCGCCTCGGTCGCCGGTCCGAAGGCGCTCGCCGATGCCGGAGCGGACGTGGTCGCGCTCTGCGCCACCCCGGACGGGCTGAACATCAACGACCGCTGCGGCTCCACTCACCTCGACCTGCTGCAGAAGGCGGTCGTCGAGCACAGTGCCGACCTCGGCTTCGCCCTGGACGGTGACGCAGACCGCTGTCTGGCGGTGGACCACGAGGGCAACGTCGTGGACGGAGACCAGATCCTGGCGATCCTCGCGCTGGGTATGCGCGATGCAGGCACGCTCAGGTCGAACACCGTGGTGGCGACGGTGATGAGCAACCTCGGTTTCGTGCAGGCGCTGCGCCGCGAGAACGTGGGCGTCCGGCAGACCAAGGTCGGCGACCGTTACGTGCTGGAGGCGATGAAGGCCGGCCACTACTCGCTCGGCGGCGAGCAGTCCGGACACGTGATCATGAGCGACCACGCCACCACCGGTGACGGGATCCTCACCGCCCTGCACGTCCTGTCCCGGATGTCGGTGCAGCAGTCGTCGTTGGCGGACCTCGCGGCCGTGATGACCCGACTGCCGCAGGTGCTGGTGAACGTGCCTGGGGTGGACAAGTCACGAGCGGACGAGGACCCCGTGCTCGCGGCTGCCGTCGCCGAGGCGGAGGCCGATCTCGGTGACTCCGGCCGGGTGCTGCTGCGTCCCTCCGGGACGGAGGCGCTGGTACGGGTCATGGTCGAGGCAGGATCGGCAGACCAGGCCCGGTCCGTGGCCGACCGCCTCGCCGAGGTGGTACGCCGCCAGCTCGCCCTCTGACCCCGCTACCGCTCGTTGAGATGGGGCCCGTGCCGGTTGAGATGGGGCCCGTGCCGGTTGAGATGGGGCCCGTGCCGGTTGAGATCGCCCTCGTGATCGTTGAGA
>CADCUJ010000050.1 GCA_902805855.1 uncultured Nocardioidaceae bacterium
GGTGCGCCGCCGGTTACGGCTGCTGCCGCTGGCGCCACCGCTGCCGCGCTCGCGGGCGCTGCCCCGCTCGCGGGCCTCGCGCGGCTTCGAGCCGGCGACCGCGGGGACGGCGTCGGCTGCCGGGACGAGGCGTCCCTTGGTGCCTGGCGGGATGCCCTGGTCGTGGAAGAGGTTCTCCGAGGTCGAGTAGGTCTCGACCAGCTCGTCGAAGGGCAGCCCGAGCGCTTTGTTGATCGTCTTCCACCGGGTCACGTCGGCCCAGTCGACCAGGGTGATGGCGATCCCGGTCGCGCCGGCCCGACCGGTGCGACCGATCCGGTGCACGTAGTTCTTGTCGTCCTCGGGACAGCTGTAGTTGATCACGTGGGTCACGTCGGCGACGTCGATGCCGCGGGCCGCGACGTCGGTGGCGACCAGCACCTTGATCTTGCCGTCCCGGAACTTCTTCAACGCCCGTTCCCGCGCCACCTGCTGCATGTCTCCGTGCAGCGGGCTGCTCGGGAACCCGCGCTCGGCGAGGTCGTCGGCCACCCGCTGCGCCTGCCGCTTGGTGCGGGTGAACACCATCGTGATCCCGGAGTTCTCCGCCTGCAGGATCCGCGCGATGATCTCCGGCTTGTCCAGGTCGTGCACCTGGTAGATGAACTGCGCGGTCGCCGGGACCGTCTGCTGCTCGCTGGTGGACTCCGCGCGGATGTTCATCGGGTGCCGCATGTGGGTGCGGGCGAGGCTGACGATGGCCCCCGGCATCGTCGCGGAGAACAGCATCGTCTGCCGCGTCTCCGGGGTCTTGGCGAGGAGCTTCTGCACGTCCGGCAAGAACCCGAGGTCGAGCATCTCGTCGGCCTCGTCGAGCACCAGGACCTTGACGTGCGAGAGGTCCAGCGCCCTGCGGTTGGCCAGGTCGAGGAGCCGGCCAGGGGTGCCCACCACGACGTCGACGCCGGCCACGAGGGCATCGAGCTGCACGTCGTACCCCACTCCGCCGTAGACGGTCAGCGTGCGGGTGCCGCGGTCGGCGCCGGCCAGCTTCAGGTCGCCGGAGACCTGTAGCGCGAGCTCACGGGTGGGGGCGATGACCAGCGCCTGTGGCTTGCCGGGGGCGGCGAGGTCCTCGTAGTCGGGGTCGTGGGGCGCGACGGTGCGTTGCAGCACGGGAATGCCGAACGCGAGGGTCTTCCCGGTGCCGGTGCGTGCCTGTCCGATCAGGTCGGTGCCCATCAGGGCGACCGAGAGCGTCATCTCTTGGATGGGGAACGGGGTGGTGATGCCGCCGCGCTCGAGGGCGTCGGCGATCTCGGGGAGCACCCCGAGGTCTCTGAAGGTGGTCAGGAGATTTACCTGTTCGTTGAGCTGGGCTCACTAGGAGCGATGTCTCACCCAGTCTACCGGCAGCCCATCGGTAGGGTGCCTGCATGACCGAGCCGCCCGGCGCGCAGGAGTCCGTCGCGTTCTCCGACCCGGAGTACCTGGCCGCGATCGTCGACCTCCTCGGCGCCATCGCCTACGGCGAGCTGTCGGCCTTCGAACGTCTTGCTGAGGACGCGAAGATGGCGCCCGGCCTCGAGGACAAGATGGAGCTGGCTGCCATGGCCTCGGCCGAGTTCGGACACTTCTGCGCGCTCCGCGACCGGATCAAGCAGCTGGGCTCGGACCCCTTCGAGGCGATGACGCCCTTCCAGGAGCCGATCGACGCCTTCCACCAGCACACCGCACCCACGGACTGGCTGGAGGGACTGGTCAAGGCGTACGTCGGCGACGGACTCGCCGCCGACTTCTACCGGGAGATCGCCGCCTTCGTCGACGCGGACACCCGCGACCTGATCCTGGAGAGCCTCGCGGACCTCGGCCACTCCGAGTTCGCGGTGGACCGGGTCCGCAAGGCGATCGACGTCGACCACCGGGTCGGCGGACGGCTCGCCCTCTGGGGCCGTCGGCTGATGGGTGAGGCACTGTCGCAGGCGCAGCGGGTGGCGGCCGAGCGGGACGCGCTGTCGGCGCTGCTGGCCGGTGGGGTGGACCGGCCGGGGATGGACCTCGCCGCCATCGGTCGGATGTTCACCCGGCTCACCGAGAACCACGCGAAGCGGATGGCCGCGCTGGGTTTGTCCTCCTGAGCTTTCGCTGCGGCGCCAGCGTCAGGAGCGGAAGCCGACCTGTCCGATGGCGGGAGAGCCCATCTCGACGTAGGCGAGCTTGTCGGTCGGTACGATCACCTTGCGACCTTTGGTGTCGGAGAGCACCAGGAGCGGGTCGTCCCCGGAGAGCGCCTTGGAGACCATCGTCTCGAGGTCCTCACCGGTCTGGACAGAGTCGATGACCAGCTCTCGGGTGGCGTGCTGGATGCCGATCTTGACCTCCACCGGAGGACCTCCTCAGTTGGCTGTGCCCCGACCCTAGCCGGAGGCCCAAGCAGGTCGACGGCTAAGGCTGGTGCTCGTCACGCCCACTCGTCGGTCCCGGGAACCCCCGCACTCCCCGCCAGGCCAGCCGAGAGACCAGAGTGGCTGCGTCCTGCTGGCTGAGCCCCCGCCGGTCGTCGAGCCAGAACCGGGCGCTGACCTGCGCCATGCCGACCAGGGAGACCGCGAGCAGCCGGGACTGCGTGTCCGGTAGCCCGGTGTCCTCCTGGATGACGGTGGCGATGTCGGCGGCGCACTCGGTGGTGACCCGCTCGAGCCGCTCGCGCACAGCCGGCTCGTTGGTGAGGTCGGACTCGAAGACCAGCCGGAACGCGCCGTGCGCGTCGGACACGTAGTCGTAGAAGACCTGCACCGTGGCGTCGACTCGCTGCTTGTTGTCGTCGGTGGAGTCCAACGCCTCACGGGTTGCGTCGATGATCGTGTCGCAGGACTGGTCGAGGAGCGCGAGGTACAGCTCCAGCTTGCCCGGGAAGTGCTGGTACAGCACCGGCTTGGAGACCCCTGCCCGGTCGGCGATCTCATCCATCGCCGCGGCGTGGTAGCCCTGCGCCACGAACACGCCGAGCGCCGACTCGAGCAGCTGTGTCCGCCGCTCGGTGCGGGGCATCCGCGCTCCACGCGGCTTGCGGTCGTCGGTGGTGGTCAAACCAGCTGCCTTCCACACCGGTGATCGGTCTCGGGAAACACTACCCGGCGGGGAACACGGCAGCCCGGGCCGCGGTTACCCAGGTGCCAGCGCCTGGTGGGACCGTGTCCCTGCCTGGTGACAACCCGCAAGCAGCCGAAGGTAGCCGAAGGAGTGCCCGTGTCCCTTCCCCCGCTGGTGGAGCCGGCAGCCGAGCTCAGCACCGACGAGGTACGTCGCTACAGCCGTCACCTGATCATCCCCGACGTCGGGATGAGCGGCCAGAAGCGGCTGAAGAACGCACGCGTGCTGGTGATCGGCGCGGGTGGGCTGGGCAGCCCCGCGCTGCTGTACCTGGCCGCGGCGGGAGTCGGCACGCTCGGCATCGCCGAGTTCGACGAGGTCGACGAGTCCAACCTGCAGCGTCAGGTGATCCACGGGCAGAGCGACGTCGGACGGTCCAAGGCGGAGTCGGCACGTGAGTCGATCCTCGAGGTCAACCCCCTGGTCGACGTCGTGCTGCACGACGAGCGTCTGGAGAACGACAACGTCTTCGGCATCTTCGAGAACTACGACCTCATCGTCGACGGCACCGACAACTTCGCCACCCGCTACCTGGTCAACGACGCCGCTGTGCTCCTCGGCAAGCCCTACGTGTGGGGCTCGATCTACCGCTTCGACGGGCAGGCGTCGGTGTTCTGGCCCGCTGCTCCCGTCGACGAGCAGAGCGGCGGGGCGCCTTGCTACCGCTGCCTGTACCCCGAACCCCCGCCACCGGGGATGGTGCCCTCGTGCGCCGAGGGCGGCGTGCTCGGTGTGCTGTGCGCGTCCATCGGATCGATCCAGGTGAACGAGGCGATCAAGCTGATCACCGGGATCGGCGAGCCGTTGCTCGGCAAGCTGATGATCTACGACGCCCTGGAGATGGAGTACCGCAAGCTGTCGGTGCGCAAGGACCCGGACTGCGCGGTCTGCGGCGAGAACCCGACCATCACCGAGCTGATCGACTACGACGCCTTCTGCGGAGCGGTCTCTGACGACGCGGCCGAGGCCGCGGCCGGATCGACGATCTCGGTCACCCAGCTCCAGCAGATGCTCGAGGAGCGGGAGGCGGGAGACCGCGACTTCGTGCTCGTCGACGTACGCGAGCCCAACGAGTACGAGATCAACAAGATCCCGGGTGCCGTGCTGATCCCCAAGGGGGACTTCCTCAACGGCAGGGCGATCGAGCAGCTGACCGAGCTGACGAACGGGTCGAGCCCCGTCGTGCTGCACTGCAAGACCGGGATCCGGTCCGCAGAGGCGCTGGCGATCGCGAAGGGTGCCGGGTTCGGCGACGCCGTGCACGTGGGTGGCGGGGTCGCCGCGTGGGTCAACCAGGTCGACCCCTCGCAGCCTTCGTACTGAGTTCGTCTGCGCCGCCCCTGACGCGGCCGGTGAGAGTAGTCTGCGGCGGGTGTCGAGCCCGTCGAGACCACTCCTGGCCGCCGCTGCGACGGCTGGTCTGCTGATCGTGGTCTGGGCGTCGGTCACCGGTCCGGCGACGGTGTTCGACTCGGCCGGCGAACCACGGACGCCAGGGGAGGAGCCGTCTCCGTCGGAGTCACCGACGCGAGAGATAGACCTGCCGCCGTCCGGCGAGGAGCTCTTCGGCGACCGCCCCGCTCGCCTCGACCTCAGCTGGATCGGCGACCTGCTCGCCTGGGCGGTGCTGCTCGGGCTGATCGCCGTCAGCGGGGTCGTCCTGCGCTGGCTGTGGCTGCACCGCTGGCGTGGGCGGCCGGTGGGCCCGGTCGAGCCCGACTTCGAGGTGCTCCCCCCCGTGCCGGCAGCCACCGAGGCGCTGGCGCGTGACGCCGAGGCCCGGCTGAGCGCGCTCGGAGAGGGAACCGCTCGGGACGGGATCGTGCACTGCTGGCTGCGCCTGGAACAGGTCGTCGCCGACGCCGGTTTCCCTCGCGAACGCTGGGAGACCTCTTCCGAGTTCACCGTCCGCGTGCTCCACCGGCTCGACGTCGACCCCCGGTCGATCGCCACGCTCGCCGGGCTGTACCGAGAGGCTCGCTTCTCCGTGCACCCGCTCGACGAGACCGCGCGGCAGCGGGCCGCGGCCGCACTTCACCGGTTCCAGGCCGACCTCGTCGAGGTGGACCAGTGAGCCTGGACACCGCCCACGTCACCCAGCCTTCCTGGCGCAAGCGGGTCGCGCTCGCGGTAGTGGTGTGGCTGGTCGCCTGCTCCGGTGCCTTCTTGTGGGGCCTCGAGCCACAGCCGGGTCTCCTGGCGCTGGTCGTGATGGCGGGCTTCTGCGTCCTCTGGCTCTACCTCGACGTGTCCGCTCGCACCGAGCCGGTGCGCTGGGACGGGCGCGTCGAGGAGCCGGTCACCGGACGGGGGCAGGATCCGCGGCTCTCGCTGCTGTCGCGGGTGGTCTCCGGCCACCTGGACTCGCGGGGCGCGATCAACCACCAGATGTACCACCGGCTGGCCGCGGTCACCGACGAGCGGCTGATGGCACGCCACGGCATCACCCGTGAGGCGGACCCGGGCCGAGCAGCCGACCTCCTCGGCCCCGACCTGACCGCGTACCTCGACGGTCCCCGCGACCGGAGGCTGACGACCACCCAGATCGACCACCTGCTGCGACGGGTCGAGCGGCTGTGAACGCGGGGCCGATGTCTCCCGCCGAGGTCTTCGCGACCGCGGGGAGGGTGCTCGAGGAGGTGCAGCGCGCCGTGGTGGGCAAGCGCGAGGCCCTCACGATGGTGCTCAGCGGCATCCTGGCCGGCGGGCATGTGCTCCTCGAGGACCTCCCCGGGCTCGGCAAGACGCTGGCCGCCCGGTCCTTCGCCCAGACCCTGGGTCTGGAGTTCACCCGGGCTCAGTTCACCCCGGACCTGCTGCCCGCGGACCTGACCGGGTCGTTCATCTACGACCAGAAGCGCGGCGAGTTCGACTTCCGCCCGGGACCCCTGTTCACCGGGCTGCTGCTGGCCGACGAGATCAACCGGACACCCCCGAAGACCCAGGCCGCGCTGCTGGAGGCGATGCAGGAACGCCAGGTCACCGTCGAGGGCCAGACGTTCGCTCTGCCTGCGCCCTTCCACGTCCTCGCCACGGCCAACCCGGTCGAGTACGAGGGCACCTACCCGCTGCCGGAGGCGCAGCTGGACCGGTTCTTGATGCGGGTCCGGTTCGGCTACCCGTCGCCCGACCAGGAGTGGGGCGTGCTCAGCAGGCGGCTCGAGCGACGCCGAGAGGAGCAGCAGCTGGACCAGGTGACCGACGCCGACGGTCTCCTGGCCATGCAGCAGGCCGTGGAGACGGTCACCGTGGAGGAGAGCGTCGGCCGCTACTGCGTCTCGCTGGCCGCCGAGACGCGCAGCCACCCGCACGCACTGATGGGCGCCTCGCCGCGTGGCGCCTTGGCGCTGATGCTGGCCGCGCGTTCCTACGCGGTGGTCGGCGGCCGCGACTACGTCGTACCGGAGGACGTCAAGGCAGTTGCGCCGGCGGTCCTCGCGCACCGGGTCACCGTGAAGCCCGAGCTGTGGATGAGCGACGTGTCGGGTGCTTCGGTGGTGGCCAGCGTGCTCGCCCAGGTCGCCACGCCCGCGCCGCAGCAGCCAGGACCTCACCCCGACCCCGGTCCGGGAGAGGACCAGAACGCGGATCCGGACAGGTGAACCCGCTCTGGCGGCCGTCCACTGCCCTGGTCCGCTCGAGTCTGGCGTCGCTGCCCCTGGCACTGGCGGCGGTGCTCGCCGGCCGACCGGACCTTCTCGTCCTGGCGGCTCCGTTCCTCGTCGTCACCGCCGGTGCCCTGGCCTGGCGGCCGGTGCAGACGCCCCGCCCAGACCACCGGCTGCTGCACCGGTCCCTGCGGGAGGGCGAGGGCACGGTGGCGCGCACCACCCTCTCCGAGACCCGAGACGTCGAGCACCTGGTCGTCGCCCTCGCACCGCAGCGGTTCACCGCCACCAAGCCCGCCCTGGGCACCAGCGGGCGCACCGTCCTCACACCGGACTCGGTTGCTCGCGTGGACACCGCCCTGGCCAGCTTCCGCTGGGGGGTGCGGCCGGTGGCTGCCGGGCAGGTGTCCGCCACCAGCGCGTGGTCGGGGTTTCGCTGGGGACCGGTCGAGCTCGCCCCCGAGACGCTCACCACGCTGCCGACGCCGGGTGCGTTCGGCTCACGCGCCCCGACCCCGCATCCGATCGGCCTGGTCGGCACCAACCCTGCCCGTCGTACCGGCGACGGCACCGAGTTCGCCAGCATCCGGCCGTTCGCCCCCGGCGACCGGCTGCGCCGGGTGCAGTGGCGGGTCTCCCTGCGCACACAGACCCTGCACGTGACGAGCACCCAGGCCGAGGAGGACAGCAGCATCCTGCTGGTGGTCGACGCGCTCGCCGAGCTCGGCCTCAGCGGTGGGGTCCACGGCGCGGCGAGCAGCCTGGACACCGCCGTGCGGGCAGCCGGCGCCATCGCCGACCACTACCTGCACCGTGGTGACCGGGTGGGTCTGCGGGTTCTCGGCGCGACCCGGCACCGGCACGTGCCGACGTCCGCCGGTCAGCGGCAGCACCGTCGCCTGCTGGACACGCTGGCCCGGATCACTCCAGGGGCGACCCGGGACTTCGACCGACGGCGGCTCCGGTTCGGGGTCGCGGCGGGCACCACGGTGATCGTGCTCTCCCCGATGCTTTCGGAGGAGGCGATCGCCACCACGGTGACCCTGGCACGTCGGGGGCTGAGCGTCGTCGTGGTGGACACCGTCCCGACCGGCCTGGACCTCGGCTCGCAGGACCCGCGGCTCCGGCTGGCCTGGCGGCTTCGCGCACTCGAGCGGCAGGGGCTGCTGCGCAAGCTGGAGGTGGCCGGCATCCCGGTGGTCAGGTGGCGAGGGCCGGGGACGCTGGACGTGGTGCTGCGCCGGCTCACCCGGCGCGCGGCGCGACCACAGGGCCTGGGATCGGTATGAGGCTCCTGGACGAGCTCAGCCGGCTCGGCGGCCAGCAGCTGATGCTCCGGGCGCTGGTGCTGCTCGCCCCGCTGCTCGCAGCCACCGCCGAGCAGCGTGCGGGAGCCACCGTCTCGGTGTGGTACCTGGCGTCGCTGGTGCTGGCCTCGCTGGTCGCCGCGCTGCTGCCGGACTCGCACGCCGGGCTGCTCGTCGTGCTGCTGGTCGGCGGGCACTGGCTCACCTCCTCCGGCCAGTCGCTCAGCCTCTGGGTGCTGTGCATCGCCCTCGCCCTGGCGCTGTTCCACGTGGCCGGCCTGCTGGCCTCCTACGGTCCGCCCTCCGTCGTACTCGAGCCAGAGCTGCTGCGGTTCTGGCTCCGTCGCTACGCCGTGTGCGCAGCGGTGACCGCGTTGGTGTGGCTGGTCGCCCGGGTGTCGACGGGGCTCTCGCTGTCCGGGAGTGCGCTGGTGTTCGGCGCCGGCCTGCTCGTCGTCGCCGGATGGTCGGTGCTGCTGTCCCGGCTGGTCGCCGGACCCACTCGATAGCGTTGCCGCGTGGCGCCGGAGGAGTACGTCGAGCGGGTGCTCTGCCTGGTCGAGCAGATCCCGGCCGGACGGGTGACGACGTACGGTGCGATCGCCGAGGTCGTCGGGTACGCAGGCCCACGGCAGGTGGGGCGGGTGATGTCGACGTACGGAGGACCGGTCCCCTGGTGGCGGGTCGTGCGCGCCGACGGCGGGCTGCCGCTGTGCCACGACGGCGTGGCTCGTGCCAGGCACCTCGACGAGGGCACTCCGCTCCTGCGGTCCGGAGCGGTGGACATGACGCGAGCGATGTGGTGGCCGCAGGACCAGGACCCCGGTCTCGCCGGCACTGTCGGTGACCCTTGATGGAATGGGTGGCATGACCCGGCACGTGCTGAGCTACCGGTCCGCGGTGAGGTCGGTGCCACCCGAGCTCGACGAGGCGCAGCGCTCCGTTGTCGAGCACCCAGGTGGTCCGCTGCTCGTGCTGGCCGGGCCAGGCACGGGCAAGACGACGACGTTGGTGGAGGCGATCGTCGATCGGGTCGAGCAGCGGGGCGCCGCACCGGAGTCCCTGCTCGCGCTCACGTTCAGTCGCAAGGCCGCCGAGCAGCTGAGGGACCGGGTGACGTCCCGCCTGGGCAGGACGATGGCGACCACGCTCAGCTCGACCTTCCACTCCTTCGCCTACGGACTGGTCCGCAGGTACTCACCTGCGGACGCCTACACCGAGCCGCTCCGCCTGCTGTCGGCCCCGGAGCAGGACGTCGTGCTCCAGCAGCTGCTGACCGGTCACGAGGAGGCGGTGACCTGGCCGGTCGACCTCGCCCGGGCCGTGGGCACCCGTGGCTTCGCCCGCGAGGTGCAGGCGGTGCTCTCCCGGGCCCGGGAGAAGGGTCTGGAGCCCGGACAGCTGGAGAAGATCGCCGAGGCCGACGGCAGCCCCGAGCTGATGGCGGCCGCGCGGTTCATGCAGCAGTACCTCGACGTGCTGGGCTTCGAGAACGCGATCGACTACCCCGAGCTGATCCATCGGGCGGTGCTGCTGGCCGAGCAGCCGTCGATCCGCGCCGAGCTGCGACGAGAGGTCCGTCACGTCTTCGTCGACGAGTACCAAGACACCGACCGGAGCCAGGTCCGGCTGCTGCAGGCGCTCGCCGGCGACGGCCGGGACCTGGTCGTCGTGGGCGACCCGGACCAGTCGATCTACGGCTTCCGGGGCGCCGACCTCCGGGGGATCCTCGACTTCCCCACCGACTTCCCTCGGGTCGACGGCACTCCCGCGGAGGTCGTCGCACTGACCAGTACCCGCCGGTTCGGCCCGAGGCTGCTGTCGGCCACGCAGCGCGTGGCCTCGTCGATCGGGCTGACCGGCTCGATCCCGCTCGACTCGTTCGCGCTGTTCCGGTCGCCGACGTCCTCGGCCGGCGAGCACGGTCCAGGACGGGTCGAGGTGCGCACCTACGACACAGCCCGGGCCGAGAGCGAGCACATCGCCGACGCCCTGCGCAGGGCGCATCTCGAGGACGGCATCTCGTGGTCGCAGATGGCGGTGCTGGTCCGCTCCGGGCGTGCCTCCATCCCCTCGCTGCGTCGCTCGCTCGTAGCGGCGGGAGTGCCGGTCGAGGTGGCCAGCGACGACACGCCGCTGGTGCGGGAGCCCGCTGTGCTGCCGCTGCTCGACGCGCTCGCAGTCGTCGTGCACAGCGCGGTCGAGGACCCCCAGCACCCCGACTACGTCGGTGTGGACCGAGCCGCCGCCATGCTGGCCTCGCCGCTGGTCGGACTGGACGCCACCGACGTGCGCGCGCTGGCGCGGCAGCTGCGCACGCGGGAGAAGGAGAGCACCGACCGGCCGTTGACCTCCCCAGAGCTCCTCCGCCGGGCGCTGCTCGACCCGGACCGGTTGGCCGACCTGCCTGGTCGCGGGGCCAGACGAGTCGCCCGGCTCGGTGAACTCCTGCGCCGGGCGCGCAGGATCCTGGAGGCCGACGGCACGGCTGAGGAGGTGCTCTGGGCGCTCTGGTCCGGGACCGACTGGTCGACCCGGCTCAGAGCAGGGGTGCAGGCAGGAGGCATCGCTGCCCGCCTGGCCCACCGCGACCTCGACGCCGTGTGCGCCTTGTTCGACGTCGCCGCCCGCGCCGAGGAGCAGCGCGGCCACACCAGCGTCGCCAGCTTCCTCGCCATGCTCACCGCCCAGCAGATCCCGGCCGACACGCTCTCCGAGCAGGGCGTGCGCGGCGACGCGGTCCGGTTGCTGACCGCGCACCGCGCCAAGGGCCTGGAGTGGCTGGTCACCGTCGTCGCCGGCGTCCAGGAAGGAAGCTGGCCCGACCTCCGCCGCCGCGGCTCGCTGCTGCAGCCGGACCGGATCGGCACGGACGGCCTCCTCCCGGTCCCCACCGCGGCGGCGTTGCTCGCCGAGGAGCGACGACTGTTCTACGTCGCCTGCACCCGGGCACGGCAGCGCCTGCTGGTCACCGCCGTGCGCTCTCCCGAGGACGACGGCGAGCAGCCGTCCCGGTTCGTCGAGGAGCTCGGGGCCGTGCCGGTGTTCGTGCAGGGACGGCCCCCGCGGCCGCTGTCCCTCCAGGGGCTGGTCGCCGAGCTGCGTCGCACGGCGGCCGATCCGCGCTGCTCGGAGCCGCTTCGGACCGCGGCCGCGCGGCGGCTTGCCCGCCTTGCCCTCGCCCGGACCGGGAGTCCCGCGGACGGCGGCGGTCGTGCGCCAGTGCCGCAGGCCGATCCGAGCACCTGGTGGGGCACTCGCGCCGCCAGCCACTCGACCACCCCGGTGCAGGCGGCGGACGAACCCGTGGTCGTGTCTGCCAGCACCCTGGACGGGCTGCTCACCTGCCCGGCCTGGTGGTTCCTGCGTCAGGAGGCCGGTGGTCAGGAGGTCACCACCGCAAAGCAGGGGTTCGGGTCCGTGGTCCACGCGATCGCCGACCGGGTGGCGCGCGGCGAGCTGGAGTCCTCAGCCGACCTGATGCCCTACGTCGACCAGGTCTGGGGCCGGATGGTCTTCCGCACGCCGTGGGCCGAGGGGCGAGAACGCAAGGCGGTGGCGGCCGCGCTGGACCGGTTCGTGGCCTGGCACAACCGGCCGGGGGCGCGTGTCGTGATCGGCACCGAGGAGCGGCTGTCGTGCGAGGTCTCCCTCCCCGACGGCACCGTGGTCCGGCTCCACGGCTACGCCGACCGGCTCGAGCTCGACGAGGACGGGCGCGTCGTGGTCGTCGACCTCAAGACCGGGAAGTACCCGCCGACGGCCGCGGAGGTCACCACGCACCCTCAGCTCGGTCTCTACCAGCTGGCGGTCGACAACGGCGCTGCCGACGAGAGCGCGGGGAGTCCGGTCGCGTCCGGTGGCGCCGAGCTGGTCCACCTCCGACACGGTGAGGGTGTCCCCAAGGTCCAGTCGCAGCCGCCGCAGAGCCCGGACGAGGACGGCCTGTCCCAGGTGGAGCGCCAGCTGCTGCAGGTGGTCGCGACGCTGCGCGAGGAGGAGTTCGTGGCGCGCCCGGGCACGCACTGCCGGAACTGCTCGTTCCACTCGATCTGCCCGACCAAGACCTCCGGCACGGTGCTGACATGAGCGCGGTCACTGGGATGCGCATCGACACCCCGGAGCAGCTGCGTGAGCTGATGCGCACCGACTTCACCTGGAGCCCTCCGCAGTTCGACGCGATCACGGCGCCGCTGACCCCGGCAGTGATCGTCGCCGGAGCCGGGTCCGGCAAGACCAGCGTGATGGCCGCCCGGGTCGTGTGGCTGGTCGCCACCGGCCAGGTGTCCGCCGACCAGGTGCTCGGTCTGACCTTCACCACGAAGGCCACCAACGAGCTGGGCCGCCGGATCCGCAACGCACTGCGTGAAGCCGGCCTGGTCGCCCCGCCCGGAGACGAGGGGGAGGTCCAGGAGCCGACGGTCGCCACCTACCACTCCTACGCCGCCGGGCTGCTCACGGGGTACGGCCTGCGCATCGGGCACGAGCCCGAGACCCGGCTGGTCGCCGACGCCTCGCGCTACCAGCTCGCGGCGCGGGCGGTGGCGCGTTACCACCAGCCGATCGAGCACCTGACCGACCATCCCGAGACCGCGATCAAGAACCTGCTGGCGCTCGACGCGGCGATGACCGAGCACCTGGTGTCGCCGGCGGAGGTGCGTTCCTACGACGCGACCCAGCGACCGCTCTTCGTCGCCGGGATGGCGGGCGAGCACCGCAAGAGCTACCGGGACAGGAACGAGAAGGCGATCAGTGCGATCGACCGTCGCGCCGAGCTGCTGGACCTGGTCGAGGCCTACCGCCGGCTCAAGAGCGACCTCTCCTTGATGGACTTCGCCGACCAGATAGCGCTCGCGGCGGAGCTCGCCCGGGACTGCCCCGAGGTGGGTGCGGCCGAGCGGGAGCACTTCCGGGTCGTCCTGCTCGACGAGTACCAGGACACCTCCGTCGCCCAGGCGCTGATGCTGAAGCGGCTGTTCTCCGGTCCGGATCCTGCACACGGACTCGGGCATCCGGTCACCGCGGTGGGGGACCCGAACCAGGCCATCTACGGATGGCGAGGCGCCTCGGTCTCCAACATCCTCAACTTCACCGCCGACTTCCCGGGTGCGACGAGCGGTCCGGCGTCGTACCCACTGAGCGTGAACCGCCGATCCGACACCCGGATCCTGGAGACCGCGAACCACCTGGCCGCCGAGCTGTACCGCAAGCACCCCTGGCTGGAGCCGCTGAAGCCAGCCGAGAGTGCGGAAGCCGGCACCGTGCGGACCGCGCTCCACGCCACCTACGACGACGAGCTCGACTGGCTGCCGGACCAGGTGATCGACTTCCGCAGCTCGATGGTCGAGCCGGCGTGGCGGGAGATCGGTGTGCTGACCCGCGATAACGCCCACGCCGCCGACGTGTTCGACGCCCTGACCAGCCGGGAGATCCCGGTCGAGATCGTCGGTCTCAAGGGGCTGCTGCGGCTGCCCGAGGTCGCCGAGGTGGTGGCCACGCTGACCCTGCTCCAGGACGTCACCGCCAACGCAGCGCTGCTGACCCTGCTGACCGGCCCGCGCTGGGCGATCGGCCCACGCGACCTGGCCCTGCTCGGCGCTCGGGCCAAGCACCTCGCCCTGCGGCTGGGGACTGGCCGTGGAGCCCCCCGGCCGAGCGTCGAGGAGGAGCTCGCTGCGGCGGTGGAGGGAGCCGACCCCACCGAGATCGCCTCGCTCAGCGACGCCCTCGACGACCCGGGGAGCGCCGACTACTCCGCCGAGGCGCGGGAGCGGTTCGGCCTGCTCGCCCAGGAGCTGCGGCAGCTGCGCGCAGCGGTGGGCGAGCCACTGCTCGAGCTGGTCCGCCGGATCATCGACACCACCGGCATCGACGTCGAGCTGGCCTCCTCGGTCAGCCCCGCCGCGGCTGCCCGCCGGGACAACCTGGACCTGTTCGTCAAGGCGGTCGCCGAGTTCCAGGCCGTCGACGGGTCGGTCACGCTGCCGGCACTGTTGGCCTGGCTGGAGGCCGAGGACGAGTTCGGCAACGGTCTCGACGTGGCGACCCCGACGCAGGCGGACTCGGTCAAGCTGCTCACCGTGCACCGGGCCAAGGGGCTGGAGTGGGACGCGGTCTTTCTCGTCGGCGTCGCCGAGCGCAAGTTCCCCTCGAACCGCTCGCGCAGCAAGTGGGTGACCAGCCCGGACGTGCTGCCCACCGACCTCCGAGGCGACCGGGACGACCTGCCCCGGCTACGCGGACACACCCCGCAGGACCTGCAGCGGCTCAACGAGGAGGCCAAGACCCACGAGGCCGAGGAGGAGCTCCGGCTCGGGTACGTCGCGTGGACCCGCGCGCGGCACCAGCTGGTGGTCTCCTCGTACTGCTGGATCGCGACCAACAAGACGCCGGCGGGTCCCTCGCAGTTCGCCCAGCGCACCAAGGAGGCGATGGCCGGCTGGGGAGGCCAGCCGGAGCTGTGGTGTGAGCAGCCGGAGAAGGGGGCGACCAGCCCTTACGCAGAGCGCGATATCGACCAGGCCTGGCCGATCAGCCTGCGCACCCCGGAGGCCGCCCGACGGGTGGAGGCGGCGGCCCGGGTGCAGGACGCCGTCGAGGAGCTGCGCTCCGGTGCCGTCGTCGAGGACGTCGGCCTCGACCTGGTCGAGCTCCAACGTGTCCAGGAGTGGGACGACGAGCTGTCCCGGCTGCTCGAGGAGGCCGACCGGGACAGCGCTGCCCAGGTCGAGGTGCCGCTGCCCGCCAGCCTGTCAGCGACCTCGCTCGCCCGGCTCCGAGACGACCCGGACCGGTTCGCCGCCGAGCTCGCCCGGCCGATGCCGCGCCAGCCGTCACCCGCGGCACGCTTCGGGACCAGGTTCCACGCCTGGGTCGAGGCACGCTTCGGCCAGCAGCAGCTGGTCGACCTCGACGAGCTGCCCGGGCGGGGCGACGCCGAGATCGACGACGAGAGCGACCTGCGGGAGCTGATCGAGAGGTTCACCGCCGGACCGTTCGCCGAGCGCACCCCGATCGCCGTCGAGCCGCCGTTCGCGCTGGTGCTCGGTGGGCAGGTGGTCCGCGGGCGCATCGACGCCGTCTACGAGACCGACTCGGGGTTCTTGGTGGTCGACTGGAAGACGAACCGCGAGCACAGCGCGGATCCGCTGCAGCTCGCGATCTACCGGCTGGCCTGGGCGGAGCTGCGCGGCGTCGACCCGGCCGGGGTGGAGGCGGCGTTCTACTACGTGCGCACCGGTGACCTGGACAGCTACCCGGCCGCCGAGCTGCCGGACCGGGCCGAGCTGGAGCGGCTGGTCACCAGGCCCGAGGCCGCTCAGCTGCGGAGGTAGGACGCGCCGTTGACGTCGATGATGGTGCCGCTGGCGAACCGGGCCGGGTCCGAGGCGAGCCAGAACACTGCCGCAGCGACCTCCTCGGGGCGGGCAACCCGGGCGAACGGCGACTGAGCGCGCACGGCGTCCCCGCCCGGCCCGTCCAGCACCTCACGTGCCATCTCGGTCTGCACGAACCCGGGGGCCACCGTGCCGACACTGATCCCGTGCGGCGCCAGGGCCAGTGCCATCGACTGGCCGAAGGCGTTCAGCGCGGCCTTGGAGGCGCCGTAGGCCGGGCAGGTCGGCTCACCGCGGAAGGCACCGCGACTGGAGACGTTCACCACCGCACCGCCACCAGCGGCGATGAGGTGCGGCAGCACGCAGAAGGTGGCGTTCGCTGCCCCGGTGAGGTTGACCGACAGCGTCCGGGTCCAGGTGGCCTGCCAGTCGGCGTAGGAGGTGTCCATCGGCGGGTGGGGGAGGAACACCCCGGCGTTGTTGACCAGGACGCTGAGTCCGTCGAGCGCCGAGGCAGCAGTCTCGACCATGTCGCGCACCGCGTCCGGGTCCGCGAGCTCTGCTTGCACCGCCACATGACCATCGCCAGGCAGCGCGGCGACCACCTCTTCGGCGAGGTCCCTGGATCGTCCGTAGTGCACGGCGACCCGGTCCCCGGCCGCTGCGAACGTGGTGGCCACCGCCCGGCCGATCCCGCGTGAGGCGCCGGTGACCAGGACGGCCCGGCCGGCTGGGCGGCCATGGTCGGCTGCTGGGTCGGACCCGGCGACCTGGTCGGTCATCGGGTCAGCTCTCCCACGGCCGCCAGCAGCCGGTCGACGTCGTCCTCGCTGGTGTACGGCGCCAGCCCGGCGCGGACCGCGCCGTCGTCCCCGAGGCCGATCCACCGGGATGCCTCGATGGCGTAGAAGCTGCTCGCCGGAGCGTTCACGCCCTGCTTGGCCAGGTGCTGGTAGACCTCCTCGCCGGAGTGCGCGGCGACCGAGAACAAGGCGGTCGGCGTCCGCCGCTTGGGCGACCCGTGCAGGGTCACCCGGCCGGTCTGCGCCAGCCCGTCGAGCAGACGGTTGAACAGCCGCTCCTCGTGCTCCTCGACCGCCTGCATCGACTCGACCACCTGGTCTCGGCGCTGGTCCGCCGAGCACGCGAGCCCGGCGATGAAGTCCACCGTGGCAGTGACCCCGGCCAGCATCTCGTAGGGGAGGGTGCCGAGCTCGAAGCGCTCGGGCACCGAGTCCGCGGACGGCAGCAGCTTGTCCGGCCGGACCTCCTCGAGCCGTTCCGGCCGGCCGACGAGCAGCCCGAGGTGGGGGCCGAAGAACTTGTACGGCGAGCAGGCGAAGTAGTCGGCTCCGAGATCCTCGAAGGAGACCGCGGCGTGCGGGGTCAGGTGCACCCCGTCGACGAACACCTGGGCCCCGACCTCGTGCGCGGCCTCGACGATCGCCGGGACGTCCGGTCTGGTGCCGAGCAGGTTGGAGGCCCCGGTCACGGCGACCAGGCGGGTCCGCGGGGACAGCTGCGCGCGCACGTCGTCCACGGAGAGCTCTGCGGTGTGCCGGTCGAAGTTCGCCCACCTGAGCGTGGCGCCGACGTGCTCGGCGGCGCTCACCCACGGCCGGATGTTCGCGTCGTGGTCGAGCCGGGTCACCACCACCTCGTCCTCGGGTGCCCACTGCTTGGCGAGCGCCCGGGAGAGGTCGTAGGTCGCCTGGGTCATCGACCGGGCGAACACCACACCCCCCGGCTGGCAGTCGAGCAGGTCGGCTACCGCGGCGCGAGCCTCCTCGACCACGTCGTCGGCGCGCCGCTCCGCCTCGGTGACGGTGCCCCGGTTGGAGATGCCGGCGCACATCGTGCTCGCCATCGCCTCGGCGACGACGCGGGGGGTCTGGCTGCCGCCGGGCCCGTCGAAGTAGGCCACGCCGTGATGAAGCGCGGGGAAGCCGGCGCGCACCCGGTCGATGTCGAGATCCATGCGGCCCATCCTGCCCGGGAGCGGCAGGTCTATGCGGAGCGGGCTCAGTCAGCGGTGGAGACCGACAGGACCGCGTCGAGAGCGACCTCCACCATGTCGCCGAACGTCTGCTCGCGTTCCTGGGCGGTGGTCTGCTCCCCGGTCGCGATGTGGTCGGACACCGTGCAGATCGCGAGTGCCTGGCGTCCGAACTTCGCGGCAAGGGTGTACAGAACGCTGGCCTCCATCTCCACCGCCAGCACGCCGTACTCCACCAGTCGCTCGACGAGGTCGGGTCGTGGGTTGTAGAAGGAGTCGCTGGACAGCAGCAGTCCCACCCGGGTCCGGCGCCCGAGGTCCCGGGCCTGGCACGCGTCGTGGGCGGCGCGAAGCAGCGCGAAGTCCGCGACCGGCGCGTAGTCGAGGCCCTCGAAGCGGAGGCGGTTCATCGAGGAGTCGGTGCAGGCGCCGCTGGCGACCACCAGGTCACGCAGGGCGAGCCCACGGCTGAGCGCACCGCAGGACCCGACGCGGACCAGCCGCTGCACGTCGTAGTCGGCGAACAGCTCGTGGCCGTAGATCGCGGCGGACGGCATCCCCATCCCCGACCCCTGCACCGAGACCCGCCGACCGCGGTAGTGACCGGTGAAGCCGAGCATCCCACGCACCCTCGAGTAGCACTCGGCGTCCGTCAGGAAGGTCTCGGCGATCCACTGCGCGCGCAGCGGATCTCCGGGAAGCAGGACATCGGGCGCGATCTGGCCCGGCTCGGCGGCAAGGTGGGTGCTCACCCGGCCAAGGGTCTCAGGCGGCGCCCCAGGTGTCCCGCTCGGTGCACCGACGGCACTGTGCTGTGCCGGTCCTACAGTGTGGCGGTGACCTCCAGCGGACCCGCCTCGGCGCACCCGGACGTCGCGCTCTCGGTCCGCTCACACGACCGGGTGGGTAGTCGGCGCACCGACGAGCAGTGGCTCGAGGACACCTGGCGCTCGCCGGACACGCGTGTGCTGAGGATGGCGGGGTCCCGTTTTCCCTACGGTGAGGGCCGCGTCGAGTGGGTCACCACCACCGACCTGCCGGCAGGCCGGCGGATCTTCCTCGGCGAGGAGGGCGGAGCCGCTCGGTTCGCGCTGATGCTGGAGGACCGATCCCTGTCCGAGGACTGGTCCGGCTTCCGGCAGGTCGGAGCGCGCCTGTCGGCGACCGACGCCGGGCTCGTCATCCACGCCCTCGCACTGGTCGAGTGGCACCAGGCGCACCGGCACTGCCCGCGGTGCGGTGGCCTGCTGGCGGTCGGCGACGCCGGGCACACCCTGACCTGTGCCGACTGCGGCACCCAGCAGTTCCCGAGGACCGACCCGGCGGTGATCATGGCCGTCACCCACGAGGATCGCTGTCTGCTCGGCAGGCAGCCGCGGTGGCCCGAAGGCAGGTACTCCACCCTCGCCGGGTTCGTCGAGCCCGGTGAGTCGCTCGAGGCTGCGGTGCGCCGGGAGGTCGCCGAGGAGGTCGGCATCGAGGTCGCCGAGGTGACCTACTTCGGCAACCAGCCCTGGCCGTTCCCCTCGAGCCTGATGGTCGGGTTCTTCGCCCGCGCGCTGACGACAGGGATCAGCGTGGACGGTGAGGAGATCAGCGACGCGCGCTGGTTCACTCGGGAGCAGGTGCGCGCCGAGACCGAGGCCGGCACATTGGTGCTTCCCGGCGGCATCTCGATCTCCCGCTCACTGGTGGAGGCCTGGTACGGCGAGCCGCTGCCCGGTGAGTGGTAGGGCCGACTCGAGCCGGGTCAGTTCAGGCTGGCGAGCTTTGCCTTGACCTGGGCCGCCGACGGGTTGGTCTGCGCGCTCCCGTCGACGTAGACCAGCGTCGGAACGGTCCGGTTCCCGTCGTTGACCCGCTCCACGACCGTCGCGGCCTCGGGCACCTGCTCGATGTCGACCACGTCGTAGCGGATGCCCTCGCGGTCGAGCTGGCTGCGCAGTCGGTAGCAGTACCCGCACCAGGGAGTGGAGTACATGGTGACCGCGGCCGCCTCGTCACGGGTGGCTGGCGGAGTGTTGGTGCGCTCGGGCATCCTCGTCCTTCGTCTGTGGGTGCACATCGGGCTGATGGAGCGATGGTCGGTGTCGGGGCTGATGATTTCCTTGTCCACCTAGCCAACACCGACATTGAGGAGTTTGTTTCCGCCCGTGACCTCCCAGCACGCGCCTGCGGCCGACCAGCTGCTCGAGGGGCTCGACCCCGAGCAGCGGGAGGTCGCGCTCGCGCTGCGCGGCCCGGTGCGGGTGCTCGCCGGAGCGGGGACCGGGAAGACCCGGGCGATCACGCACCGCATCGGATACGGGGTCGCCGCAGGCGTCTACAACCCGCGCGAGGTGCTCGCGGTGACGTTCACCACGCGGGCGGCCGGGGAGATGCGCTCCCGGTTGCGGTCGCTGGGAGCCGCCGAGGTCCAGGCGCGCACCTTCCACTCCGCTGCGCTCCGGCAGGCGCGCTACTTCTGGCCGAAGGTGTACGGCGGCGAGCTGCCCGTGCTGACGGAGTCGAAGCTGCCCCTGGTCGGGAACGCCGCCCGCCGCCAGCGGCTGGCGACCGACCCTGCCACGTTGCGTGACCTCGCCGCGGAGGTCGAGTGGGCCAAGGTCAGCAACGTGCGACCCGATGACTACCCGGCGGTCGCGACAGCCCGCGGTCGGGTGGTGGCCGGGCACGACGCGGCCACGGTGGCTCGCGTGTTCGCCACCTACGAGGAGGTCAAGCGCGACCAGGGCCGGATGGACATGGAGGACGTGCTGCTGTGCGCCGCCGCCCTGCTCGCCGAGGACGAGCGGGTGGCCGCCGAGGTGCGTCGCCAGTACAGGTGGTTCGTCGTCGACGAGTTCCAGGACGTCAGCCCGATCCAGTCCGCTCTGCTCGACCTGTGGCTGGGCGGTCGCAGCGACCTGTGCGTGGTCGGCGACCCGGCACAGACGATCTACTCCTTCGCCGGGGCCAGCGCGGACCATCTGGTCGGCTTCCCCAAGCGCTATCCGGGGACCACGTCGCTGGAGCTGGTGCGCAACTACCGCTCCACGCCACAGGTGGTCGCCGTGGCGAACAAGCTGCTGGCCGGGAGCCCCAGCGCGGGGGTGCAGCTGCGCGCCCAACGCGACCCCGGGCCGGAGGTGCGCTACGCGGAGCATGCCGACGAGGTCGCGGAGGCGGAGTCGGTCGCGAGCGCCGTCGTCGAGCTCCGGGACTCCGGCGTGCCGCTGCGCGAGGTGGCCGTGCTGTTCCGGATCAACGCCCAGTCGGAGGCGTTCGAGGAGGCGCTGGCTGCGCGCGGCATCTCCTACGTGGTCCGGGGGGCGGCTCGGTTCTTCGACCGGCCGGAGGTGCGCCAGGCGGTGGCCCTGCTGCGAGGAAACGCGCGTGGGGAGCAGGCCTCGGGTGCCGGGCTGGTGGCCGACGTGAGCGCGGTGCTCGCCGGGATGGGGTGGGCGCAGGCCCCGCCGGCGGGACGGGGGACGGTACGCGACCGCTGGGAGTCGCTGCAGGCGATCGTCTCCCAGGCCCAGGAGTTCTCCGCGACCGCTGCCGACACGTCGCTGACCGCGTTCGTCGCCGACCTCGAGCGTCGCGCTGCCGAGCAGCATGCCCCGGTCGCGGAGGGGGTGAGCCTGGCGACCCTGCACGCCGCCAAGGGACTGGAGTGGGACGCGGTCTTTCTCTGCGGGATGCACGAGGGGACGATGCCCATCGTGCACGCGGAGGGGGCGGCCGCTGTGGAGGAGGAGCGGCGGCTGCTGTACGTCGGGATGACCCGCTCGCGCCGTCGCCTCTCGATCTCCTGGGCGCAGGCCCGGTCACCGGGTGGACGGGCCTCCCGCAAGCCGTCCCGGTTCCTCACCGGGCTGCGGCCGGCATCGGCCTCCGACGACGACCAGCCGGCCGGTGCCCGGCGGCGCGGCCGGAAGCGGGCGGTGGCCACCTGCCGCTCCTGCGGTCAGCCGCTCGGTTCCACCGCCGAGCGCAAGGTGGGCCGGTGCGCCGAGTGTCCGGCCACCTACGACGAGGACCTCTACGACCGGCTGCGCCGGTGGCGGGTGGAGCGCGCGGCATCGGAGCAGGTGCCGGCGTACGTCGTCTTCACCGACCTCACCCTGCAGGCGATCGCGGAGACAAAGCCCACCGAGGCAGCGGCCTTGCGGGGCATCTCGGGTGTCGGTCCGGTGAAGATCGAGAAGTACGGCGAGGACGTGATCGAGCTCTGCCGGGGGCCGGCATAGCCCGAACGGGTCATTTCCCGATGCTGCACAGGGAATCTTGCGGAAATGCCCACTAAATGGTTTGCCGCTTACACGGCGGACGCTGTACGTTGCTGGATACCGCACGAACCTCGCGCATCACGGCCCTGACAAGGCCGGCGCCCAAGGCATCGAAGGAGGTGCTCGCAGTGATGATCTTCAACCTCACCGTCGCCGACTTCGGCATGCCCGCTTGCGGACGCGGACGCGTTGCATCCGTGCGCGCACTCGCCGATGCCCCGCGCGCGGCCGCCACCGGCACCATCCCGGGCCCCTCTGCCTGGAGCCCACCGACATAGAGCGCTCTCTTGGTCGGCGCATCTCCAGGCCGCGGAACCCGAAACCCGGGATCCGCGGCTTTTTCTATGCACGCGGATCCGATCCAGCCGACCAAGACCAGTCACAAGGAGGTGGCAGATGAGCATCAGCGTCCTCGACCCGACGACGGTCGAGCGCCGCGAGGCCGAAACAGAGCGCCTGCCGTGCCGGAGGGCGGACCCTGAGCTGTTCTTCGCCGAGAGCCCGGCGGACGTGGAGCTTGCCAAGTCGCTGTGCGTGGACTGCCCGGTCCGCACCGCCTGCCTGGCGGGCGCCCTGGAACGCAGCGAGCCGTGGGGGGTCTGGGGTGGCGAGCTGTTCCAGCAGGGAGTGGTCATCCCCCGCAAGCGCCCGCGCGGACGTCCGCGCAAGTGCGAGGTCGCGGCCTAGCCGCGAGCTCGTCGACCCGAGGAGAAGGCGAACCGAACACCCATGAACGACACACCGAATCGGAGCAAGCAGATGAACCTGATGTATGAAGACCTGGCGCGGGCTCATGCGTCCGCGCGCGCGGGAGAGGCGCAACAGCGACGGCAGGGCCAGGAGCTCGTGGCCGCTCGGCGCCTTTCCCGGCGGGCCGAGCGAGCGGCGCACCAGTCGCGTCTCGCACTCGGCCGCGCCCGGTGACCGCCGCCGCGGTTCACCGGAAGCTACCCGAGAACAGGCGCTCTCCATGGGTCGAGACCCGTGGGGAGCGCCTTTCTCGCGTCGGAGAGGCGGGGCCACGTGGCAGGTACGGTGGCCAGGTGCCGCTGACCTGTGACTTCTGCGGAACGACGGCTCCGGGCCAGGAGACACCGCTGACGTGGACGACGTCGGTCGAGAACGGCCAGACGAAGCTCTTCTGTGACCGGTGCTCTCGAGAGCACTTGCGCGCGATCGAGAGCAAGCTCGACAGCGAGTGGTGGTGAGCCGGCGCCGTGTGCGCTAGTCCTCGGCGAAGCCGGGCAGCGAGCTGTCGAGGATGTCTCGGAAAGGCGCCTCCGCCTCCAGCTGGCAGAGCACACCGATGCCGCCGATCCAGACCCGGTGGATCAGCAGGTACGACGGCGGCAGGTTGAGCCTGAGGGTCATGGTGTAGCCGGGCTCACGTGGATCGTTGAGCCGCTGGAACTGCCCACGCATCCAGGCCCTGGAGAACTTGAAGCGCTCGGTGCGGGCCGGCTCGATGAACGGTCCGAGGTAGTCGCGCAGCTCGGCCGGGTCGATCCGGATGTGCGGCCTGATGAAACCCTCGTGGCGCAGGCTGTTCAGCACCTCGTCGTAGTCGTCGAGCATCGCGATCCGCATCAGCCGGCCGATCGAGCGCGGGAGCTCGCGTTCCGGCAGCCGAGCCACCGCACCGTAGTCGACCACGCCGAGCCCGCCGAGGCCCGAGGAGCCGGCATCGCCGTCGTCCTGGGGCAGGATCCGGAAGTTGCCCGGGTGTGGGTCGGCGTGCAGCATCCCGGTGCGGGCCGGTCCGGCGAACAGAAAGCGGACGTAGCGCTCGGCGTAGTGGTCTCGCTCCTGCTGGGACCCCTCGGCGATCAGCCGAGCCAGCGACGAGCGGCTCTCCACCCACTCGGAGACCAGCACGCTTCGAGTGCCGGCGACCACGTGCGGCACGAAGACGTCGGGATCGGAGTCGAACTCGACCGCGAAGGCCTCCTGCGCCTCGGCCTCGAGGCGGTAGTCCAGCTCCTCGGTCACTCGCTCCTGCAGCTCGTCGACGAGTGCCCGGACGTCGATGCCGGGCAGCACCCCACCGACCGTCTTGGCCAGCCGGGCGATCTGTCGCAGGTCCGCGCGAAGCGCCTCGCCCGCCCCGGGGTACTGCACCTTGACCGCGACCTCGCGCCCGTCGGCCCAGCGACCCCTGTGCACCTGGCCGATCGACGCCGCCGCGGCCGGGTTGTCGTCGAACTCGACGAGCATCTTGCGCCATCGCGGACCGAGCTCGCGGGCCAGCACCTCGCGCACCACGCCGGCCGACATCGGCGGAGCGTAGTCCTGCAGGCGGGTCAGCTGAGCCCGGTAGGGACCGGCGATCTCCTCGGGCAGCGCCGACTCGAAGATCGACATCGCCTGACCCATCTTCATCGCTCCGCCCTTGAGCTCCCCCAACGTGCGGAACACCTGCTCGGCGGTGCGCTGCTGCACCTCGGTCATCACGGCGTCGGCGGGTGCCCCACCGATCCGTCTGCCCATCCCCACAGCCGTGCGACCCGCGAACCCCAGGGGCAGTGCCGCGAGGCGGGCCGTGCGCGCCACGGTGCGGCGAGGGAGGTCGGGCATAGGGCCATTGTGACCGACGAGCGGCCCCAGACGTACTAGGACGGTTCAAGCCCAGCCGCAACCGCAGTCGGGGTGCCGCAGCCAGGACCGGGTCTCGAGCGAGGACAGCTGCGGGTCGAACCGGATCGTGGTGGACCAGGTCGAGGGTCGCGACCCCTCGGCGTAGGAGGCGATGTCTCGTCCGGCCCAGGCCAGGGCGAGGCGGGCGAGCAGGCTGTCCACCGGCTCGGGGACGCCGTCGGCCCGGTCCTGCGTGCAGGCGGTGGCGTACTGCCTGACCAGCAGTGGCCAGGCGGGGTCGGCGTCGGTGTGGTGAGCGTCCACACACCGCAGGCAGGCCGTCCGTCCCGGGACGACGAACGGCCCGACGGTCGCGGCTCCTTCGCTCAGCCGCACCAGCAGGTGCGGGACGCCCGCGCGCATCCACCGGTCGACCAGCTCCCGCTGCGGCTCACCCGCGCCGACCAGCGCCACGAGCGTGGGCATCGCCGCTGAGGGCTCTTCGCGACTGGCGGTGTCCACCGATCCGACGGTCTGGACCTCGATCCCTGCATGGTCGAGGGAGGAGGTCAGCTCGCCGCGGAGCAGGCCGTCCGGGGTGTCCGCGAATGGCTCGACGGCGACCCGACATCGGGTGCGGGCGCGGAGCAGGGTGCTGCCCTCGTCGCCGGCTCGCCGGGCGATGGCAGCGGCCTCGTGGCGTGCCAGCCGTGCGTGGGTCTGGCCCCGGGTGGCGCCGCCGGGCCGGGTCGGGCACCACGGGATCAGCGGCATCAAGATGTCGCCGTCGAGCACCAGTCCGTGCTCGCGAAGAGCGTCCAGCGTCTGCGAGGCGCCGTACTCCTGCTCGGGCGCGCAGCGGGCGAGGAGCGCCAGCGATGAGCGGCTGTCCTGATCGTCAGGGAGCACCACGGCCGCACGAGGGTCGAGCCCGACCTGGAGCTCGCGACGGTCGCGGCGCAGGACATGGGTCCCGGGGCGAAGGATCGGACGCACCGGGCCAGCCTGCCTCAGTTGGCTGCGGGAGGCGGTTCGCCGTCCACAGACGGTGGATCCTGGCGGGTCAGGCCTTGCCGAGGATGCGGTTCAGGTTGGTGCTGCAGACCGGGCAGGTGGCCTTGGCCATCCGGGTGCCCTTGTCGTTCACGCGGACCTCGCCCGAGGCTTCGCGCTTGGCCTTGCACTTCACGCAGTAGAACTCACCGCTCCAGGTCTCCGCCATGACGGCCTCCCTCTTGTCTCGTCGAACCGGTCGTCGCGGCGAGGTCGGAAACCCGCCGGGGCCGGCATCTGTCTCGGCCGCCTCGCACACTACGTCAGGCGCGGGTCGGATTCATGCAGGCGCCACCCGGTGACCCCTGATTCCACGCTCACCGCACGCGCGGTTCGGGCGGTTCAGGGTGGTTTGCGGTAAGAGGAGGCCCCCGGCTGTCCCCATGCGCCGCTTGCCTTCCCCTTGCCAGCGTCGCCCCGAGTCAGCCGAGGGCCTCGTCGCCATGACGCTAGGGGGGTCGCCAGCCGGGGTCAACGCTTCCGGCACCGAGTCTGTCCACCCCTGTGCATAACCCTGTGGACGGCATGTGGAACACGCGCGGCGTGCTGTGGAAGGCCGGCTCACGGACGTGCATGACGCTGTGGGAGACCCACCCGAGCGGTGTACGGCGCCCGCGCTGACCAGCCAGAATGGGCGGACCTGGTTGTGGACAGAAGAAAGTTGGAGCCCTTGGTAGCAGAGGCCGCCCTGCCCGACCCGGTGGCCGCGTTGCGGCGGATCGCCTTCCTGCTCGAGCGCACTCGCGCCGAGACCTACCGGGTCAAGGCCTTCCGGAGCGCGGCGAGCACCCTGCTCGGGCTCGAGCCCGACGAGCTTTCGGCGCGACACCGCAGCGGCACGCTGCGCGATCTGCCCGGGATCGGCTCGGTCACCCAGGCGGTGGTCGAGGAGTCCCTGGCCGGGAAGGTGCCGGACTACCTGCGTCGGCTCGAGGAGGAGGCGTCCGGGCCGCTGGCCGAGGGCGGCGAGCAACTGCGGGCGAAGCTGCGCGGCGATCTGCACTCACACTCCGACTGGTCCGACGGCGGCTCGCCCATCCAGGAGATGGTCGTCACCGCGATCGAGAGCGGACACGAGTACCTTGCGCTGACCGACCACTCGCCTCGGCTCACCGTGGCCCGAGGGCTCTCCGCCGAGCGACTCACCGACCAGCTCGACGTCGTCGTAGCCGTCAACGAGCACCTCGGCGAGAAGTTCCGGCTGCTCAAGGGGATCGAGGTCGACATCCTCGAGGACGGCAGCCTCGACCAGAGCGAGGAGATGCTCGCCCGCCTGGAGGTGGTGGTCGCATCGGTGCACTCCAAGCTCCGGATGGACGCCGCCGCGATGACTCGACGGATGGTGGCGGCCGTCCGAAACCCGGCCACCGACGTGCTGGGCCACTGCACGGGACGGTTGATCACCGGCGGACGTGGGACCCGGCCGCAGAGCCAGTTCGACGCCGACGCCGTCTTCGAGGCCTGTGCGGAGCACGACGTCGCCGTCGAGATCAACTCCCGGCCAGAGCGCAGCGACCCGCCCGACGAGCTGGTCGAGCTCGCGCTGGACAAGGGCTGCCTGTTCTCCATCGACAGCGACGCGCACGCACCCGGGCAGCTCGACTTCCTCGACTACGGCTGCGCCCGGGCGCAGCACCTCGGCGTGCCACCGGAGCGGCTGGTCAACACCTGGCCGCTCGAGCGCCTGCTGGCGTGGAGCACTGGGTAACCTGCTGGCATGGGCACCGCCGCCTTCGACTCCGGCCCCGAGGGGAGCCCCGAGGAGAGCTCCGAGGGGAGCCCCGAGGTCGAGGTGCGCCGGAGCCGGCGCCGACGCAGCACGGTGTCGGCCTACCGCGAGGACGACAAGGTCGTGGTGATGGTGCCGGCCGCACTCAGCGCGGCCGAGGAACGCGAGTGGGTGGCCACCATGGTGGCGCGGCTGGAGAAGTCAGAGCGTCGGCGACGACCCAGTGACTCGGCCCTGAAGCGGCGGGCGCAGTCGTTGAACGAGAGGTACCTCGGTGGGTCGGCCGAGCCGCAGGTGGTCCGCTGGGTGGAGAACCAGAACAGCCGCTGGGGCTCGTGCACCCCCAGCGACCGCTCGATCCGGCTCTCCAGCCGGCTGCAGGGGATGCCGTCGTGGGTTGTCGACTACGTGCTGTTGCACGAGCTGGCGCACCTCGTGGAGCCCGGGCACACGCCCCAGTTCTGGGAGTGGGTCGACCGCTACCCGAAGGCAGAGCGCGCGAAGGGCTTCCTGGAGGGCGTCGCGGCGGCCTCCGAGCGCGACCTCCCGGTCGATCCCTGAACTGCGCCGACACGGGGGTTGCCAGTGGGTGTGGCCCTAGCGGTCGTTCCCCTCGTCCTTAGGTTGGTCGGTCTCGGGCTGATCGCCGTCAGGCTGGTCGCCCTCCGGCTGGTCGTCCTCGGCTTGGTCGCCCTCGGCCTGGTCGAGCAGCTCGTTCAGCGCCACGTCGAACTCGGCGTCGGTGAGCACCTGCGGCTCCTCGGTGTGCTCACGGAAGCCCAACGGGTCGTCGAGGTCCGCGGGGGAGGGCAGCAGGTCCGGGTGTGCCCACACGGCGTCCCGCGCCTGGTGCCCCTCTCGAGAGCGCAGCGACCCCCACAGCGCCGAGGCGTCCCGCAACCGGCGGGGCCGCAGCTCGAGCCCCACCAGGGCGGCGAACGTGGACTCGGCAGGTCCGCCGGCGGCGCGACGGCGACGTACCGCCTCCTGCATCTTCGCCGCGGCCGGCATCCGGGACACGGTGGCCTGTCCGACCACCTCGTCCACCCAGCCCTCGACCAGGGCCAGCGTCGTCTCCAGGCGGGAGAGAGCGGCCTGCTGTGCCGGCGTCTGCTCCGGCTCGAAGAGCCCGCCCTCCAGAGCCTGCTGCAGGGAGGCAGGGTTCATCGGGTCGAGCTCGGACATCTTCGACTCGATTTTCGACACGTCGATCGTGGTGCCGCGTCCGTAGTCCTCGACCGCGGCCAGCAGGTGGGCGCTCAGCCAGGGCACGTGAGAGAACAGGCGCTGGTGCGCGGCCTCGCGCAGCGCGAGATAGAGCACCACGTCGTCCTCGGCCACGTCGAGCCCGGCGGCGAACTCACGCACGTTGGCGGTGACCAGTGCCGCCTTGCCGACCGGCCCGAGCGGGAGCCCGACGTCGGAGGCGGTGAGCACCTCACCGGCCAGTCCGCCGAGCGCCTGACCGACCTGGCTGCCGAACATCGCACCCCCGGCCTTGCCGAGCATGCCCAGCAGCGGGCCGGCCATGGTCCTGGCCTCCTCGGGGAGGGCGTCACCGATCGCGCCGACCACGTGCTCCGCGACGGGTTCGACGAGCCGTCGCCACACCGCCACCGTCTCCTCGATCCACTCCGCGCGGCTCCACGCGGCAGCCGCGTTGACGCCGGACGGGAAGTCGGTTGCCTGGTCGAGCCAGTGGTCGGCCAGACGCAGCGCTTCGGCGACCCTGCTGTTCTCCTGGTCGTTCGTGGACGGGTCAGGCTCCTGGGCGACAGTGCTGCGGGCGACGTCCTTGGCGAGGTTCCAGTTCACCGAGCCCTCGTAGGGCGTCATCATCTGCTGCACCTGGCTCATCAACGCCGACAGGTCCGGCATCCCCTGGCCGCCCGCACCACCGCCGGGGTTCGGCGCACCTGCGCCGAAGGCGGCGAAGAGCTGCTCGAACGGCGTCCCCTTGAACGGGTTGTTCTCGTCGGGCCGGTCGCCGGGATCGTTCGTCATGGTTCCAAACTACTCGTCGCGCCAACCTCGCGAGCGGCTGCGGGAGGCGGGCGCGCTCCCCGTCTACCCTCGTCATGTGAGCGACCCAACGGCCCCCGGGACGACTGCCGAGCAGCACGCCGAGCCACCCGTCGTACGTCTCACCGACATCCGTGACGAACCCCTGCGGGTGGAGGAGGTGCTGGCGGCGCTCGCCGATGCCGCGGCCGGGGGACTGACCCTCTTCGTGGGCACCGTGCGCGACCACGATCACCACCGCGCGGTGACCGGGCTGGAGTACTCCGCCCACCCCACCGCCCTGCGGCGGCTGCAGGAGGTGGCGGAGAGGGTGGCACGGGAGTACGACGTCCTGGCGGTCGCCGCGGTGCACCGGACCGGGCGGCTCGAGGTCGGCGAGGCCGCGGTGATCGTGGCGACGGCTGCGGGCCATCGGGGTGAGGCCTTCGACGCCTCGCGGGCGCTGATCGACGAGCTCAAGGCGACCGTCCCCATCTGGAAGCACCAGCTCTTCGCCGACGGCACCGATGAGTGGGTCGGCACTCCCTGAGCAGTCTCGAGGACCGCGCGCCTTCGTGGTCGGCGACGGCAGCGCCCCTAGGCTGATCGCCGTGGAGATCCTGGCGTGGCTGGTGCCGCCGGCGGTGGTGACGCTGCTGGCGATGATCTGGGCGACCTGGGCGGGTCGACCCCGGCGCGAGGGCAAGGACCGCTCGGATGCCGCCTACGAGCGGTTCGCCAAGGCGATCACCAAGGAGCACCCGGCCGCCCGGCGACCGCCTCCGCCGGTGGTACGCGACCGCAGCACCGGGATAGCCGTGCGGCCCTCGCGCAGCGGTCTCACCCACTCCACCACGAGGGCCGGGTCTCGACGCTCGGCATGACCGTGCGCCTGGGGCGTTGACCCGAGGGCCCGCTTGCTCGTGATGAGATGGTTGCGGGCATGAGCCGCCGCACCGTCTCGAGCATCATCGCCGTGGTGGCGCTGGTGGCGCTCTTCGGAGTCGCAGCGATGCTCCCGGTCCCCTACGTCACGATGAGCCCCGGACCCACCCTCGACGTGCTCGCCGAGAGGCAGGGGGAGGAGATCGTGCAGATCGACGGGGAGCGGTCCTACCCGACGAAGGGGACCCTGGAGCTGACCACAATCTCGGTGACCTCCCCGGAGCGCGAGCTCGGGCTGGCCGAGGTGCTCGGCGCCTGGTTCGACAAGACCCGCGCGGTCTACCCGCGCGATGCGATCTACCTGCCCGAGCAGACCGCGGAGGACGTGGAGGCCGAGGGCGACGTGGAGATGATCAGCTCGCAGGACACCGCGATCGCGGCAGCGCTGAGCGAGCTCGGCTACGACCTCGGAATGAGCACCGAGGTGTTCGACGTCACCGAGGACGGACCGGCAGACGGCAAGCTCAAGGCGCGCGACCGGATCATCTCGGTGGACGGGGCCAAGGTGCGTGATGCGGACGCGGTCGTCGAGGCCGTGCAGCAGGCCGGAGTCGGCGGCACCCTCAGGTTCGAAGTGCTGCGGGCCGGAGAGCGACGCACGGTCAGCCTGCGGCCGGCGCCGGGCGAGGACGACCCCGACCAGGCGCGGGTCGGCGTCACGGTCGGGGGCGGCTACGACTTCCCCTTCGCCGTCGAGGTCAACATCGACGACAGCATCGGCGGACCGAGTGCCGGGCTGATCTTCGCTCTCGCCGTCTACGACTCCCTGACTCCCGGCGCTCTCACCGGTGGTCGGCACATCGCCGGGACGGGAACGATCACCGCGGACGGAACCGTTGGACCCATTGGGGGGATCCAGCAGAAGATCGTCGCGGCCGCCGACACCGGCGGCGACCTGTTCCTGGTCCCCGCTGACAACTGTGACTCCGCGCTGGAAGCGGCCGTCGAGGAGGATGAGATCGAGCTGGTGAAGGCAGCCACCCTGCGCAGTGCGGTGAGATCGATCAGGGCGTTCGCCGACGATCCGGACGCCGAGCTGCCCCGGTGCGGGTAGCCATGTCGAGGCAGGAGGGGACACCGGTGTCGAACGAGTCGGACGACCACGCCGGCGAGGTGGACGCCGTACTCCGCGCCGCGGTCATGGAGATAGAGGCGCACGCCGCCGAGGCGGGGTGGGACCAGCCCGCCCGGCTCTACGCCCTGGTGCCGACCTCCGACCTGCTGGTGCGGGAGCCGCAGCTGGCAGCCGCGATGGGTCTCGACGAGGCGTCTGCCGCGGGCACGCTCACACCCGTCGAGCAGGACCAGACCCCGGAGGACGAGGCGCTTGAGCAGGCCCTCCAGAAGATGATGTGGCCTGCCGAGGTGTTCGGCTGCGCCGCGGTCCTCGAGCGGTTCCTGCTGCCACCGGGCTCCGACGAGGAGATGCCGCAGGAGGCCGCTGCCGCGCAGGAGTACGCCGCCGCGCACCCGGAGCGTCAGGAGGTGCGCATCGTCGCGGGTGCGACCCGGGACAACACGACCTACTGCGCCCTGCGACTGAAGTCACATGACGACAACAGTTCGGTCCTGCAAGGACCTGAGCTGGTGCCGGGACTCCTACAGTTGTTGCTCGCGACCCTCGAGCACTGAGCAGATGAGGAACAAGGAAACTTCGTGAGCGGCTTCTTCGAGGAACCACCCGCCCGGCCACGCCCCGCGGCCACCCGGACGCCACCGCCGCAGCGCTCCCGCGCGCTGCTGGGGACGGCAGTGGTGCTGGTGGTCGGCTTCTTCCTGGTCTCGGTGTTCACCGGTGTGTGGACCGACCGGCTGTGGTTCAGCAGCGTCAACTACTCGACGGTGTTCACCACGATGCTCAGCACCCGGGTGGTCTTGTTCCTGGTGTTCGGTTCGGCGATGGGCCTGTTCGTCGCCGCCAACGTCTACCTGGCCTACCGGTTCCGGCCGATGTTCCGGCCGGCATCGGCTGAGCAGGCGAACCTGGACCGCTACCGCGAGTTCGTCAACCCCATCCGCGGCTGGTTGCTGGCCGGGATCGGTGTGCTGTTCGCGGTCTTCGCCGGCGCCTCCGGGTCCGGCAGGTGGCGCGACTTCCTGCTGTGGCGCAACTCCACACCGTTCGAGGCCACCGACCCGTACTTCGAGCGGGACATCGGCTACTACGTCTTCGAGCTGCCCTGGCTGCACTACCTGGTCGGCTTCGCGAT
>CADCUJ010000051.1:0-31572 GCA_902805855.1 uncultured Nocardioidaceae bacterium
GCTCATGACCAGGCCCGCGCCGTTGCCGAGGATGCCGATGTCCCCGTCGAGCTTCACGTAGGTCAGCCCGCGCTCGTGGGCCATCTGCTCCTGCGGGTCCTCCGCGCTCGGGTCGCGCAGGGTGGCGTTCTCGGCGTGGCGGAAGAGCGCGTTGTCGTCCAGGGTGACCTTCGCGTCGAGCGCCGCAACGCTCCGCTCCGGCGTGACGATGAGCGGGTTGACCTCCACGAGCATCGCCTCCTCGCTGACGAAGACGTCGTAGAGCTGCTTGAGGAAGGCGCCGACGGGCCGCACGAGGTCCGCGGGGATTCCCGCCTCGTAGGCCAGCCGGCGGCCGTGGAAGTCCTGGAAGCCGATGAGCGGGTCGACGTGGAGCGTGGCCAGCGCCTCCGGGCGCTCCTCGGCCACCTGCTCGATGTCCATGCCGCCCTGGGTGGAGAGCATCACGAACGGCGCCTTCGCGGCGCGGTCGAAGATGATCGAGGCGTAGTACTCGGACTCGATCTGCGAGGCGCCCTCGATCCACAGCTCGTGGACGGTGAAGCCCTTGATGTCCATCCCGAGGATCGCCTCGGCGTGCTCGCGGGCCTGCGCCTCGTCCTGGGCGACCTTGATGCCGCCGGCCTTGCCGCGGCCGCCGATCTTCACCTGCGCCTTGACGACCACCCGTCCACCGAGCGCCTGTGCGGCCGCCTCGGCGTCGGGGGCCTTCTCCACGACGGTACCCAAGGTGACCGGCACCTGGTGCTTGGCGAAGAGCTCCTTCGCCTGGAACTCCATCAGATCCACGGTTCAGCCGTCCTGTCTGCTGTGAGGTCGATGCGGCGCTTCCGCGCGATATTGCAGCCTAGACCAGCCGCTCCCGGGGTAACGGAGAGGTGTGTCGCAGACAGCCGGCGACCTCCGGGTCACCTCATCGGGCGTGCACCTGTCGGTGCGCCAACACAGCGCACCGGCAGCCGGGAAGCCGACTCTGATCCTGGTGCACGGCTACCCGGACCAGCAGGACATGTGGGACCGCCTGATCCGGAGGCTCGACCTGGACCGGCTGCACGTGGTGACCTACGACGTGCGCGGAGCCGGCCGCTCCGAGGCCCCGGCCACCCGGGACGGCTACCGGACCGAGGTGCTGGTCGATGACTTGATCACGGTCGCCGAGGCAACCGTCCCGCCCGGGGCGTCGTTCCACCTCGTCGGCCACGACTGGGGCTCGATCCAGCTGTGGGACGTGCTGGCGCGCGGGAACGACGACGCCCGGCTGTCCGGGCGGATCGCCTCGTTCACCTCGATCAGCGGTCCCTCGCTGGACCACCTCGCCCGCCTGTCCCGCCAGCCCGAGGGCCGACGGCTGCGGATGCTGAACCAGAGCCTGCACTCCTGGTACGTCTACGCCTTCCAGGTACCTGTCCTCCCCGAGATGCTGTGGACTCTCGCCGGCAGGCTGGCGACCCGCAGCCGCCGGACCCGCTGGGATCGGGAGGTGGTCCGGAACGCCCGGAACGGGTTGAACCTCTACCGGGCCAACGTGCTAGGCCGCATGCGGGTCCCCGGCGTGCTGCACACCGGCGTACCGGTCCAGGTCGTGCACCCGACCGGTGACCGGTTCCTGACCGAGGTGGTCCTCGACGACCTGGGTCAGGCCTGCACCGACCTCACGGTCGTCCGGATCGACGCCGGCCACTGGGTGCCACGCACCCACCCCGCAGAGATCGCACGGCTGGTCACCGAGCACGTCCGGGCGCACCAGTGCTGAGTCGCCGTAGCGCTCCGGTGACTCGTTCGTTGAACCTGGCAATCCACAGGAAGAGACGAGAGCACATGCCGGTTCTCGGTCCGAGCGATCCACGTCGACACCCTGGTCGGGCCGGCCCACCTCCCCGGCCGAGGCTGGTCGGGCGATTCCCAAGGCCTACCTGCGGCGCTCGTCGTTCTCGCAGCAGGCGACCGACTCGCTGTACTTCTCGGGTTTGGCTCCCTGGTCGACCGTCCGCGACAGATCCGACGCGGGTCGGCGCCCTACGCCAACGCGGGCCCGGCGCCGACGTCGTACTCCGAGACGTCGGGCGTCGAGGGCAACCAGTCAACCAGCCGGGACGGTGAGGGCACCTTCGTCGCCTTCACCAGCCCGAGGCTGACTCGCAGCACGATGGCAGACACCAGCCCAGCGTTCTGCACCTACCGGTCACCAGCAACGCTCGCTTCCGCTGACCAGGACCGCTACTGCTCGGCCCCCGAGGAGTCCGCGACGTTCTCCTTGACCCAGGCCACGATCTCCGTGGTCGTGGCGCCGGGCGTGAACACCTTCGCGACCCCCGCCTGTTCCAGGAGCGGAATGTCGGCCTCCGGGATGATCCCACCGCCGAAGACCACGATGTCGCGGGCGTCTCGCTCGTCGAGCAGCTCCACGAGCTTCTTGAACAGCGTCATATGGGCTCCGGAAAGGACGGAGAGCCCGATCACGTCGGCGTCCTCCTGGATCGCGGTCTCCACGATCTGCTCCGGCGTTTGGTGCAGCCCGGTGTAGACCACCTCGTTCCCCGCGTCGCGAAGAGCGCGGGCGACGACCTTCGCCCCACGGTCGTGCCCGTCGAGCCCGGGCTTGGCCACCACGATCCGGATCGGAGCCATGACGCGCAGACTAACCGAAGCGGTGGCGGCGACCTCCAGGCGGCCGACTAGACCACCGTGGCCGCTCACCCGTGCCTGCCCCACGGCCAAACCTCGTTAACTGCTCGAATCGCAACTATCGACCGGCCACCTTCGGTGATCTGCTCCACAGTCCGCGCCTGCGCCGTAACGCCGCTGCGGTGCCCTCCGTTAGCGTGGGCGGTTGCGTGTTGAACGACGTTAGGAATCCTTCTCGTGGCGAAACACCGGGCGAAACATCGTGCCCAGCGGCGCGACACCCGCTCAGGCAGGCGGGACTCGACGAGCCGACTCCCCGGGCTGCTCGGTGCGGCGGTGCTGGTGGTCGCAGGTGTGAGTGCCGTCACCGTCAGCGGCGAACCCATCCGGACCCAGGCGGTGGCCAGTGCTGCCAGCGCGGGCACCGGCCAGCCGCTCACCTTCGCAAGCGCGTTCACCGGCACCGACGGCTCGGCTGCGTCCGACGCCGACGCCGACCGCCGGAGGGCGGTCAGCCGCGACTCGCAGCGCGAGGCCCTCGAGGACGCAGCGGACGAGAAGCTGCAGGAGGTCGCCGAAGCGCAGGCCCGGGAACGCAACGCCGCGCTTCGACAGCTTGCCCTCAGCGCCGAGCAGCAGGCCAAGGAGCTCGTCGAGGCGAACTCGTGGGTGCTTCCGATCCAGGCCGGGCGCTACGACATCACCGCCGAGTTCGGGATGTCCAGCGGGCTGTGGGCGCACACCCACACCGGTCTGGACTTCGCTGCACCGGAAGGCACTCCGATCCTCTCTGTGGCCAGCGGCCAGGTCACCTCGACCGGGTACGACGGTGCCTACGGCAACAAGACCGTGATCACGCTCGAGGACGGGGCCGAGCTCTGGTACTGCCACCAGTCGTCGTTCGGGGTGAGCCCCGGGGACGAGGTGACCAGCGGCCAGGTGATCGGCACCGTCGGCTCGACCGGCAACTCAACCGGACCGCACCTGCACCTCGAGGTGCGACCCGGTGGCGGTGACCCGGTGGACCCCTACGACGCGCTCGTCGTGCACGGCCTGCGCCCGTAGTGGTCCGCTGGACCTACAGCTTCTCGACTGGGGCGTACCGCAGCAGCAGCCGCTTGACGCCCTCCGAGCCGAAGTCGACCGAGGCGACCGCGTTCTCGCCCATCCCATCCAGCGAGACGACGCTGCCCATCCCGAAGCTGTCGTGCACCACGCGGTCGCCGGCTGCCAGCGAGGGGACGGGGCGTGTCGTCTGGGATTTGGCCGCTGCGTCCGCGCGGATCGCCGCGGTGCCGAACCCGCGCCGACCCCGTGCCTGCCCGGGGCTCGGCAGCGACGGCATCACCGGCCGGTTCCACGACGTCTGCGCGGCCTGGGTGCGCCGCCAGTCGACGAGGTCGGCCGGCAGCTCGTCGAGGAACCTCGAAGCCGGGTTGTGGGACGGGGCACCCCACGCCGAGCGCACCACCGCGCGGGAGGTGTAGAGCCGTTCACGCGCTCGGGTGATGCCGACGTAGGCGAGACGGCGCTCCTCCTCGAGCTCGCTCTGGTCACCGAGGGCACGCATGTGCGGGAAGACACCGTCCTCCAGACCGGTCAGGAAGACCACCGGGAACTCCAGGCCCTTGGCGGTGTGCAGAGTCATCAGGGTGACCACCCCGGCGTCTTCGTCGTCCTGGTCGGGGATCTGGTCGGAGTCGGCCACTAAGGCCACCCGCTCGAGGAAGTCGGCAAGCCCGGGCGTGGTGGCCGGCTCCACCGACGGGTCTGCGGAGGGCCCAGGCGTGGGCTCGTCCGCGAACTCACGGGCCACCGCCACCAGCTCGGCGAGGTTCTCCACCCGGGTCTCGTCCTGAGGGTCGTCGGAGGCTTCGAGCTCAGCCAGGTAACCGCTGCGGGCGAGCACCTGCTCGAGGACGACGTCGGCCCGCTCCCCCGCCTCGACCATCGACTGCAGCTCCTCGACCATCGCGACGAACGCGTTGACGCAGCTCAGTGACCGGGTCGCGATCCCCGGTGCGTGCTCGGCCCGTCGAAGCGCCTCCCAGAAGGTGGTCCGGTCCCGCTCGGCCAGGGTCGCGACACAGGCCTCCGCCCGGTCCCCTATCCCGCGCTTGGGCACGTTGAGGATGCGGCGCAGCGAGATCTCGTCGGCCGGGTTGACCAGCATCCGCAGGTAGGCCAGGGCGTCGCGCACCTCCCGGCGCTCGTAGAAGCGCACGCCTCCCACGACCTTGTAGGGCTGGCCGACGCGGATGAACACTTCCTCGAACACCCGGCTCTGGGCGTTGGTGCGGTAGAAGACGGCGACGTCGCGCGGCTTCGCCAGCTCGGAATCTGCGAGCTTGTCGATCTCCTCGGAGACGAACCTCGCCTCGTCGTGCTCGTCGTCGGCCACGTAGCCGACGATCTGCTCCCCGTCACCGGCGTCCGACCACAGGTTCTTCGGCTTGCGACCCTTGTTGCGGCCGATCACCGAGTTCGCGGCGGTGAGGATGGTCTGCGTCGAGCGGTAGTTCTGCTCGAGCAGGACCGTCCGCGCGTCGGGAAAGTCGTCCTCGAAGGCGAGGATGTTCCGGATGCTGGCGCCTCGGAACGCGTAGATCGACTGGTCGGCGTCCCCGACCACCATCAGCTCCGAGGGCTCGATGCCGTCGGCGTCCGGAGCGTCCGGGTCGTCGTTCGGACGGCCGACGTGGTGCCCGCACAGCTCGCGGATCAATGCGTACTGCGCGTGGTTGGTGTCCTGGTACTCGTCGACGAGCACGTGTCGGAACCGGCGCCGGTAGGTCTCTCGCACCTGCGGGAACGCCTGGAACAGGTGCACGGTGACCATGATCAGGTCGTCGAAGTCCAACGCGTTCGCCTCGCGCAGCCGACGTTGGTAGAGCGAGTACGCCGCGGCGTAGGTCTCCTCGAGGGAGGTCTTGGTGTCCTTGCCGGCGTCCTCGTGGTCGACCAGCTCGTTCTTGGCGTTGGACACCCAGTTGAGGATCGAGCGTGGGGGATAGCGCTTCGGGTCCAGGTCGAGGTCTCGGCAGACCAGAGTCATCAGCCGCTTGGAGTCGGCCGCGTCGTAGATCGAGAACGAGGACTTGTAGCCGAACCGCTCGATCTCCTTGCGCAGGATCCGCACGCACGCCGAGTGGAAGGTCGAGACCCACATGATCTTCGCCCGCCTGCCGACCAGGTCCTCGACCCGTTCGCGCATCTCGGCTGCGGCCTTGTTGGTGAAGGTGATCGCGAGGATCGACCCGGGGTGCACCTTGCGCTCGGCGATCAGCCAGGCGATCCGTCGGGTCAGCACGCGGGTCTTGCCGGAGCCGGCTCCGGCCACCACGAGCAGGGGCGCTCCCTCGTGCGCCACCGCCGTCCGCTGCTGGTCGTTGAGCCCCTCCAGCAGCTCCTCGGGCGCAGGCGTACGTCGGCCCGGCCGGCTCTGCTCGGTGGCCTCTTGAGCAGGAGCCTGCGGGATCGGGAACGCGGCGCTCATGTCACCTCAGAGCCTACGTGCCGACGCGGACATCTACCGCTCCCCCGGAGTCGGGCTGCGACGGCTCATAGCAGCCGCCGGTCCGACGCCCAGCGGGTGAGCTCGTGACGGGAGGACAGCTGCAGCTTGCGGAGCACCCTGGAGACGTGGGTCTCGACGGTCTTGACGGAGATGAAGAGCGCAGCGGCGACCTCCTTGTAGGCGTACCCGCGGGCGATCAGCCGCATCACCTCACGCTCTCGCTCGGTGAGCCGGTCGAGGTCCTCGTCAACGTGCGCCACCTCGATGGAGCCCGCGAAAGCGTCGAGGACGAACCCGGCGAGACGTGGCGAGAACACGGCGTCCCCGTCGGCGACCCGGGCGATCGCGGCGACCAGCTCGGATCCGGTGATCGTCTTGGTCACGTAGCCGCGGGCACCGCCACGGATCGTCCCGATCACGTCCTCGGCCGCGTCGGAGACGCTTAGGGCGAGGAAGCGGGTCTCCGGGACTCGGGAGGCGACCCGGCGCATCACCTCGACGCCGCCTCCTCCCGGGAGGTGCACATCGAGCAGGACCACATCCGGGCGCAGGTTGAGCACAGCGGCGACGGCGGTGTCGACGTCCTCGGCCTCTCCGAGGACCCGGACCGAGCCGGCGATCTCGGCGCGGACCCCGGTGCGGAACATCGCGTGGTCGTCGACGACCACCACCGTGACGGGTTCGCTGCTCACGTGCTCTCACCCCTGCCCATGGTCAGCCGGACCTCGACACCTCGACCCGGCGAAGCCTGGACCTCCGCGGACCCGTCGTGGCGACGCATCCGGTCCACGATGCTGTGGCGGATCCCTAGGCGGTCGCCGGCGACCTGACCCGCGTCGAAGCCCGATCCCCGGTCCCGGACGAACACCTCGAGCAGGCTCCCACCGAGCTCGGCGTACACGTCGACCTTGTCGGCACCCGAATGCTTTGCAGCGTTGACCATCGCCTCGCGGGCGGCGAGCAACAGCGGCTGGTAATTCTCGACGAGTGGTACGTCGCCGACGGTGACCACCTCGATCGGGACGGCGTGAGCGTCCTCCACCTCGGCGGCGACAACCCGCAGCGCACCAGCCAGCGTCGCCTCGGGCCGCACCTGCTCGGCATAGAGCCACGTCCGCAGGTCGCGTTCCTGGGCGCGCGCGAGCCGAGCGACCGTTCTCCCGTCGTCGGCGTGCTTCTGGATCAGGGCAAGGGTCTGCAGAACCGAGTCGTGCAGGTGTGCGGCGACGTCGGCCCTCTCCTGTGAACGGACCCGCTCGGCACGCTCCTGCGCGAGGTCGCCGGCCAGTCGGAACAGCCACGGGCCGACGGTCAGCGCCAGCCCGCCGACGCCCAGGGCACCGGCCACCAGGAAGTCACCCGCGGCCCCGGCCCTGCCGGACTCGGCGGCGAACCAGACCAGTGCGGTGACCAGCAACCCTGCGCCGGCCGCGAGCCGTGCGTAGGAGGCCGCGCCTCCGCGACCGACGACGGCGCGCACCGGGTCCATCCGGTGCGACGGGTCGCTCCATCTTTCGCGCTGGGCCTCGTCGGCCTGGCGCCAGAGCACCGCCAGCCCCACGGTGCCGATCAGGATCGGCCAGAACGCGCGCGAGCCGCCGCCCAGCGTCTGCAGGAGGACGACCACACCGAGCGCGATCGCCGCCAGCGCCACCAGTGGTCCGACGTCTTGCAGGCCGGCCCTGCGCCGCGGTCGCCGACCCTGCCGAGAGGCGGCGGCCAGCCCCGGTGCCTCCTGCTCGAAGCGCGCGTCGGAGGGCAGGGTCATCCAGAGTCCGGCGTACAACACGACCCCGAACCCGCCCGCCACCGTCGAGACCAGGAAGGCTCCGCGGATGATCATCACGTCTACGTCGAGGTGCTCGGCCAGCCCGTCGGCCACCCCGCCGAGCAGACGGCCCTCGGTGCTGCGGGTCGCTCGGCGGATCGGGCGACTCTCGTTCCAAGGGACCGCACCCGCGGCCGCGTCCCGCGCCTGCTGTGTGGCCATGGTCGCTCAATCGTCACACAACCGATCGGGTGGGAGCATGCGTCACCGCCCTGATCCGACCCTGATCCGGGAGCCGAGGTGTCGGGTGAGAAGTCAGGGTCCTCCCCGATGGCCCCGGCCGAGGACAAGCCAGATGATCGAACCATGACAGAGACACCTCAAGACGAACGCACCGCGACCGAACCGGACGGGTCGGTCCGCCCGGACCGGGTGGATACCGCGAACCTGCGCGACTACAGCCAGCTGCGCCGCAGCCTCACCGACCGCAAGGTCGCCGGTGTCGCCGGTGGGCTCGGCCGGCACCTCAACATCGACCCCACAGTCCTGCGGGTGCTGTTCGTCGTGCTCTGCTTCTTCGGCGGGGCAGGCTTCGTCGCCTACGGCGCCGCCTGGCTGCTCGTCCCCGAAGAGGGACAGGAGCAGGGCAAGGTTCGCACCCGCCCGGGCACCCGGAACGTGCTTCTGCTCGTCGCGGCCGGGTTCGCCGCCCTGCTGCTGCTCGGCGACAGCTGGGGCGACTTCGGCCCTCCTTGGCCGCTCGCGGTGATCGCAGTGGTGGTCCTCCTGGTGGTCTTGAACCGTGACCAGTCCACGAGCGGTCCGGGCAGCTACCCCGGCGCCCCCGCCGCGCCCGGTATGCCTACGTCCGGTGTGCCTACGTCCCCACCTCCCAGTCCGTCGCGTGCTCCTGAAACCGACCGCGGGCCGAGGCTCTTCTGGCTGACTCTCGCCCTGGTAGCGGTGGCACTCGGCCTGCTCGGGCTGTACGAGACGGCGGGAGGGACGGTGGTCGACACCGCCGACGCCGCGCTGGCCCTCGCGGTGATCGGCGCCATGCTGGTGATCGGCGCCTGGTTCGGCCGGCCTGGAGGTCTCATCCTGCTCGGCGTCGTGGCCGCGGTCGCACTGGCAGCGACCTCCGCGGCCACCGACGGCCTGGGAGACGGACCCCGCCGCATCGACGTGGCACCGACGAACGCCGGCCTCGTCCGGGACTCCTACTACCTTCCTGCAGGCGACATGCGGGTCGACCTCAGTGAGGTGCAGGACCTCGAGTCACTCGACGGCCGGCGGATCGCCCTGGAGGCGAACGCCGGTGAGATCGAGGTGATCGTGCCCGAGGGTGTCGACGTCGAGGTCGTCGCGAACGTCGACGTGGCGGGCGAGGCGTCGGTCGTCGGGTACGAGGAGAACGGCCCCAACGTCTTCGTCGAGCGGGAGATCGACGGCGGGTCGGGCGCCCCGCAGCTGGCGCTCGACCTGCGTCTGCTGCTCGGCAGCATCGAGGTCAGCCGTGCCAGCTGACCTGACGACTCGACAGAACACGACAGGAAAGAAGGAACGCTCATGAAGACGCACCCGCTCAACGTCAGCTACCTCGTCGTCGGCCTGGTCTTCCTGGGTCTGGCCGGCTCCTGGGCACTGCGCGAGGCCGGAGTGGTCGACCTCGCGGAGTCCGCCTGGCTGCTCCCTGCCACCCTGGTCGCTGCCGGCACGATCGGGCTGGCCGCGTTCGCCGCCCGCGGCTCCGGCTCGGGAACCGACGTCCGCTGACCAGCTACCTCGTCGGCCGGGTCCCGACGCCGAAGGTGTGTGCCATCCAGGCATCCCGGGCGCCGACGGCGGTGTCCGGGTGGTCGGAGAAGACTGCGGCGACACCCGCGTCGAGGAAGGCCGAGTACTCCGCCTCGGCGCACCCGCGCCGCCTCGGTGCGCCCCCTCGACGCAGGTCCGTCGGCAGGAACCGGTTCTCGTTGCGCAGCGTCCACACGAACACGTCGAGGCCGACCGCCCTGGCGTCGCGGACCAGGCCGCTGCGGGCTGCCAGCCGGCCCTCGGCGTCCCGCGGCAGGACGAGATCCTTGTCGGCGCCGAGGACGTCGGCGTAGCTGGCCACCTGAGCGAGCACGTCGGCCGAGGACAGGTGACTCTCCCGAGTCCCGACGAGCTGGATCAGGGGGACCTTGAGCCGCGACCGCAGCCGGCTCAGGGACGTCGGGTCGAAGGACTGCACGAAGACCCGCGCGTTCGGCCGGTTCAGGTGCCGCAGCTCGAGCGCGTCCACCAGCGGTTGCTCGGACGCAAGTCCGATGGACTCGAAGTACGACGGCTGCTTGAGCTCGGGGCAGATCCCGATCACCTCTCCCCGCGCCCGACTCTGCCGTTCCACCAGGTCCAGCACCTCGTCGAGGGTGGGGATGGTGAACAGGCCGTCGTACCTGCGACTGTGCCGTCGCAGCCGAGACATCCGCTCCTTGGCGCGCAGGCTCTTCAGCTCGTCGAGCGTGAAGTCCTCGGTGAACCAGCCTTCGACGCGGACACCGTCGTGGACACGGGTGGTGAACCGACCGGCGAAGGCAGGATGCAGCGCTACGTCCGTCGTGCGCGAGAGCTCGCTCTCGTGGCGGGCCACGAGCACCCCGTCCTTGGTCGGCACCAGGTCGGGCTCGACGAAGTCGGCACCCTGCTCCATCGCGAGCTGGTAGGCGGCCAGGGTGTGCTCGGGACGGTAGCCGCTGGCGCCGCGGTGGGCGATGACCAGAGGGGTGGCGGCGGGAGACGAGGGCTGCTGGCGGGCAGGCTTGGTGATGGCGCGAAACAGGCTCATGGCAGCAGCCAACCCCGTGGGGCTGTCCGGGCACCGACTCCCGGTTGAACGTCGGGTGTCGTCCGCGCGAAGGGTGAAAACCGCTCGCGCGCGCAGACCGTGCGTCCGTACCGTGGGACGAGTGCGTCATCTCCCCCTCGAGCATCCCGGAGTCGCCGACCACCGGTCGCCTCTGCGCTTCTTGTGGTGGCTGATCCGCGGCCAGTGGCGCACCCTGGTGATGGCGATGCTCTTCGGCATCGTGTGGATGGTCTCGCAGGCCGTGATGCCGGCGGTGATCGGTCTGGCGATCGACGAGGGGATCGCTGCTCGGGACACCGACGCGCTGCTGCGGTGGAGCCTGACTCTGCTCGGCATCGGACTGGTGCAGGCGGCTGCGGGGACCATGCGACACCGGTTCTCGGTCACCAACTGGCTGACCGCTGCCTACCGCACTGTTCAGCTGGTGGCGCGCCAGGCGACCGACCTCGGTGCCACGCTGCCAAAGCGGGTGGCCACCGGTGAGGTGGTCTCCATCGGCACCAACGACCTCGCCCACCTCGGCAACGCCATGGACATCGTGGCCCGTGCTGCCGGAGCGGTCGTCTCCTTCCTCGTCGTCGCGGTGATCTTGTTGACCACGTCGACGACGCTGGGCCTGGTCGTGCTGATCGGCGTTCCGGTGCTGCTGCTCGCGGTGGGTCCGTTGCTCAAGCCGCTGCAGAGGCGCAACCTCGCGCAACGCGAGATGATGGGAGAGCTGGCCAACCTGGCCACGGACATCGTCTCCGGACTGCGCGTGCTGCGCGGAATCGGCGGGGAGCGGGTCTTCCACGACCGCTACGTCCGCGAGTCGCAGGAGGTGCGGCAGGCAGGTGTGGCGGTGGGCCGGTTGCAGTCGGTCCTCGACGCGCTGCAGATCCTGCTGCCAGGCATCTTCGTGGTCGTCGTGGTCTGGCTCGGCGCGCGCTTCGCCGTGCAGGGTCAGATCAGCGCCGGTGAGCTGGTCGCCTTCTACGGCTACGCGGCGTTCCTGATGATCCCGCTGCGCACCGCCACCGAGTTCGCGAACAAGTGGATCCGTGCGTTCGTCGCAGCGGGCCGCGTGGTCCGAGTGCTGGCGCTGCGGCCCGAGGTGTCCGCCCCCGACTCGCCGTACGCCGAGCCGCCGGTAGGCGCTGAGCTGGTCGACGTGCGCAGCGGGCTGCGGGTCCCGGCGTACCAGATCACCGCGATCGTCTCCGACCCTCCCGAGGACAGCACCCGGCTCGCCGACCGGCTCGGGTACTACGCGGAGGGCGAGGTCCGGTGGGGCGAGGTGCCGCTGAGCGGGCTGCGCCCAGAGGTGGTACGTCGCCGGATCGTGGTCTCCGACTCCGACAGCGCGCTGTTCTCCGGGGTGCTCGCGGACCAGGTCGACATCCGCGGCCGCGGTCCGGGGTCGCTCGACTCCGCCCTGCACACCGCGTCTGCGGAGGACGTGCTCGAGGCGCTGCCGGACGGGATGGCCACCATGGTCACCGAGCGTGGCCGCTCGTTCTCCGGAGGTCAGCGGCAACGACTGGTCCTCGCCCGGGCACTCGCCGCGGACCCGGAGATCCTGGTGCTGGTGGAGCCCACCTCCGCGGTCGACGCGCACACGGAGGCCCGCATCGCCGACCGGTTGCGCGCGCACCGGGCCGGTCGGACGACCGTGGTCACCACCACCAGCCCGTTGCTGCTGGACCGGGTCGACAACGTGGCGTTCCTGCGCGACGGCGTGGTGGTCGCGTTCGGCACGCACCGGGACCTGATGCGTGAGGTCGCGCACTACCGGCACCTGGTGACCCGTGAGGAGCTCAGCGAGGAGGAGGCGGCGGGCGTATGAGCGCAGCAGCTCCGACCATCCTTCCCGTCGCCACCGGCGCCCAGGTACGCAGGTACGCCGTACGCCTGCTGCGCAAGTACCCGCGGGCGACCTCGCTGGCACTGAGCCTGCACGCGCTGGCCGCGCTGGCCGCGCTGGCCGGACCGCGTCTGCTCGGCGACCTCGTCGAGGATGTCGAACAGGGCACCACGATCGGCCGGGTGAACACCGTCATCGCCGTGCTGGCGGCGTTCCTGCTCGCCCAGACGGTGCTGACCCGGTTCGCGCGCTACCTGTCGTTCACCCTGGGTGAGCGGGTGCTCGCAGAGCTTCGCGAGGACTTCGTACAGAACTCACTTGCCCTGCCCGTCGGGGTGGTGGAGAGCGCCGGTAGCGGTGACCTGCTCACCCGTACCTCGCGCGACGTGGAGCAGCTCGGCTGGTCGGTGCGGTGGGCGCTGCCCGAGTGGACGATCGCGGTGCTCACCGCGGCCCTGACGTTCGTGGCGGCGATCGCCGTGGGCTGGTGGGTGGCCATCCCCTGTCTGCTCGGGGTGCCGCCGTTGGTGATCGGGTTGAGGTGGTACCTGCGCCGCGCGAAGGACGGGTACCTGCGGGAGAACGCGTCGTACGCGGCGATCAGCGCCTCGCTCACCGAGACCGTCGAAGGGGCGCGCACCGTCGAGGCGCTGGGTCTGCAAGACCACCGGCTCCGGCGGGTCGACGCCGACATCTCGGAGTCCTTCGCCGCGGAGAGGTACACGCTGTTCCTGCGAACGGTGTTCTTCCCCTCGGTCGAGGTCGCCTACCTGATCCCGACGGTGGCGACGCTGCTGTTCGGCGGCTACCTCTACACCCAGGGGGCGGTCTCGCTCGGCGACGTCACGGCGGCCACCCTGTACGTGCAGATGCTGATCGACCCGGTCGACCGGATCGTGAGCATCCTCGACGAGCTGCAGGTCGGCGCCGCGTCGCTCGCCCGGCTGCTCGGCGTGGCGCATGTGCCAGATGACCGGGAGGCGACCGGACGCCGCCCGGACGGGGAGCAGATCGAGGCCCGGGACGTGCGGTTCGCCTACTCCCCCGGGCGTGACGTCCTGCACAGCGTCGACATGTCGGTCGGTGTCGGAGAGCGGATCGCGATGGTCGGCCCGTCCGGTGCCGGGAAGTCCACCCTCGGTCGGCTGCTCGCCGGCATCCACCCACCGCGGACAGGCGCGGTAACCGTTGGCGGGGTCGGGCTGACCGAGCTGCCGCTGGCGGAGCTGCGCGGTCACGTCGCCCTGGTCACCCAGGAGCACCACGTCTTCGTCGGCACGCTCCGGGAGAACTTGGCGCTCGCCGTGGACGGCCGGGCCGACGACTCGCGGCTGCTGGCCGCGCTGGAGGCGGTCGACGCCCGCGAGTGGGTCGAGGCGCTGCCCGATGGCCTGGACACCGTCGTCGGCTCCGGTGGCCGCGCACTGGGCGCCGCCCAGGCACAGCAGCTGGCGCTCGCGCGGCTGGTGCTCGCCGACCCGCACACGCTGGTGCTGGACGAGGCGACGTCGCTGATCGACCCGCGTGCGGCCCGGCACCTGGAGCGGTCGCTGGCCGCCGTGCTCCACGGCCGCACCGTGATCGCGATCGCGCACCGGCTGTTCTCCGCCCACGACGCCGACCGGGTGGCCGTGGTCGAGAACGGCGAGATCACCGAGTTCGGGACCCACGAGGAGCTGGTCGACCGCAGCGGCTCCTACGCCAAGCTGTGGTCGTCCTGGCATGGCAGCTGATCGCCCGACACGCGCCGTGCTGCACGCCTGGGCGGTACCTAGCCGGGGTGCGGGACCTCTGGCAGACCAGACACGAGGAGTCCGGAGCGGACCTGGTACCGCCGGTTGATGCTGACCAGCACGGCCGCCATCGGCTCCAGGTGCCGGGCGAGCCGCAGCGCCCCGGCGTCCACGCCGTCGCGCCCGGTCACTGCGCGCGCGAGCCCGATCACGACCTGCTTGGCGTCGGGGTCGTCCCCGCAGACCAGGACGTCCTCGTCGTGCGGTTGGTCGCCGTGCCGCCACAGGGTGGGCGCCGAGACGTGGTGGAAGGCGCCGACCACCCTCGCCTTCGGGGCGAGCGCGGCGAGCTCCTCGGCCGCACTGCCGGCCGCGACCACCAGGCCGTAGGGGCCTGTCGCGTCGAACCCGAGAGGGTTGACGCAGCTCACCACGACCTTGCCGGCGAGCGAGTCTGCAAGCTGCTCGACCAGACCGGCGTGCCCGTCGTACGGCACGGCCACGACGACGACGTCGGCCATCGCGGCAGCCGCCGCGTTGTCGGCGGCCTCCACCTTCCCGTCCGGCTCGCGGCGGATGATCGACTCCGCGGTCTCCTCGGCCCGTGCCACCGACCGTGAGCCGATCACGACCGGGTGCCCGTGACGGGCCCAGCGGTAGCCGAGACCCCTGCCCTGGGGACCTGTGCCTCCGATGACCGCGATGGTTGCTCTCGTCACGTGCTCTCCTGCGTCGGTGTCTCGTTGATCATGACAGTGTTACTGTCACGGTATTGCCCGCCGGGGCCGACGGTGACACCGACTCCCTCCGAAGCCCAGACGAGGATCTTGATGAAGCTGTCGATGCCTCTGATGTACTCCGGCAACCCGCGTGCGGCCGCCGACTCGGTGTCCGCCCTCGAGAAGGCCGGGCTGGACACGGTCTGGGTGGCCGAGGCGTACGGCTTCGACTCGCCCACCCTGCTCGGGTACCTCGCCGGGCGCACCGAGACGATCGAGTTGGCCTCGGCGATCCTGAACATCTACTCGCGCACGCCTGCTCTGCTCGCACAGACCGCGGCGGGGCTGGACAACGTCAGCGGCGGACGCGCGATCCTCGGCCTCGGCGCCTCCGGCCCGCAGGTCGTCGAGGGCTGGCACGGCGTCCCGTACACCAAGCCGCTCGGCCGCACGCGCGAGGTGGTGCAGATCGTGCGTTCCGCGCTGCGACGGGAGCCACTGCGCAGCGACGGGATCTTCACGCTGCCGCTGCCCGCCGACCAGGGCACCGGGCTCGGCAAGCCGCTGAAGATGCTCACGCGCCCGGAGCGCCCGACCGTCCCGATCTACATCGCCGCCCTCGGGCCGAAGAACGTGCAGGCCACAGCCGAGTACGCGGACGGCTGGCTGCCGATGTTCTTCGCTCCTGAGCGCATCTCGTCGGTCTGGGCCGACGCACTCGAGGCCGGAAGGGCGAAGCGCCTCGAAGGCCTTGCTCCGCTGGAGATCTCCACCGGCGGGATGCTTGCCGTGGGGGAGGACGTGAAGGGCCTGCTCGACCTTGCCCGACCTCACTTCGCGCTCTACATCGGGGGGATGGGCGCCAAGGGGAAGAACTTCTACACCGACGTGGTCAGCGAGATCGGCTTCGCGGCCGATGCGGAGAGGATCCAGGACCTCTACCTCGACGGCCACAAGAAGGATGCCGAGGCGGCGGTGCCCGCCGAGCTGCTCGAGATGTGCAACCTGGTCGGGCCCGAGTCCTACGTCAAGGAACGGATTGCGGCGTTCGCCGAGGCTGGCGTCACCAACCTCCAGGTCACTCCGGTGGCCGACGATCCGGTCGGGCTGGTGGCCCGGACGAAGGAGTGGCTCACGTGACGCGTGAGCTCCTCGACGAGGACCATGTTCACTTCGGCTGCCTGTGCTCGTCGACGACCCGCCGGGCCAGCTCGGCCAGCTTGATGTTGAGCTGGGACGAGGCGGTCTTCAGCATCTCGAACGCCTGCTCGTCGTTGATCTCGTTCACCGCCATCAGCAGCCCGATCGCCTTGCCGATCTCACGGTTGCTGCTCAGCCCCTTCTGCAGGTTCTCGGCCCGGTCGTTGTGCGCGGAACCGGCGAGTGCCACGGAGGCGAACGACGCCACGATCACTCCGACGTCCGCAGAGTGCCCGGTCAGGGCGTCGGGGCGGTCGGAGAAGACGTCCAGAGCAGCACCCTTGCGGCCTTCGACGAGAAGCCGGTACCCGATCATCCCGCGCACTGGGGTGCGTTCCAGCACGAGCTCCGTCAGCTTGGGCCAGGTGCTGCCGCCGGTCAGGTCGGGGTCGTGCTGGTAGGCGTCGGACAAGATGGCGTTCAGGCAGGGGCCCTCGCCCGCCTCGCGCTCGCAGTCGTCGATCGTGCGGGCCACGTCGTCGCTCGCACCCTCGGTCACCAGCTCTCCACTAGAGCGCAGCGTCGTCACGCTGGCGTGGTCACACCCCGGGATCAGCGCGACTGCCGTCTCGGCGATGGCGGCGAAGATGTCCTCGTAGGTCGAGCGTGCGTACACGATGCGGGCGAGCTGGAGGAAGACGCCCTCGGGGTCCATCACGCTGTGCGGCTCGGGCGGGTTCATAGACATGATTATGCTGCCCCTGCAATGGGGCCACGATCGCCCCGGAGCAGCAGCGCCGACCGTTTCGTCCGAACCGCCGCCGGGTACCTGCCCGCGATGAGGCTCACCGACGTACTCGACACCGTCCTGGACCGTTCCGTCGTGCTCGGCTACACCTGGATCGGACCTGCCCTGCGCCAGCACTGGTGGCCCGAGAACCCGGCGCCCGGCTCGATGAGCGGCAAACACGTGCTGGTGACCGGGGCCACCTCCGGTCTTGGCAAGGCGACCGCCGCTGGACTGGCCCGCCTGGGCGCGGACGTGTACGTGCTCGGCCACAACCGCGAGCACATCGAGCGGGCGATGGTGGAGCTGGAGTCCGACGTGCCTCGTGGGCGGTTCCACGCCGAGCAGTGCGACCTCAGCAACCTGGCCGACGTGCGCCGGTTCTGCGAAGACTTCGCTGCACGAGTGCCTGAGCTGAGCACCCTGATCCACAACGCGGGAACGATGTCGCACGAGCGGCGCGAGACCGACGAGGGCCACGAGTTCACGCTCGCGACGATGGTCCTCGGACCACACCTGATGACCTCGCTCCTGCGCGGCCCGATGGCAGCGGCACCGGACGGCGCAAGCGTGCTGTTCATGTCCTCGGGCGGGATGTACACCGCTGCGCTGCGCGACGACGATCCGGAGTACCGCGAGGACGCCTACTCGGGTCCGAAGGCGTACGCCCGAGTCAAGCGGATGCAGGTAGTCCTGGCGCAGATGTGGGCGCAGCGGCTCGCACCGGACGGGATCACCGTGGAGAGCATGCATCCGGGATGGGTGGACACGCGCGGAGTGGCGAGGTACCTGCCCAAGTTCCGGGCGATCACCTTGCCCTTCATGCGCAACGTCGAGGAGGGCGCCGACACGATGATCTGGCTGGCCGTGGCCCGGCCGAGAGCCGGGGCGCAGTCCGCCTCCGGGCAGTTCTGGCACGACCGGCGGGCGCGCCCCACCAGCTACGGACGCGACCGTGACCAGGACCTGGAGAAGCGGCGCCGCCTGTGGGACTACGTGGCCGCCGCCACCGGGACCGACGACTGAGCCGGTCGGGCCGTCGGGCGGCTCACTCCCACTCGATGGTGGCGGGGGGCTTGCTGGTCACGTCGAGGGCGACCCGGTTGATCTCGGGCACCTCGTTGGTGATCCGGGTCGAGATCGCCTCGACCACCTGGTAGGGCAGCCGAGACCAGTCCGCCGTCATCGCGTCCTCGGAGGTGACCGGACGCAGCACCACCGGGTGTCCGTAGGTGCGGCCGTCCCCCTGGACGCCGACGGAGCGTACGGCGGCCAGCAAGACGACCGGGAACTGCCAGATGTCGCGGTCCAGGCCGGCCTTGGTGACCTCCTCACGCGCGATGGCGTCGGCCGCACGCAGGATCTCGAGGCGCTCGTGGGTGACTTCGCCGATGATCCGGATGCCAAGGCCCGGCCCGGGGAACGGGTGCCGCCAGACGATCTCCGGTGGGAGGCCCAGCTGCTCGCCGACCAACCGCACCTCGTCCTTGAACAGCGTGCGCAGCGGCTCGACCAGCTGGAACTCGAGATCCTCGGGCAGGCCGCCGACGTTGTGGTGCGACTTGATGTTCGATGCGCCGGCTCCACCTCCTGACTCGACGACATCGGGATAGAGGGTGCCCTGCACCAGGAACTGCACGGACTCGCCGTGCTCGGCCGCCTCGCCGACGATGTCGCGCTCGGCGGCCTCGAAGACCCGGATGAACTCCCGACCGATCGCCTTGCGCTTGTCCTCCGGGTCGCTGACTCCGGCGAGTGCCTCGAGGAAGCGCTTCTGCGCGTCCACGACGTGCAACGAGACCCCGGTCGCGGCGACATAGTCTCGCTCGACCTGCTCGGCCTCGCCCTGCCGCAGCAGGCCGTGGTCGACGAAGACGCAGGTCAGCTGGTCGCCGATCGCGCGGTGCACCAGCGCCGCCGCGACCGCGGAGTCCACGCCGCCGGAGAGACCGCAGATCGCGCGCCGGTCACCGATCCGCTGCCGGATGTGCTCGACCTGGTCCTCGACGATGTTGACCATCGTCCAGGTCGGCCGGCAGCCCGCGATGTGGTGCAGGAAGTGGGACAGCACCCGCTGCCCGTGCTCGGTGTGCAGCACCTCGGGGTGCCACTGCACCCCCGCCAGACCGCGTCCGACGTCCTCGAAGGCGGCGACCGGGGAACCCGTCGTGCTGGCCAGCGCGGTGAAGCCCGCAGGCGCGGTGACCACCGAGTCGCCGTGGCTCATCCAGACCCGGTGCTGTTCGGGTACGTCGGCCAGCAGGGTCCCCGGCTCGGTCACGGTCACCGGTGTCCGCCCGTACTCCGAGCCACCCGTGCGACGTACCTCTCCCCCGAGCGCCTGGGCCATTGCCTGGAAGCCGTAGCACATGCCGAACGCGGGGACCCCGGCCTGGAAGATCTCGGGTCCCACCTGGGGCGCGTCCGCGGCATAGACCGAAGCCGGACCCCCGGACAAGATGATCGCCTTGGGGCGGCGCGCCAGCAGCTTCTCCACCGGCATCGTGTGCGGCACGATCTCCGAGTAGACGTGGGCCTCCCGGACCCTGCGCGCGATGAGCTGGGCGTACTGCGCCCCGAAGTCGACGACGAGGACCAAGTCGTGCTCTGTGCTCACCGCCGAGAGTCTAGTCATCCGCCGCTCCTTCGAGGTCGGCTCGTGACCTTGCGGGGGCAGATTGCGCCCGATGCGCCAACGGGGCTGCTTCTCGGGTTACGCTTTACTTTGCACTGACCCCTGACCGTGGGTCTCTCGGGACGGAAATACGGGGAATCAACCATGCTCACAAGACTGACCGCCGTGCTTGCTGCCCTGCTGACGACCACCGTTGTCTGGGCGCCGTCGGCATCGGCGTACGAGCCTCGGGAGGACGGCACGTACAACGTCCCCCGGCACTGGGGCACCAGCACGCAGATTTACCGGATCGTGCGGACCGTCGAGACCGCGATCACCGAGACGCCAGGACCGTCGGCTGAGGAGCCGAACCCGGTCATCTTGATCTCCAGCTTCCTGTTCGACCGCGACCAGAGTGCCGACGCGTTGATCGCGGCCTGCAGGCGAGGGGTGTCCGTGCGGGTCATCATGGACGCCGACATCGACGCCCAGGCGGCGGAGCGGGTGATGAAGGTCCTCAACGGCGACAACATCAACGACGCGAACGGCAACGGTACGCAAGACCCCGGAGAGGAGCCGAGCACCGGCGCCTGTGGTGGGGACTTCGCAGGCGCCAGAGACGCTGACCCCCTCACCGATGCCCAGGCCGTGGAGAGCATGTCGACGACCACCGAGGACTCGTTCACCTGGGGCGGTGACCGCAGCTACGCGAAGATGTGCAACGGCAGCTGCCGCGGCGCCGGTGGCAACATGCACTCGAAGTTCTACGCCTTCTCTCGCACGGGGACGGCCGACAACGTGGTGATGGTCAGCTCGTCGAACCTGAACTACGGAGGTGCGGCGCTGGGCTGGAACGACCTCTACACGATGAGAGGCGACAGCCCGGTGGAGGCGGCCGACAACTTCGCTGTCTACAACCAGATCCACCGTGAGATGACCGACGACGACAGGGCGGACGACCAGCTTCGCGAGCACAAGGTCGGCGACTACACGCACCGGTTCTTCCCGATGCGCAACGCCGATCGCAGCAACGACCCGACCCTGGCCGACCTGAACAAGATCGGGTGCCGCAGTGCGTTCGGCCGCACCCAGGTGCACGTGTCGCAGTTCTACTGGGCCAAGACGCGAGGCATGTACCTCGCCGCGAAGCTGATCGACCTGGCCCGTGCCGGGTGCGGGGTGCACGTCATCCACGCGGCCGTCGGTGTCGATGTGGTCAAGCGCCTGCGGGATGCGGCGCGGCGCCACGAGATCACGCTCTACGACAGCCGGTGGGACTTCAACCACGACGGCAACAAGGAGATCCGGGCCCACTCCAAGTACGTGCTGGTCAAGGGCAAGTTCGGCACCGACTCGGCGGCGCGGATGGTGATGACGGGCACCGCGAACTGGGTGGACGGCTCACTCTCACGCGGGGACGAGAACACGCTGAACATCAAGAAGGCTGCCGCCTACCAGGACTACATCGAGAACTGGAACGACGTTCGCCAGCACTCGCGCAAGTTCCCGAACCGCAGCTAGACGGCCGGCGGGTCTGGTCGCGGCCCGCCAGGCATTCGAGAGCCTAGTCATGAATTTTCCCGGTGAACTGGCCATTACCCTGCAAACCGGGCGGGAACCGGCTCTGCAATAGCCCGCCTGGTGGGTTACCCTTGCCGCAGTCTGAACGTAGGCTGTTGTGGGGATCCGATCTGGGGGATCGAAACATGTTCAAGAAGCTGTCTGTCGTGCTCGCGGCGCTCCTGGCGACGACCGTGGCGTTTGCCCCTTCGGCGTCGGCCTACGAGCCGAACGGCGGAGGCACGTTCAACGTGCCCCGGCCCTGGGGCGGTGCGTCCAAGTACCGGATCGTGGAGCACGTCGAACGGGCCATCCGGAACACGAGGCCGACCGTGGATGACCCGAACCCGGTCATCATGATCTCGAGCTTCCTGTTCGACCGCCGCGCGAGTGCGGATGCGCTCATCGCCGCCTGCAAGCGCAACGTGTCCGTGCGGGTGATCATGGACGCCGACATCAGCACCAAGCCCGCCGAAGATGTGATCAAGGCCCTCAACGGCGACAACCCCGTCAGGTCCGACGGGACCCCTCGAGAGCCGAGCACCGGTCGCTGCGGAACCCCTCTGCCCGGCTCCAGGACATCGGACCCGCTGACCGACTCCCAGGCGCTGCGAAGCATGGCCGCTCCCACAGACGAGTCCGCCACCTGGGGCGGCGACCGCAGCTACGCGAAGAAGTGCGAGGGCAGCTGCCGCGGCAGGGGCGGCAACATGCACTCCAAGTTCTACGCCTTCTCCAAGACCGGCACGGCCAAGAACGTGGTCATGGTCAGCTCCTCGAACCTCAACTACGGTGGCGCGGCGCTCGGTTGGAACGACCTCTACACGATCAAGAACCGCCCGGTCACCTTCGACGCGTATCGGCAGATCCACAAGGAGATGACCGAGGACACCAGAGCCGATGACCACCTGCGTCAGTATCGCGACGGTCCGTACACCCACCGGTTCTTCCCGATGCTGAGGGCCAGCAAGAGCAACGACCCCACCTTGAACGACCTGAACAGGATCGGCTGCCGGAGCGCATTCGGCCGCACCGAGGTACGGGTCTCTCAGTTCTACTGGGCCAAGACCAGGGGCATCTACCTCGCCCGGAAGATCGTCGACCTCGCCCGTCAGGGCTGCCGGGTCCAGGTCATCCACGCGGCCGTCGGCGTCGACGTGATCAAGATCCTGCGGGACGCCGCGAGGCGGCACCAGATCACCCTCTACGACAGCCGGTGGGACTTCAACCGTGACGGGAACAAGGAGATTCGCACCCACTCCAAGTACGTGCTGGTCAAGGGCACCTACGCCGGCGACCGGACCTCGCACCAGGTGATGACCGGCACCGCGAACTGGGTCGACGGGTCGCTGTCCCGCGGCGACGAGAACACGTTGAACATCGCGCTCGCCAGCGCCTACTGGGACTACGTCGCGAACTGGAACAACATCCGCAACCACTCGCGCAAGTTCCCCAACCGCAGCTGACGAGGACATCCAACGATGCTGAAGAGGCTCTCCGTACTGGTGACCGCCCTGGTCACGGCTGGGCTGGTGCTGGCCTCCCCCGCATCGGCGTACGTCCCCAGGGAGGAGGCGACCTTCAACGACCTCACCCGCACGTTCAGCAGCCGGTGGGCGCTGATGGACCACGTCCAGGCCACGATCGATGCTGTTCCCCGCGAGGGTGAGATCCTGATCTCGACCTACCTCCTCGACCGGCGAGTCATCGTCGACAGGCTGATCGCCGCCTCCAGGAACCGTGCGGTCAGCGTGCGCGTGATCCTGGACGAGGACATCTTCAGCGACCAGGCCACCCGGCTCGAGAACGCGTTGAACGCGGACAACCCGCCAGGCACGACGGTCACCACCGAGGAGTCGACCTGGGGGGTGGACCGCAGTTACGCCAAGAGGTGCGTCGGCAGCTGCCGCGGCAGGGGCGGCAACATGCACAGCAAGTTCTACGCCTTCTCCCAGGCCGGGACCGCGAAGAACATCGTGATGGTCAGCTCGGCGAACCTGAACGCCGGCGGCGCCATGGCCGGCTACAACGACCTGTTCACAATGACCGAGCAGCCGGGCACCTATGCCACGTACCAGCAGGTCCACCGCGAGATGACCCAGGACTCGCCGATCGACGACTTCTACTTCACCGACCCCGACGGCATCTTCGAGAGTCGCTTCTTCCCGATGCGTGACGCCACCATCGACACCGACCCGGTGATGAAGGACCTGGAGAAGGTGAGCTGCACCGGCGCCGACACCCGTAGCGGGAAGACGTCGATCCACGTCTCGATGTTCTACTGGGACGGCGAGCGCGGCCAGTGGATCCGGGACCGGTTGTTGGAGCTTGCCGAGCAGGGCTGCGAGGTCTCGATCGTGTACGGCGCCCCGGCTGCCATCATCGCCCCGCGGCTGAAGAACTTCGCGATGGACGGCATCATCACGCTGTTCGACAGCCGGGTGCACACCGACGACGATGGCGTGGTCGACCAGCGGGTGCACTCGAAGTACATGATCATCAGAGGCAACTACAACGGCGACACCTCCGCGAAGCAGGTCTTCACCGGCTCGCAGAACTGGGTCGGCGGCTCGCTGACCAGGAGCGACGAGGTTCTGCTGTCGATCAAGAGCGACGCTGCCTACGCCCAGTACCTGCAGAACTGGAAGGACGTGACGAGGGTCGGAGCGCGTCAGATCTGCGAGACCTGCTCCTGAGCGAAAACGCCACGGCAGCCAGCTCGCCGAGGTTACGCTGACCCCCCGCGAAGGGGGTCCCATGTCCACGAAGCTGCTCGCCGCGACCGTCTCTGTGCTGGTCGCATCCACCCTGTTGGCGCCTGCCGCCGGGGCCGTTGCCGAAGGCCCGATCTTCAACAACCCGACGGGTACCACGGCTGCGAAGTTCCGGCTGCAGACCCACGTGGAGCGCGCGATCCGGAACACCCCCCGCGGCGGGACGATCCTGATCGCGACGTACCTGATGGACCGCCGGCAGTCTGCCGACGCCCTGATCGCGGCGCGGAACCGAGGCGTCAACGTCCGAGTGGTGATGGACGACGAGATCGACACGGTGCACAGCAGGCGGCTGCAGCGGGTGCTCAACCGGGACAACGGCCGGCGTGGCCAGCTATGGGGGCCCGACGACAGCTTCGCGATCCAGTGCCAGGGTGCCTGCCGCAGTGGCGCCGCGAAGAAGAACATGCACGCGAAGTTCTACGCCTTCTCCCGCACCGGCGGCACGAACAACGTGGTGATGGTCAGCTCCGCCAACCTCAACCGCGGCGGAGCGACCCTCGGCTGGAACGACCTCTTCACGATGACCGGGGTCAAGTCGATGTACGCGAAGTACCGGCAGATCCACGACGAGATGGCTCGCGACCGCAGGGACAGCAAGCCCTACGTCGTTCACCGACAGGGGCGCTTCGAGAGCCAGTTCTTCCCCAAGCAGCGGGCGAGCAGGTCCAGCGACCCGACGTACCAGACGCTGAACCGGGTTCGCTGTCACGGCGCCAACGGCGGCGCCGGCCGCGGCGGCCGGACGGCGATCAACATCTCGATGTTCTGGTGGAGCGGTGAGCGCGGCATGTACCTCGCCCGCAAGCTGCTCCAGCTCAACCGGAACGGGTGCATCGTCTCGGTCATCTACGGAGCACCGTCCAACCAGGTCGCCGCACTCCTCCGCAAGTCGGCCTGGAACGGCGGCATCAACCTCTACGACAGCCGCCGGGACCGCAACCGCGACGGCCAGGCGGATCTGCGGGTGCACACCAAGTACATGCTGATCAACGGCAAGTACGGCGGGGACAGCTCCTCGTGGCAGGTCTTCACCGGGTCCCAGAACTGGGTCAGGGGCTCCCTCACCGGTGGTGACGAGGTGAGCCTGCAGGTGACCAGCCGGCCCGCCTACGTGCGGTACATGCGGAACTGGAACTACGTCCGGGTGCACGGCGCCCGCAAGATCGGCCGCTGACGGCGGCTCGCGGCCTTCAGTCCAGACAGAACTCGTTGCCCTCGATGTCTTGCATCACCAGGCACGACTCGTTGACGCCGTCGGCAGGCAGTAGTCGCACGCGTACCGCGCCGAGCGCGGTCAGCCGCGCGCATTCGGCCTCGAGAGCGCCCAGGCGCTCCTCACCCACGAGCCCGGTGCCGACCCGCACGTCGAGATGAAGCCGGTTCTTGACGACCTTGCCTTCGGGAACGCGCTGGAAGAACAGTCGCGGCCCCACCCCTGAGGGGTCAACACAGGCGAACGCTGAACCCTGATGCTCAGGCGGCAGCGTGTGGTCGAAGTCGTCCCAACTGGCAAAGCCCTCCGGTGGCGGCGGTACGACGTACCCCAACACCTCGCACCAGAAGCGAGCGACGCGCTCCGGCTCAGCGCAGTCGAAGGTGACCTGGACCTGCTTGACCGGTGCCATCGGTCCACCATAGAGGCGAGTCGACCATGGGTTCCAACCGACACGATCGGCTGGAAGCAGCCAAAAGGCTACTGATCTGGTTAACTTTCGGCTGCATCCTCCGACGCACCGCCACGAAGGACACCAGAGACATGACTTCACACCCCGACAAGGACGCCCCGGCATCCGGCACCGACCTCGACGGGACCGTCAGCAGTGCTGGCGAAGCTCCAGAGGCATCGGTGCGGTCGGCCACCCGGGACGTCATCTCCCTGCGTGAGGCCACCAGAGCCTGGTTCGCCATCTCCTTGCAGACGTTCGGCGGACCTGCGGGACAGATTGCTGTCATGCAGCGCACCCTGGTGGAGGAGAAGCGCTGGATCGGTCAGCAGCGGTTCTTGTTCGCGCTCTCGTACTGCACTTTGTTGCCCGGCCCGGAGGCGCAGCAGCTGGCGACCTACGTGGGGTGGCTCCTCAACGGTGTCAAGGGGGCTCTCGTCGCGGGCATCCTTTTCGTCCTGCCCGGCGTCGTCGCGCTCTTGGTGCTGTCGGGGATCTATGTCGGGTTCGGCGACTCCGACCCGGTCGAAGCGCTGTTCGCTGGTTTGGCTCCGGCCGTCATTGCCATCGTCGTGCAAGCGGTTCTCCGGGTCGGGAAACGAGCACTCACCCATCCCGTCCTGCTCGGCCTGGCAGTCGCGTCGTTCGTCTCGTTGACGCTGTTTGCCGTGCCTTTCCCGGTCGTGGTCGCCGCAGCCGGTGTGGCCGGATGGCTTTTCGGGCGGAGCCGGCCCGCACTCACCGCACCCAAGGAAGCCGACAGCGACAACGGCCCACCGCCGCTGATTGCCGACGACGCCCTTCACACGGAACGTCCCTCCGGTCGTCGTGCCGTGCTTACCCTCGTCGTCGGCCTCGTGCTGTGGGCCGCGCCCGTCGCCGCAGCCGCCGCCGCGTTCGGTCATAGCAGTGTCTTCGTCGACCAGGGCCTGTTCTTCTCCGGTGCAGCCGTGGTCACCTTCGGCGGGGCATACGCGGTGTTGGCCTACGTGGCCCAGCAAGCCGTCAACGTCTACGGGTGGCTCGCCCCTGGAGAGATGGTGCGCGGCCTGGCCCTCGCTGAGACCACACCGGGGCCGCTGATCATGGTCGTCCAGTTCGTTGCGTTCCTCGGTGCCTACCGCGACCCCGGTTCCCTCAACCCGTGGGTGGCTGCCGTCCTGGCGGGGCTGCTCACCACCTGGGTGACCTTCGTGCCGTGCTTCCTGTTCATCCTGCTCGGGGCACCGCATGTTGAACGACTGCGCCACAACCGGTCCCTCTCGGCCGCGCTGACCGGTATCACTGCCGCGGTTGTCGGTGTCATCGCCAACCTCGCCGTCTACTTCGCCCTCCACACCCTGTTCGACGACACCAACAAGATCACCACCGGCCCGTTCAGCTTCGAGAAACCGGTGCTGGGGTCAGTCGACATCGTCGCCGTCGCCATCACCGCCCTGGCCTGCATCATCATCTTCTGGCGCGGCTGGTCGGTGCTGCGAACCCTCGGCGTCTGCGCGTCCGCCGGCATCGCGGTGTACCTGGTCGGCCTTGCACTCTGAACGCCAATCGGCATCCTCACGTCGGCAGACCACTCATCGCTCCCCGGACCGGGTCGTCTCGGCGGCCTCTTGCGGCCGGGGAGCACGCAGGCAACACTGAGGTCGATGAACGACACCACGGTCCGATCGCTCTTCCAACAGGCGATTGCCACTGATGACGCGGCTGCGATGCGCGACGGTGTCGAACGACTCTTCGGGTTGTCCCAGGGCACAGGGCTGTCCGCAGAAGCGGAGTACCAGTTGCGACACCCCGACTACGTCATGGAGATGCCACAAACCAATGAACGGATAACCGGCCGCGACGCGATGCGGGCCATGCAAGAAGCCTTTCCGACGCCACCGACCATCACCTTGCGACGTGTCGTCGGCGCCGGACGCGTCTGGGTCGTCGAGGGTCTCAATGACTACAACGGGGAGAAGTGGCACGTCGCAGTCATCCTCGAGCTGGACGACGAAGGGCTCATCGTTCGGGACACGCGCTACTACGTGCAAGGGACGGAACCACCCGCCTGGCGGTCGTCATGGTCGCAGCCGATCTCGCCATGAGCCACAGTTGACGCACGGCGACTTTCGCTGCTGGCGTTACCTCAGAGTCATGTCACACAGCTGAGCGAGCGGGGCTTGGTGCGGCGATGGGATCATGACGATCAACCCCCACTTCCGGACAGCCGCATCTCGGCCCGCAAGGCGGCCGCTCGTACCCGCGCCGAGGCGTCCTCTCGAAGGCCGGCAGCCGTCGCCGCCGAGTCCTTCGATCCATGGCGGGCGATCACCTTCAAGGCCATCTCACGCACCCGCCAGGCCTCATCGTCGAGAGCAGCTTCCACGGCCGGCAGAGCAGGGTCCTCCCAAGCCCAGAGCAGGCCACGCAGCGCCCAGACCCGCAGCCAGTACGGAGGTCCCGGCGGCTCACCCGTGACCGCCCAGCGAGCCGGTGGTCCACCCAGGGCAACGACCAGCTCCGGATCCGCGTCGCCGCCAGTCAGTAGGTCGATGCAACCTGCGACGACCTCGGGCTTGCCCCGGCGCGCGCACTCCTCCTCGACACTTTCGCGCGGCGTCTTGCCCCAAGACGACGAGCTCGTCACCGGTTTGGCCTAGGTTGCCCGCCGCCGCCCGGCTCGGACGACGGCCGCCACTCCCGTCTGATCAGCCCGTAGACCCACGAGTCCGACACCTCGCCGTTCACGACGCAGTCTTCCCTCAACGTCCCCTCACGCACGAAGCCGAGCTTCTCCAGGACACGGGCAGAGGCTGCATTGCGCGTGTCTGTCTCGGCCTGGACTCGATTCAGGTCCACTGTGCCGAATGCCCACTGCAGCAGGGCGCGCGTGGCCTCCGTCGCATATCCGTGGCCCCATGCTGCATCATCGAGGCAGTAGCCCAGCGATGCGCTGCGGTAGTCCGGGTTCCACCGGGTAAGGCTGCACCAGCCGATGAACGCCCCGTCGGCAACACGGTCCAGGGCCAGCCGCGTCCCGGTGCCTTCCTCTGCCATCTGCCGGCAGGCCATCAGGAACCGCTCGGCGCGCATCCGTTCGCTCCAGGGCGGCGCATCCCAGTAGCGCAGCACGTAGGCGTTGCTGTGCAGGGCGAAGAGGGCGTCCGCGTCCGCGTCGTTGAAGGGACGCAGTAGCAGGCGAGCCGTGTGCAGCGTGGGAGTGGGCAGCGACATACGTGCCATGTTGCCTCGTCTTCCGGATGGCCGGGGGACGTGCCCCTAAGCGCCAGCGGCGACCGAGCGGAGCGCTGCCAGGTCTGCTCGGTCCTTCGCGCCGCCCACCTCGTCGGGTCGCGGAGAGCCCTTGATCGCGAGCATCATCTCCAGCGGCAACACTCGCACCGGCACGTTGCCGAGGTCGCGTCGTACGAACGCCAGGGGCCCGGGAGACAGCACGATGGGTTGGTCAGGGACAGGTACCGCCACACCACCGTCCGCGCCAGGGACCACGAAGGTCAGCTGCAACGCGGACTGGTCGCGCTCGTAGTTGGTCCCTAACAGGTCCTCTGGACTCGGCGTATGCATCCAGCCGGCCGCCACCAGCGCCTCCTGGACACGCGACTCGTCGCGTCTCCATACCAGAACGTCGATGTCGTCATGCGGGCGAGTGACCCGGCCAACCCAGAGGTCCACCGCCCAGCCGCCGAAGAACCAGTGCTCCAGCTCCGCCGCTTCCAAAGCCGTAGCGGCGCTGCCCAGCGCAGCCAACCCCCGTGAGTAGTCCGTCGACTGCTGCGCCATGCCTGCCCCGCTTCTTCTCGTCGAGTTGACTCCTACCGCTACGCTCAGCGTCCACCGCGCCGGCGTAGACGGCAAGCGCGGTCGGGTTGCGAAGACTGAGGTCCCATCGGACCCCAGTTGCCCAGTCCGGTCCGGGCTGGCCGACCAGACCGCCGAACGGGGCCAGTGCGGCGCCGTACCAGCCAACCTCCGAGACGCGGCGCCAAGCAGTAGGTGGACCAGACATGAACCTAGTCTTCCAGCCGATGATCATCGCACCGAACGAATAGCCGCACTGTCCGGTGGCTGCTGCCGCCATGGTGTCGGAGCTGCCCCGGCCAGGTGCCGGAAGTGGGCATACCAGTCGCTGTAGAACAGCTCATCGGGGTCGTAGCGACGCTTGAGTGCGAGGAAGCTCGGGAACTGGGGGTAGCAGGCCAGCAACTGCTCGGGCGTCGCCCACCGGTGGTAGGTCAGGTAGTAGCTGCCTTCGCGCGCGGTGGCGAGGTCGATCAAACGCCGGAACGCGGTGGCAGAACGCGCGACACCCGCAGGAGTGTGCGGCGTGTGGAGGTTGAACACGACGCAGGCGTAGGCCTGCCGAGCCCACGGCAGGTAGGTGTCTGGGTCTGCCTCGGTGAAGCGCACCGTGCCGTAGATCAGGTCAGCTTCGAGCCGCCGCAGCTCCTGCGCTGCGGCCGCCATGAAGTCCGGGAGTCGGTGCCGGGGGACGTACACCTCGGTGATCATCTCCGTGCCGGTCTCCACCTCGCCGAGTCGGCGGTCCAGCCCCTCGTGGTAGTCGTCGAGGTACACCGCGAGCTGATGGCTGTCCGACCAGTACAGCTGGCCCGAGGTAGCGAGGTAGTGCTGCGCGTAGACGTCGAACGCGCGGTGCTTGTCCTGGTGGGCCAGCTGCAGCAGATCCAGCCAGTCGTCGGGAGAAAGCGTCACCTGACGATCCGGGATCGGACGGTCGGCCTCGACCGGGCGGTAGCAGGAGAAGACACCTCGGCGCAGGAAGTCCGCCGAGTGCGGGTCGATGGCGAACTGGAAGTCGCCGTAGCGGAACCCGTCTCTCACCCGCGCATCGACGGCGGCGACCAGGTCGTCCACGCTGATGACCTCGACGATGCGTTGCAGCAGCTGACGCGGTGCCAACCTCAGGGTGACAGAGTAGATCGCGCCGAAGAGCCCGTAGCCGCCGATGACGCAGGCGAACAGCTCGCGGTTGCGCGTACGGCTGCAGGTGACGACCGAGCCGTCGGCGGTCACAACACGCAGTGCCTCCACGTCGGAGACGATCGGACCCATGGTCAGGCCTCGTCCGTGACAGTTGGCCGAGACCGATCCGCCGATCGAGAACCGGTTGGCACCGGTCTGCTTCTGGGCGATCGTCCATTGCTCACTCGCGCCCCGTTGCGCGGCGTGGAGGCGATCCACGAGCTCGGGCCACTGGATGCCCGCCTCGACCTCCACCAGGCCACGCTGTCGGTCCAGGAGGAGCACCCGGGACATGTCGCTGGTGTCCAGCACCGTGCCACCGGACGTGAACTGTTGACCGCCCATCGCGTGTCGCCCACCGGCCACACTGATCCGACCGCCACGGGCAGCTGTAACCGCGGTGCGCAGTGCCGGCAGCGACCCAATGGGGTGCAGCGCCCCAGCTTCGGTGCGGTTGAGTCGGGAGTGTACGTCGTTGAGGACCACTGATGTGGCCTGCGACGGTTCTGTTGCGGCGGGCAAGGGGGCCACAGGGCGCAGTCGGTTCGTCATGTGTTCAGCCTGGCAACGGCCGGCCTGGCTGCCATCCGCGCTGCGACTCGGGTTGACCAGGTACGCCTACTCAGTCGTCCCCCAAGCAACCGAGTCTCCACGGAACCCGGGTGGAATCGGCCCGATGGGCCAGACTTGCAACAGTTGGAGTGGAGACCTACTTCTTCGGCTTCTTGGGCTTCTTCGGGCTCTTCGCCAGTGCCCGCTCGACCGCCGGGCCAACCCAGGCCTCGAGAGCTTCTGCGTCAGGAAGGTCCGCCGCCGCGACCAGGACCACACCGCCCATGGTTCGCTGGCCCATCGTTGCCGGGCGAGCGCCGTGCTCGAGTGCTCCGTCGACGCCGTCCTTGCCGACGTGGACCATCAGGTCGTCATCGCCGGCGCCGACGGCCATGTGGGTATTCACGGTCCAGCACAGGCCGCCGAACATCTTGAT
>CADCUJ010000051.1:31582-31936 GCA_902805855.1 uncultured Nocardioidaceae bacterium
CGTCATACGTCATCTCGCGACTCCAGACGCTTGTCGTCTCCAGTCATCGCTCAACCGACCGGCTCCCTCTCCTCAAACCGCCCTGGGTCCAGCAGAAGGCGAGGCTAGCTGCAGCACCGTCATCCTAGTTCTGGTTGCGCCCAACCCTTGGCCAGAGACCCGGGCAAGCCCAAAACGTTTCCGTGGGCGGTCGTTTCGTCCGACATCACCTCGCCTAACCGGGCGGTATGCGGGCCACGACGGCCTCATCGGTAGGTGTGATGGAGTCGTCGTACCCACCGGCGAGCAGTACTTGGTTGTCATGTACCGGGGTCATGGTCCTGAAGGAGTGCGCGTCGTTGGTGCGGATCGCCA
>CADCUJ010000052.1 GCA_902805855.1 uncultured Nocardioidaceae bacterium
CGAGATCCCGGGCGCGCTGTACGCCCCCCGGATCTTCGACATCGCCGTGTCGCCCGTAGACGCCGACCGCGTGCTTGTCACGGCACTGGACAGCCAGTTCCGTGACGGCCGTGACGGGTTGTACCTCTCCGTCGACGGTGGCACGACATGGTCGCTGGTGCTCAAGTCCGCATCACAGCCGAAGGGCAGTCCGTTCAACGTCGCGTTCGCTCCAGATGACCCACGACTGGTGTACGCAGTGGGTCCCGCTCCACGCACGACAGGTGGGCCGGGGACGTTCTCGGTCAGCCGCGATGCTGGGCAGACCTGGAGCACCACGTTGGTTGGCTCATCGCTGTGGCACCTCGCCGTTGCTCCGGCCGAGCCCGACGGGATCAGACGGATTTACGCGGTCGGCGACAGTCTCATCTGGTACTCCCGCGACGGCGGGACCACGTGGCGGGCCGACGGTGGGGTGGCCACCATCCGGACCGTTCGACAACAGCTGACCGCCTTCATGCAGACCTGCGACCCCAGCGCGGGAGTCGGTGGGTTCGGCGGCGCGACCGCTGGCGCCGTCGGCGACGCTGCTCAGATCCTGGCGGTGGAGCCGGGCACACCGTCGAAGGTGTACCTCGCCACCGGTGGCGGCGCCAACGGTCCCACCTACTATTCCGACAAGGTGGCGGACGGAACGCCGGTCAACAGCGACTGCCGTCGGCTGGCCGGCGAGGCGAGCCTGTGGCTGGGTGACTTCAGCGGGTTCGAGCAGAGTGGGGCCGCGCAGTGGTCCCTGCTTCCGGGGCCGCCCGTGTACACGTTCGGGTCGACGCCGAGCGGAAACCGGTTCGTCGAGGCCAAGCCGACCAGCGCCGGCTTCCTGCTCTTCTTCTCCGACAACAGCCACGTCCACGTGTCGGCTGGGACGCCTACGGCTGCCGCGTCATGGCACCGGCTGGACGGGATGGACGCGTCTGAGACGAAGCGGAGCGGGCGAAGCTCCAACGTCCTCTTCGTACACGTCGACCCGCATGCGATCGCCTTCACCTCCGACTTCGAGATCACCCTCAAGACGCCGACCGGAGTCGAGGATCCCTACGACCAGAACAGCGAGCTGGACCAGCACGTGGCCGGACGCATCTGGATGGCGAACGACGGCGGCGTCTACTACTGCGACGACGGTGGACGCCGGGAGAGCAGCTGGCAGATGCCGCACGGGATCGAGACGATCGATCCGGTCAACATCGCGGGTCTGTTCGGCCACGGCGGCGCTCCGGCGCTCTACCTGGGATGCGGCGACAACAATGACTTCTTCACCCGCGACGGTGGCGCACATTGGGGTGATCCGCGTTCGGGTTGCGGCGATTGCGACGCCTGGTTCTCCGACAGCGCACAGGCAGACCGGGTCCTTCAGTTCCTGCCACGTCGGTCTGAGGGCCAGCTCTGCGTCATCGCCAACGACGGCTCCGGGTTCCCGGATGCGGGCGACGGGAACAGCAAGACCTTCGTCCCCTCGACCAAGAAGATCAGCTTCGCCAACCCCAGCAAGCTGGCGCCGTACGCGGCCTCCGACGTCTACCTGGCCGGGTACCGTCCGTTGGTCCGAACGCTGGCCACCGAAGTCCCACTCCCCGACGGTGACGTGGTGATCATCGAGCAGGCGATGGACGGCACCGCCGCACTGCTCCGCACGAGAGCCATCCGTTCGATCAAGCAGATCGGCGACTGGCTGGACCCGGTCAAGGCGCAGCCGGTCGGCCCACCGCTGCCGGCCAGCGCCATCACGGTCCAGGCCAGCGGTGGCCACGGCGACCCGGCCTACTACGTGGGTAACCGCTCCGGCTCGCTCTGGCGCCTCACCGACGACAAGACCCGGTGGGACGCCATCGTGCCGAAGAGCTTGGTGACCGGCACCTCCGTCGGTGCAGCACTGGCCTGGTTCGTCGACCCCTACGAGCCGGAGTCGGCGTACGTCCTGGACTCTCAGGCCGTCAAGCTCACCGTGGACGGGGTCCGCAGCTGGTTCCTGGACCCGGGTCTGACCCGCGCGCTCACGGCTGGCGGCAAGCTGGCGATCTCCGCTTCCTTGCTGCAGGACATGCAGTTCTCCCGAGGTGAGCGCCAGACACGGTTCGCGCTGGGAACCGCAGGCGTCTTCTGCACGATGGACTTCGGGGTGTCCTGGTTCCCCGTCCTGAACTCGATCGCCTTGCCGGGGAGGCCGGAGTCAGGGTTCTTCGACCCGCTCTCGGACCAGTCGGACCGCGCGCTCTATCTCGCGTGCGAGGGCCGCAGCATCCTCAGGATCGGTGGACTTCCGCCGCTGTCTCCGTTCGAGCCACAGCATCCCATCGACTTGTGGCAGATGGCCGCACTCGAGTACTGACGCGTGACAGCTGTCTCATCGCGGCCCTGATGCATGCGTGCCGCACGCCCGGGTACGGCGCTCGCAAGACCCCCTACCACGAGGAGCAGCGATGAGTACCCCAGAAGCGGGCCAGGTGACCGGGACCAAGGACAAGAACTACAACCTGATCTGGTTCACCGAGTCGTGCCTCAGCAACGCGCTCCGCCTCGAGACCTACATCGAGGACGCTCAGCGCGACGGCGACGACGAGCTCGCTGACATGTTCCGCAAGGCGCAGGCCGAGAGCCGCAAGGGTGGCGAGCAGGGCAAGCAGCTGCTCAGCCAGCGTCTGTCCGGCTGAGCGTCGCGACGGTCTCCCGGGCGATCTCCGACTCCTCGTCGGTGGGGACGACCCAGATCGCCAGGCCGCTGCCGTCATCGATCCGGCGCTCACCTGTGGCGGGCTGCCCGCGGGTCCCCGCATTGGCCTCCTCGTCGAGGCCGAAGCCGAGGTGCTCGAGGCGCCGGCACACTGCGGCGCGCAAGACCGCGTCGTTCTCACCAACCCCTCCGGTGAAGACCACGGCGTCCAGTCGCGACAGCACGCCCAGGTAAGCGGCCAGGTACTTTTGGATGCGGTAGCCGTAGAGCTCCAGGGCCGCTGCGGCCGCGTCGTCGCCGGACTCGGCGAGCTCTCGCGCGGTTCGCACGTCGGAGTGCCCGCACAGGCCGAGCAGGCCGCTGCGCCGGTTCAGCGTCTCGTCGATCTCCTCCAAGGACATGCCACCGCTTCGAGCCAGGTGCACCACGATCGACGGGTCGAGGTCACCGCTGCGGGTGCCCATCACCAGCCCCTCCAACGGGGTCATCCCCATCGAGGTGTCCACGCTGCGGCCACCGGCGATCGCGGTGACCGAGGCGCCGTTGCCGAGATGGCACACGATCAGGTTGACCTCGTCGCTGGGCACCTCGATCAGCCGCGCCGTCCGACGGGTGACGTAGGCGACGCTGCTGCCGTGGAACCCGTAGCGGCGTAGCCCGAGGCGGCTCGCCAGGTCTGCGGGGAGTGCGTACGTCGTCGCCACCGGCGGCAGACCGGCGTGGAAGGCGGTGTCGAACACCGCGACGTGTGGCACGCCCGGAAGGTGCCGGCGCAGGACCTCGAGCCCTTCCCGGTTCGTCGGGTTGTGCAGCGGGGCAAGCCGGTCCAGCTCCGCGATCTCGCGGAGCACGTCGTCGGTGACCAGCACCGGCTCGGTGAACCGGTCTCCGCCATGGGTGACCCGGTGACCGACCGCGGCCACCTCCTCCAGCAGGCCGGACGTGCGCAGAGCCTGCAGCCCGGCGGCCAGTGCCGTCGCGTGGTCGGGAAGCGCCGCATCGTGCGTCGTGGGCTCGGCCCCCGCGACGTGCTGGACCAGGCGGCTTGCGTCGTGCCCGATGCGCTGGGCCGCTCCGGACAGCAGGCTCTTGGTGTCCCCGTGCTCGGACACCGAGACGACCTGGTACTTCAGCGAGGAGGACCCGCTGTTGACGACCAGGACCGAGCGCATCCCTCAGCCCGGCTGCGCCCAGTCGCCCAACACCCAGTCGCGCACCTCGGCCATGTCCTGGAGGTGCTCGACGACGTGCCGCTCGTGCTCGGCCAGCTTCGCCTGGCACCACGCCATGAGCCCACTGGCGCCCGGCGGGGTCCGCCGGGCGTTGTTGAGTGCGTCCATCACCAGGTGGTAGCGCGACGACCGGTTGCGCACCACCATGTCGAACGGTGTGGTGGTGGTCCCCTCCTCGATGAATCCGCGGACGTGGAACCGATCTGCGCCGGGTCGCCCGTGCACCAGCTGGTGGATCGCTCCGGGGTAGCCGTGGAAGGCGAAGACGACGTCGACGTCGTCGGTGAACAGCTCGTCGAACAGCGTGGGGTTCAGCCCGTGCGGGTGGTCCTTGGGACGCGACAGGGCCATCAGGTCGACGACGTTGACCACCCGGGTGCGGAGCTGCGGGAGCCGCTCGCGGAGAATCGACGCTGCCGCGACGGTCTCCATCGTCACCACGTCGCCGGCGCAGGCCAGCACGACGTCGGGATCCGCGTTCCCGTCGTCGGTGCCGGCCCAGTGCCACGCCCCTGCACCGCGGGCACAGTGCTCCACCGCCTCGTCGATGGTCAGCCACTGCAGCTGCGGCTGCTTGTCGATCACCACCAGGTTGACGTAGGAGCGCGACCTCATGCAGTGGTCGGCCACCGACAGCAGGCAGTTGGCGTCCGGCGGCAGGTACACCCTGCCGACACTGCCGCGCTGGGTGATCACGTTCTGGATCAGGCCGGGTCCCTGATGGCTGAACCCGTTGTGGTCGTTGCGCCACGCGGTGGAGGTCAGCAGGACGTTCAGGCTGGGTACCTTCGCCCGCCACGAGAGCTGGGCGGCCTCCTCGAGCCACTTGCTGTGCTGGATCGTCTGCGAGGCGCTCACCATGGCGAACGCCTCGTAGGTGGCGAACCAGCCGTGCCGGCCGGTCAGGGTGTAGCCCTCGAGCCAGCCGTGGCAGTTGTGCTCGGAGAGCACCTCCATCACGCGGCCGTCGCGGGAGATGGACACGTCGTCGGCGGTGAGGTGCTCGGCGAACCCTCGGTCGGATGCCTCGAACACCGCCCCCAGCCGGTTGCTGTTGGTCTCGTCGGGACAGAAGAGCCGGAAGTTGTCGGGGTTGCGGCGGTATGTGTCGCGGATCAGCTCGCCGAGCTTGCGAGTCGACTCCGCGCGTTGAGCCGCTGGACGGGGTACGTCGATGGCGTAGTCGCGGAAGTCGGGCAGGTCCAGGTCCCGGGTCAGCCGGCCTCCGTCGGCGTACGCCGTCGCGCTCATCCGCAAGCCCCCCTGAGGGTTGGCCCGGGAGACGAGCTCCGTGGGTGCACCGGACTCGTCGAAGAGCTCCTCGGGTCGGTAGGAGCGCATCCACGACTCGAGCAGGCGAAGGTGCTCCTGGTTATCGCGCACGCCGGAGAAGGGCACCTGGTGCGCGCGCCAGGTGCCGCTGACCTGGACGCCGTCCACGGTGTCCGGCCCGGTCCAGCCCTTCGGGGTTCGCAGCACGATCAGCGGCCACCGGGGTCGGCTGCCGTCCCAGCCACCGCCTCGAGCGTCCGCCCAGATGCCGCGGATCGACGCCCAGGCACGGCTCAGCGCCGCAGCGAACCGATGGTGCATGCCGGGGAGGTCGTCGCCCTCGACCTCGATCACGTCGTACCCGTGGCCTTCGAGCAGCGAGCGGACCTCCGCGGGGTCCTTCCGGGCGAGCACCGTCGGTCCGGCGATCTTGGCGCCGTTGAGGTGGAGGATCGGCAGCACCGCGCCGTCGCGCGCTGGGTTGAGGAAGGAGATCCCCTTCCACGAGCCCTCCAGCGGGCCGGTCTCGGCCTCGCCGTCGCCGACGACGGCGAGTGCGACAAGGTCGGGGTTGTCCATCACCGCGCCGAAGGCGTGCACGAGGACGTAGCCGAGCTCTCCGCCCTCGTGGATGGACCCGGGCGTGGGCACCGACACGTGGCTGGGGATGCCGCCCGGAGCGGAGAACTGTCGGAACAGCCGCCGCATCCCGTCGTGGTCCTGGCTCACCTGCGGATAGGTCTCGGAGTAGGTCCCCTCGAGGTAGCCGGCCGCGACCAGGGCAGGGCCGCCGTGCCCGGGGCCCGCGAGGTAGAGCACCTGCTGGTCGGTCTCCCGGATCAGCCGGGAGGCGTGCGCGTAGACGAACGCCAAGCCCGGGCTGGTGCCCCAGTGGCCGAGCAGCCGTGGCTTGATGTGGTCTGCGTCCAGCGGCTCGCGCAGCAGCGGGTTGTCCATCAGGTAGATCTGCCCGACGGTGAGGTAGTTGTTGGCCCGCCACCACGCGTCCAGGGCGTCCACCTCGGCGTCGGTGGGGTTGCCCAGCCGTTCCACCACGTCCGCTGCCGGCGGCTGCTCCTGGAGCCCAGTGGTCACCGTGTCCCCTCCCTCGATGTCACCCGTTCGACGCCGGACCACTACCCGCGCCGCGCCGCGCCAATCCCGGCCGCGGCGCGGCGTTCGCGACGTTCGGTTCGCGGGCGGCGCGACTCGGTAGGGTGCTGCAGGTGGCCCCCGCCGCATGGACCTTCTTGTCCAACCACGGGCATGTCCTGGTTGCCTTGGCCCAGGACCCGGAAGCCCGCATGCGGGAGGTCGCAGAGCGGGTCGGGATCACCGAGCGCGCGGTGCAGCAGATCGTGCGAGACCTGGTCGAGCAGGGGTACGTCGAGAAGTCCAAGACGGGTCGGCGCAACGAGTACCGCATCGTCGAGGCTGCGCACCTGCGACACGAGCTGGAAGCAGGCGTCAGCCTCCGGGAGTTCGTCGGCATGCTGGGCAGGCCCCGGGCCTGATCAGCGCGGCGGGGCGTGGGTGTCGACCGGCGACGGCTGATCGTCTGCCGGCGGTCCGCTCCGCGGTGTGGACGGGGGTCGCCGCGTCGCGCGAAGGCTTGCCACCACGGCGACGGTGATGCAGGCCGCGATGACGGTGAGGGACAGCCAGATCGGCACCTTCCACACGTCGAGCAGCAGCATCTTGACTCCCACGAACATCAAGATCGCGGCCAGTCCCGCCTTGAGGAACACGAACCGGTGGATGAGGTCCGCGAGCAGGAAGTACATCGCGCGCAGGCCCAAGATGGCGAACGCGTTGCTGGTGAAGACCAGGAACGGGTCCTGGGTGACGGCGAAGATGGCCGGGATGGAGTCGACGGCGAAGATGATGTCGGTGGTCTCCACCAGGACCAGGACGCTGAACAGTGGGGTGGCGACCCACTTGCCTGCCTTCTTCACCCAGAACTTCTGCCCGTGGTACTCATCGGTGCTCGGGATCCGCTTGCGGACCAGACGCAGGACCGGGTTGTGCGAGGGGTCCATCTCGTCGTTGCGGTGGGTGAACATCTTCCAGCCCGTGTAGATCAGGAACGCCCCGAACAGGTACAGGACCCAGGCGAAGCTGTTGATCAGCACGACACCGCCGGCGATGAAGATCGCGCGGAAGACCAGGGCGCCGAGAACCCCGTAGAACAGGACGCGGTGCTGGTACTCGCGCGGTACGGCGAAGTAGGTGAAGATCAGCGCGAACACGAACACGTTGTCCACGGCGAGCGACTTCTCGATCAGGTAGCCCGCGAGGTACTCACCTCCGGCTTGGCCGCCGTACTGCCACCACACGAGTGCGCCGAACCCGAGCCCCAGGCTCACCCAGACCAGCGACCAGGCCGCAGCCTCTTTCACGCCGACGACGTGGGCCTTCCGATGTGCCACCAGGTCGAGCGCCAGCATCGCGAGGATCACGCCCAGCACGGCCGCCCAGACCCACCACGCAACATCCATCGGGGTACCTCCAATCCGTGGGCCCATCACGGGCCGACCGGAGGTCTCTCCCACCCTCAGCCAAGAGGGCCGGCGCACCGGGCGCGTGTTGGCCGCGCCGTAGTGACGATGTCGCCGTACCGGGTACTCCCCTCAATACGCAATATGATTCACGAAAACTCAAACGTATGTCAAGCCGGCGTCGCGCGCCGGCCGAACGACCGATCTACCGAACGACGAGGCGCCGGTCTCAGCCCATCACCAGGCCCTCGATGTCGTGCTTCTGCACGATCGGCGAAAGCTCGTCGACCACCGGGCAGGACAGGTGGGCCCGCACCCGGTCCGGGAGCCGTGACCAGTACTCATGCGTCACCGCCAGGTCGTGGTGCTCGTCGTTGCCCGCACCGGGTGCGTCCACACCGAGCACCAGCACCGGACGGGCGACCTGCGAGCGGTTCGGGGTGCCGTGGTGGATCGTCAGTGCCGACCGGGCGGAGATGTCGCCCATCTTCGGGTACTTGCGCACCGCCAGCGACTCATAGCGGGGGTACTCCGACTCGGGTGGGAACATCTCGTGGTCGAAGTCGGTGCCGGGCTCCCACTGAGTCCCCGGGGCGATCTCGAACGGCCCCATCTCGTCGGTGGTGTCCACGGTGGTCAGGTTGAACGCCAACGAGGTCAGCCGGTGCTGCTCGCGCGTCTCCGGCGGGCTCGGGAAGTCCCGGTGCCACGGCTGGACCTTGGCGCCCGGGAAGGGCGTGTCGAACCCGACCTCCACTATCTGGTAGTCCGGCCCCAAGACCGTCTCGCACACGGCCCGCACCCAGGGGTGGTCGGCCAGCTCCACGAAGCCGCGAAGGCGCTCGGGATGCATCTCGACGTACCAGCGGTTCGGTCCCCGGCTGACTGCGCCGCCCTCCCTCGACCGAGCCTCTTCGTAGGCCGCCTCGACGTCCTCCCGCAGCTCCTGCACCCACTCGCGGGCGAACGCGCCCTTGAGAGCGATGATGCCGTCGGTCTGCAACCCCTGCCTGATCGCGTCGGTGTCGTAGCTGGGTTCTGTGCTGGTGCTGGTCACCGGTGCTCCTCGTGTGTCGACGGGCTCAGTGGGTCAACGCTGCAACATCGCGCGGGCGGTGTCCAGCGGGCGGTGTCCACGGGACGGTGCCCAGCGGGCGGGTGAGCATGTGCGGCAACCTGGGTCCGGATGACGTGGTCAGGCCTCGACCCAGTGCTGGCCGTCGAGGACCTGGGCGACCGGCCCATCGGCAGTCTCACCCAGCAAAGTGGCCGTGGCGAAGTCCGTGGCGAACCCGTCGAAGCTGCGGTGGCGCGCCAGCATGGCGTGCTTGCCGCCGACGACTCTGATGTAGCCGACGTCTGCGCTGCGGCGGAGATCGTGCGCCACGGCTGCGGAGCGGGCCGGGTCGGCGATTCGGTCCTGGGAGCCGTGCACGATCAGGACCCGACGCCCGCTCAGGTCCCGTTGGCCGTCGGCCGGGTAGACCCACGGCGCCAGCGCCGCCACGCTGCGCACGTCGGGCTGGTCGGCGGCCAGCAGGGCCGCCCTCCCGCCGAGAGAGTGACCGATGAGGCACGTGGGCAGTGCGGCGTCGAAACGCTCACGCAGCCGCTCCAGGGCCCACCCGACGTCGTCCACCGGCGTATGGTGCGTGTCCCAGCCACGCACCGAGTTCAACAGCCGGAACACCGCTAGCCGGCCCCGCCCCGCCAGGGCCACTCGCTTGGCGATCGGAATCATCCTGAGCACCGAGAGCTGAGCGGGGCTCACCCGCATCCCGCTTCTCCGGCTCGCGCCCCCGTGCAGCACCAGGACCTGGGCGAGCGGTGATGTCGGGACTCGGGTCGCCAGCAGGCGGGCGTCGGTCATCGCAGTGCGCTTGCCTCGTGGGCAGGGACAGCGCTCATCACCAGGTCCTCGTCTCTGGTTGTGGCTCCTCATGGGCGCACACATCGGTGCACCGGGCACCGTCAGGTGACGTCGCCCTTGTCGCCGGGTCGGCGCCGTGGTTCAGTCGACGGCAGACCTGACCCATCGCCGCTGCGAGACTAGACGCCATGACCCAGACCGCCGAAGCCACCCTGCGCATGGGGACTGCGCGAGGTCGATGGGTGCTGTTGACGACGGTGCTGGGCTCGGGACTGGCGATGTTGGACGCGACCGTCGTCAATGTCGCGCTCGGCCGGATCGGCACGGACCTGGACGCCGGGTTCGCCGGTCTGCAGTGGACGGTCAACGCCTACACCCTGACCCTGGCGTCGTTGATCCTGCTCGGCGGCTCGCTGGGTGACCGGTTCGGCCGGCGGCGGGTCTTCGTCATCGGTGTCGCGTGGTTCGCCGCGGCGTCACTGCTGTGCGGACTGGCCCCCAACATCGAGACGTTGGTCGCCGCCCGGGCGCTGCAAGGGGTAGGCGGGGCGCTGCTGACACCAGGGAGCCTGGCGATCATCTCGGCCTCGTTCCACGGCCCGGACCGGGCCGCTGCGGTCGGTGCCTGGTCGGGGCTCGGCGGCCTGGCCGGGGCGTTCGGGCCGTTCGTGGGCGGATGGCTGGTCGAGTGGAACTGGCGTGCCGTCTTCCTGGTGAACCTCCCGGTGGCCCTGGTGATCATCGCCGTTGCCTCCCGGCACGTCCCGGAGTCCAGGGATGCCTCGGCCAGCGACCGGTTCGACACCGTGGGCACGGTGCTCGCGGTCGTCGGCCTGGGGGCACTGACCTACGGCCTCACCGCAGCCGGAGAGCAGGGCGCGAGCGGCACCGTCGTGGGGGCCTGCCTCATCGGCGCCCTCGGCCTGGCCGGCTTCGTGTGGGTCGAGCACCGTTCGAGGAACCCACTGGTTCCCCTGGGGCTGTTCGGCAACGCCCAGTTCTCGGCCGCCAACGCGGTGACGTTCCTGGTGTACGGCGCGCTGGGGGTGCTCTTCGTCCTGCTCGTCCTCCAGCTCCAGGTGGTGTCCGGGTTCTCGCCGCTGCTCGCGGGCACGTCGCTGCTGCCGGTCACCGCGATCATGCTGGTCTTCTCCTCACGCGCCGGAGCGCTCGCTCAGCGGATCGGTCCCCGCGTCCCGATGACGCTGGGACCGCTGATCTCCGCAGCCGGTGTGCTGTGGATGAGCCGGATCGGCGCCGACGCGTCCTACCTGGTCGACGTACTCCCACCGGTCGTCGTCTTCGGAGCCGGCCTCGCGGTGATGGTGGCTCCGCTGACCGCCACCGTCCTCGACTCGGCGCCCGACCGCTTCGCGGGGGTGGCCTCCGGTGTCAACAACGCGGTCGCCCGCGCAGCAGGACTGCTCGCGGTTGCGGTCATCCCGGTCGCCGCCGGCCTCGCTGGTGACGACTACACCGAGCCAGCTGGGTTCTCCGAAGGCTTCTCCCGCGCGATGGTCCTGAGCGCCGTGCTGTTGCTGGTCGGGGCCGCGCTGGCGGCCGCTTTCGTCCGGCGTCCGCTCGCAGCCGCGGCGGAGCCAGAGGCGGTGGCCGACGCCGAGGAGGAGCGGATGCGGATCGAGGACTGCACCCATTGCGGGGTGGCCGGCCCGCCTCTGCACCCACCCCGCGACGCTCAGGGTTCCCGTACCTAGTCGACCGCGTCCTCGGGCTCCGTCACGCGGAGCAGAGCACGCGGAGCAGAGTCAGGGGTGCGAGGCTGCTGGCGGTGCGTCGGCGACCTGGAACAACAGGCCGTCCCGGTAGCAGTAGAACCAGTCCTCACGCGGTTCGAAGGAGCGGACCAACGGATGTCCGGTGGCCTGGTGGTGCCCGGTCGCGTGCCTGCTCGGGGAGGAGTCGCAGCAGCCGACGTGTCCGCATTGCTGGCACATCCGCAGGTGCACCCATCGCCCGCCCACGCGCAGACAGTCCTCGCAACCCTCGGCACTCGGGTCCACCGTCTCGTCCACGGTGTCGAGGTGAGCGCACTCGGTGGTCATCGAGATACCCGCTTCAGTGCCTCATCTTGGGTGGCAGGCCGTGTGCGAACGCGTAGTTGTCGATGACCGTCACCAGCTCGCCCGAGGGTGAGAGGACCAAGCACACCACCTGGTCAGCGTTCCGGTCGGCGGGATGCTGCGACGGGAAATCACCCTGCGCGTTCCGTGGGCAGTGCCCCTGCGGCAGTGCGCCAGCATGTGGCATCGGTAGCAGGGCGGCGGCGACGGCCAGCGCGACCATAGCCAGGAAACGTCTCATGGCTGCCCCCTCAGATCACCCATCGGTAGCTGTCACGGTAGACGCGATCTGGGCCTGCGGCAACGCCTTTGCCGCGCGCGCAGCGCTAGGATCGTCCGTCCAGGAGTGCGAGAGGCCGCACCGGGTACCGAGCCCGCAAGGCACGTGCCCGCTGCCACAGGACGAGGAGACAGTTTCATGGGGATTCTGAGCAAGCTGACCAAGGCCGGCATCGCGAAGAAGGCGATGACCGAGGCCCGCAAGCCCGAGAACCAGCGCAAGCTGAAGGACCTGGCGGCGAGGGCGCAGAGCAGGCGGGGCAAGAACCCGCGCTGACCCTGCTCGCCGGGTACGACGCACAGGCGCGCCCCGCCTCGGCCGGGTCGACGATCTCGGCATGACCACCCCCACCTCCGGTGACGCCCTGGCGACCGCGTTCGAGGAAGCGGGCTCGCTCTTCGAGCTTCTCCGCACGGTGCGCAGTCGGCGCGTGGGGCTCGGCTACCGGGTGGACTCGGGTCTCGAGGAGACCCACCCCGCCACCGGCCGGAGCATGACCCAGCCACGCGGCCCGCAGGAGTTCGTCTCGACGAAGCCTGTGCTGCCACTGAGCCAGGACGAGAAGGCGCTTCTCGCGTGGGCGACTTTGGGGCCTACGGGACACGTTGCCTGGGAGGCCTCGGTCGGCAGCTTCTCTCAGCTGGCCAGCACCCGCGGCAGGACGGCGCCGGAGCCGAACAACAGCCTCGCCACCGACCTCTTCGTCATCGACGACGCCGGGGTGCACCTGTACGCCCCCGCCGGTGAGGAGGGCTGGCCACTCACCGGAGAGTCGATCACCGCCGACGACGTACGGTCCTGGTGGGCTCGCGGACGGGTGAGGGTCGCCGACAGCAGACCTGACCTCGACTACGCCCTGCGTTTCCCCGGCGCGCCCAACACTCCGCTGATGGGAACCCACCAGTACAACCTGAACCGCCCTGGCAGTGCGTGGCTACTACCGGTCACCGACGCCGGCCGTCTGATGAGCGGGATACTCGATCTGTTCCTGGGCAAGCGCACCTACCTCATCGATGACCACAACGGTGGCAGGCCGACCGGTCTGGATGCGTTCCTGCGCGCCGGACTGCTCGAGCGGCCACTGCCGCTGACCGCCTACGAGCAGGGCGTCCTCCGCACCTCGACGTACCCGGCCGGCTGCATGGTGCAGAACACTCGGTTGGCAGCCGAAGCGCTGGGGCTCGGCGCCTGGTGCCTCTCGGGCTACGACCAGTCGGTGGTCCTCGGCGCCCACCCGGAAGTCACCGCCGGCCTCGGGTTCCAGTTCGGTCCGACCAACGACCGGGCGCCTCTGGTGACGGCGCGTCGCCACACGTGGGGGCTGCCCGGGGTGAAGGCCGCAACCAGCGTGCCCTCACCGACCTACCCGGACCCGGCCTCGCTCGTCGAGCAGTGGCGCGACGAGCGGTTCGGCGACGGTGCCTGGGGCGACCCGAAGCCCCAGGCGGCACCGGCTCGCGGTCCCTGGTCGGCGGCGAAGGCGGCCGCCATCGCGCAGCATCCCGACAACCGGATCCCCGACTGGGTGTTCGAGGCTGCGGTGGCCCACATCCAGTACTGCGTCGACCAGTTCGGCCAGTTCCCGGCCACGTACGACCCCGTCGTCGCGGGCTTCGGCACCGTGGTCCACCACCTCGACGTCGACTTCTACGAGCAGCATCTGCGACCGGGTTACCTCACCAGCGCGATCACCGGCCACCAGGAGACGTGGCACGACCCGTCGTGAGGTCCGGCGACTCCCGGGGCACCCGGGGCACCCGGGGCACCCGGGGCACCCGGGGATGAGACACCCGACCAGAGGGGGCCGTCACGAGCGGCCTACTGCGAGCCGCCGACAACCGGTCCCAGCACACTCAGCAGGTGGAGCCGCTCGTACGACGTGCTTCCGGGTACCGCGGTGAACACCAGGAGTCCCTGGGACTGGTCGGGGTCGTGCAGCACCTGGCAGTACACCTCGAGCTCCCCCACCTCGGGGTGCACCAGATGCTTGACCTTGCTGTGCCGGCGCCCGACCTCGTGGTCTGCCCAGACCCGGGCGAACTCCTCGCTGCGGGCCGACAGGGCGTCGACCAGCCCCTGCGCACCCACGTGGTCGCCGCGGCGCGAACGCTGCGGCACGGCATACCCGCCGAGCACCAGGAGATGGTCGCGCTCGTCGAGGGAGAGCCGCAGTCCGCGGGCGAGGGCGGCCAGCATCTGCTCCGAGGGATGGGGCCCGCGCTGCTGCTCGATGCGGCTGTAGTAGTCGGTGGAGATGCCCGACAGCGCCGCAATCTCCTCTCGCCGGAGCCCATCGGTACGCCGACGCGGACCGCGCGGCAGACCGACGTCCTCGGGCTGCAGCCCTTTGCGGCGGGTCCGGACGAAGTCGGCGAGCTGGGCGCGGTCCATGCCCGATTGTCGCTGAGCTGTCCGGGCGGAACTCACAGGAACGTGCCACCCGAGGCCTCGAGGCGCTGGCCGGTGACCCAGCCGAGGCCCCCGACGGCCAGCGCGGCTACGGCGGCGCCGATGTCGTCGGGCTCACCGACCCGTCCCAGCGCTGCGTTGCCGGCCAGCGCGCGGCGCGCGTCCTCGTCGTCGCGCAGGTAGCCGCCACCGAACTCGGTGCCGACGGGTCCGGGCGCGATCACGTTCGCGGTGATGCCGCGGGCACCGACGGCCTTGGCGAGGTAGCGCGTCCACACCTCGACCGCGCCCTTGACTGCGGCGTAGACCGATAGCGACGGGTCGCCGGTGAACCTGGCGAGGCCGGTGGAGGTGTTGACGAGCCGCCCGCCGTCGGCCAGCAGCGGCAGCAGCTCCTGGGTGAGCAGGACGACGCCGGTGAAGTGGACCGCGACCATCTGCTCCAGCGCCGCGCGCTCGGTAGCGCCGATCGGCGTTGGCGCGACGGCGCCGGCGTTGTTGACCAGGACGTCGAAGGTCTCCCGGCCCCAGGTCTCGTGCAGCGCCTTGGCCACGTCATCGGCGAAGGCAGGGAAGTCGCCGGGGTGCGCGGTGTCCAGGCGCAGCGCGACCGCACGGCGGCCGGCGTGCTGCACGTCGGCAACGACCTCGGCGGCCTCCTCCGGGTTCGACCGGTAGGTCAAGATGACGTCGGCGCCGGCAGCGGCGAGGTGGAGGGCGGACGCGCGGCCCAGCCCGCGGTTGCCGCCGGTGATCAGGGCGATGGTGGTTTCGGTCATGGCTCCAGCGTGGGCCGCTGGCCGGGCCGGAGGAAGGTCACGCTTGTCCGGGGATCGCGAGTCCCTGGTTCAGCCCTTGATCTGCCGGACCCACCGCTGAGTTCTCGGGCATGCGCAGGTCAAACTTCCCGTCCGCTGACCGAGGAGGAGACATGAAGGTAGATCTTTTCGCTGGTGTCGCTGTCAGCGACCTCCAGCGCGCCGTCGCCTGGTTCGACACGTTCTTCGGCGACGCTGAGTCGTTCGAGCCGAACGACACCGAGCGTGTCTGGACGGTGGCGGAGCACCGCTACCTGTACGTCGAGCTCCAGCCCGAGCACGCAGGGCACGCCATGGTCACCTTGTTCGTCGAGGACTTCGACGAGTTCACCGACGCTGTCGCGCACCGAGGCATCCACCCACAGACGCAGGAGACGTACGACAACGGTGTCCGCAAAGCTGTCTACCGTGACCCGGACGGCAACGAGGTAGGGGTCGGGGGCGCGCCTGCAGGGCGGTCGTAGGCGTGCTGTCAGGCGTGCTCTGCACCCCGGAAGCTCTGGGTGCCGATCACCCGCACGAGCTCCAGCTTCTCCGCCGCGTCGGTGCCCTCGACGGGCAGGAATGCCCGGACCCGGAGATCCTCCTCCGGCGTGAAGAGGACCTCGCAGGTCAGCTCGAGCAGCCCCACCTCCGGATGCAGCACGTTCTTCCGGGCGAATCGTCGTACAGCCACCTCGTGGCGCGCCCACAGCGTCCGGAACTCCTCGCTGCCCGCGATCAGGTCGCGGAGAAGCTCGGCGACATCGACGTCACCGGCCCGCCGTGAGTACGTCGCCCGCAGGTCGGCGACGTGGGCGGCCCCGTGGCCCGCCCAGTCCTCCTCCGGGAATATCGTCCGGGTCTCGGGCACCGTGAACCAGCGCCAGGTGATGTTGCTGGGCCGACCGGCGCCGGACTCGCGCTGTCCCAGTACGGCGTCCGCTAGGGAGTTCTGCCACAGCACCTCGTCGAGGTCGGTGGAGATGACGATCGGCACGTCGGTGAGCCGGTCGAGGAGCGCCAGCAGCGCGGGGCTGATGTGGCGGCCCGCGCGGCGGCCCGGCGGGGTGAGCCCGGCCAGGTGGTAGAGGTGGTCCCGCTCGTCGAGATCCAGGCGCAGCGCCCTGGCGAGGGAGGCGACGATGGGCTCGGAGGGGTGCGCACCGCGGCGCTGCTCCAGGCGGGAGTAGTAGTCGGCGGACATCCCGGCCAGCTGCCCGACCTCCTCTCGGCGCAGCCCGGGGGTGCGGCGACGTGAGCCGTCGGGAAGGCCGACGTCCGCGGGACGCAGCAGCTCGCGACGACGGCGCAGGAAGTCGGCGAGGCCGGCACGGTCGATCACGCTGCCATCATCGCCCGTCCGCGACCGCCCAGCCAGGGACGGCCCGTCCCCGGTTGTGCTGTGCCTGCTCCGGTCGGCTGCAGGCGGCCACGGTGGTCACCAAGAGGCACGACCACGACAACCGAGGAGCACCCATGAGCACCACCACCACTGCCACTTCGGCACCGACCGCATCCGAGCACGGCAACCAGAGCGCCCCCGCGCCGATCGGACCGCCCAGCCGGCACCAGCTGGCCCTGATGATCTGGATCGCGGTCTTCCCCACCCTGACCCTGCTGTCCCTCATCCTCGGGCCATGGCTGGCCGACGCCAACCCGGTCGCTCGGACCTTCGTCCTCGCCACGATCGCCGTCCCGACCATCGTGTACGGCGAGATGCCGTGGCTGCAGCGGGCACGGGTCGCGATTGTGACGCGGCGCGCGGCCTGACCGGAGCCACCGGCAACCGGCGGTAGCGGTCTCTCAACCACTGCCTTTGGCGAGGCGGCGCAGGGCGGCCTGGGCGGCGAAGTAGCCGCTCATGCCGTGCACACCGCCGCCTGGTGGCGTGGACGACGAGCAGATGAAGACCCGCGGGTCCGAGGTCGAGTAGGGGACCGCGCGCAGCATCGGTCGGGTGAAGAGCTGTCGCAGGTCCTGGACGCCACCGTTGATGTCGCCACCGACGTAGTTGGGGTTGTACCGCTCCATCTCTGGGGCGGACATCGACGCCCGTCCCACGATGAGGTCGCGGAAGCCGGGGGCAAAACGCTCCACCTGGGCTTCGATCCGTGCGGTCATGTCCTCGTCGCTCCCGTGCGGGACGTGGCAGTAGGCCCATCCCACGTGCTTGCCCTCCGGCGCCCGAGTCGGGTCGCACACGGTGGGCTGGGTCAGCAGCACGAAGGGGTGCTCGGGCACCCGGCCCCGGTTCACGTCGTCCTCCGAACGCGCCAGCTCCTCGGCCGTGCCACCGAGGTGGACGGTCCCGGCCCGGCGTACCTCGTCGGCCCGCCAAGGGATCGGGCCGTCCAGAGCCCAGTCCAGCTTGAACACCCCAGGGCCGTACCGGAAGCGCCGCAGGCCGCGGCGGTAGCCGCGCGAGAGTCGGTCCCCGGCGATGGACAGCAGCTGGCGCGGGGTGACGTCCAGCACCACGACCCGCGCCGCGTCCAGCTCCTCGATTGACTCCACGCGGTGCCCCGTGACCAGCTCGCCGCCGAGAGAGCGCAGGTACGACGTCATGGCGTCGACCACGCGCTGCGACCCACCTTGCGCGAACGGCCACCCGACCGCATGGGCAGAGGTCATCAGGACCAGGGCGACAGCCGCGGTCGGCAGCTGGTCGAGCCGCATGATCGAGTGTGCTGCGTTGCCCGCGAGCAGGGCCGCACCTCGTTGCCCATCGAAGCGTGAGCTTCCTAGGCCGATGGCCGACCGGAGCCCGACCAGACCGAAGCGGCCCATGGTGATCGGGTGCCGGGGTGGGCGCAACGGTCCGAGCACCTCGTGCATGAGACCGTCACTGTGCCGCACCAGTGGACCGAGCAGTCGCTCGTAGGCACGGCCGTCCCGGTCACTGTCCAGCGCCGCCGCGGTCTCTTCCACGGAACGGTGCAGGACCGCCGCGCTGCCGTCGTCGAAAGGGTGCGCCAGCGGGACGTCGGGCTGCACGAGGGTCAGCCCGTGCTCGGCCAGTGGCAGATCGCGCAGAGCCGGGGATGCCAGCGCCAGGGCGTGCACCGTCGAGCACACGTCGTGCACGAACCCGGGCAGGGTCAGCTCGGCCGAGCGAGAACCACCACCGAGCGTGTCCGCCGCCTCGAGCACGGTGACCGAGTGCCCGGCCGTTGCCAGGGTGATGGCAGCACTCAACCCGTTGGGGCCCGAGCCGACGACGACGGCGTCGCGCCCCCGCAGGTCAGCTGGTCGCACGCTTGCGGTGGAACATCCCGGCAAGGGCGCGGAAGGGGGCGTTCATCATGTACACAGTGGACCGGATCGCGGCCGAATGCCACACATTGGTCCACCGTTTCCACTGACGCTTCTTGTCGACGCACACGACCGCGGTGTTGACCTCGGGGTCGGTGACCTCGAAGTGTGCGGCCACGTTGCGCAGCGTGGTGTCCCAGAACATGTCCTCCTGCTTGTGACCACCCATCATCAGACCGAGCTCGAAGATCGGGTCGGAGGCCCGCATCAGCACCTGTGCCTGCGCCACCGTCTCCCCGTCCTGCTCGGCGGCACTGAAGGTGATCCAGCCGGCGAACACATGCCCCTGTGGGGTCATCAGCGTGAAGGACTCATCGTCGGCGTACAGCACCATCACGCCGGTGGAGAGCTTCAGCTTGCCGGGAAGCGTCCCCTCGACGAGGGCAACCTCTCCCGGCGCGATGCCGGTCAACGGCCCGTAGAAGTGGTTGCCCTCGGGCCAGAACTCCGGGAAGCGCTGCTTCCACAGCGTGATCAGGTCGGCTGCCGAGGTCGTGGACCGCGGCAGCCGGACCTGGTAGGTCTTCTGCCACATCTTGCCGAAGCCCTGGATCGGGCTGGCCAGCCGCTTGCCGGCCACGTTGATCCCCGTGGCGCCCTCGGGCACCTCGGAGACGTCGAGGCGGGTCACGGACTTCGCCCAGTTCGCGGCGTCTCGGGCCGCGGCGCTCTCGTTGGTGTTGCTCATCACCGCTCCTAGGACACTCCGGCCGCGTGCAGCGCGGCCGGTTCGTCGTCGTGGATGCTGATCGCCTCGTCGAGGCGGGTCAGCTCGAAGATCTGCCGGTAGTGGTCGGACAGGCCGTAGGCGAGCAGCTGCTGGGAGTGCCGGTTGGCACGCACCAGCAGGGTCACCAGCAACCCGATCCCCCCACTGTTCATGTAGGAGAGGCCGGAGAAGTTGAGCACGATGGCCCTCGCGTCCCCTACGTCGTCGTAGGCGCTCATCAACGTCCCCTCCGACCCCGCTGTCACGTCCCCCTTGATGTCGACGACACTGGCCGATCCCTCCCGGCGTACGTCGAACGTGGCGGTCGCCTCTGTCATCTGCTGCTCCCCTCTGCGCCGGTGACGGCGCTCTCCTCATCCGGGTTTATCGCCAAGAAGTCGGCGAGCCGGGTGATCTCGAAGATCTCGCGGTAGTGCGGCGTGAGGCCGAAGGCCCGCATGGGTAGGCCACGGGCCCGGGCCTTGGCGAGCATCGTGACCACCAGTGCGATGCCCGTGGAGTTGATGTAGCCGGCGCTCTCGAAGTTGAGCACCACCGCCTGGGGCGAGGAGGCGATCGCTGCCTCCCAGGCCGACTCCAAGGAGGCCTCGGCCTTCGCGTTGATATCACCGGCGAGGTCGATGACGGCGGTGTCATCCCGGGTCCGTACGCCTGTCGTGGTCAGGTCACTGGTGGTCATCGACGCCTCCCTGGGTGTGGTGTGACTCGTCAGCGGCTGGGTCCGTCCGCATGATCAGCTCGAGCACGTGCTCCGAGCCGTCGGTGGTCTCGTGTGCGTCGTCGACCATGTTCTTGATCAGGAACAGCCCCCAGCCGCGAGGACGCTGCAGACCGGCCAGCTTCGCCTCCAGGTCCGGTGTCTCCGTCTCGTGGTCGGGGCTCTCCCCGCCCTGGTCGACGATCTGCACACGGACCTGGTCGGGCTCGGTCAGCACCCGGACCGCGACCGGCAGGTCCGCTCGGTACTTGTTGCCGTGCTCCATCGCGTTCATCGTGGCCTCGCCGACGGCGGTCTCGAGGCGCTTGAGCCGGGCCTCATCCAGGCCCAGCGGCCCCACGATCGCGCTCACCCGCTCCAGGGCGATCCGCTCGTTGCCCTCGGCGCTCGGCACCTCGAACTCGACGAGCTGTCGGGTAGGTGCCTCGGCCGCGGTTCGTACGGCGGAGGAGGAGGCACGCGTCAGCGTCACCATCGTGATGTCGTCCTCCTGCTCGGCGTCCGGTCCCGTGTGCTGCTTGAGGTCCGACAGGACCCGGTCGATCAGCTCGTGACCCCCGGGGTACTGCGCCACCGCGTCCTTCAGACGAGGGAAGCCGAACATGCCGCCATCGGGGTTGTGCGCCTCCACCACGCCGTCGGAGTGCAGGAGCAGCGAGTCTCCGGGCGCGAGCACGGTCTCCTTCTCCTCGTAGGCCATGCCCGTCATCAGCCCGAGCGGCATTCCCCGCGCCCGCAGCTCCTCCGACCCAGTGGCGGTCTTGACGTAGGGCAGGTCGTGGCCGGCGTTCGCGAACTGGAAGCGTCCGCTCGTCGGCTCGAGGACGCCGTACAGGCAGGTCACAAACATCTTCTCCGGCATATCCGGACACAGGTGCTCGTTGACCCGCTCCAGCACCTCGCCTGGGTTGACCAGCCGCTGGGCGGAGGCACGCAGCACGCTTCTGGTGGCTGCCATCACGAGCGCGGCTGGGACACCTTTGTCGGTCACGTCGCCGATCACGAACCCGATGCGCCCGTCGGAGATCGGGATCACGTCATAGAAGTCGCCGCCCACCTCACGGGCGGGGCGGTAGTACGCGGCGACCTGCCAGTCCGGCAGGTCGGGGAGCTGCTTGGGCAGGAAGTTCTGCTGGATCAGCTTGGCCACCTCGAGCTCCTGCTCGAAGCGTTGCCGGGTGGCGGCCTCGGCCTGCTGCTCGCGCACCAGCTGGCCCACCCGCAGCGCGGGAGCCGCCTGCGCGGCCAGGTTGTCCAGCAGCTTGCGGTCGTCGGTCGAGTAGTCCTGCTCGGACCGGCGTGGGCCCAGGTTGAGGACCCCGATCAGCTCCCCCTGGCTGACCAGTGGCACCGCCAGCTTCACCCCGGCGGCCTTCATCGCCTCAAGCGCCGGCGACTGCATCTCCAGGGTCTGCACGTCGACCGCGCCAGACGCACTCTGCAGGTAGGCAAGCAGCGGGTCGTTCGGCCCGATGTCGACGGCCGGCACGTCGTCGCGAGGTGCGTGCACCGCCTCGTCAGCGTCGCGCACGTCGCGCGTGCGCTCGACCGAGCGGCGGCCGAGGAAGCGGCGGCGGAAGGCTCCGGTCAGTGTCGTCATGGTGCGACCTTTCTAAGCGGTCTGCGTCCGCGAAACGTTACGGCGATCATGACCGCAGCCACAGCGTCACGTGGGCAGGTTGCATGGTGTCGCCGACTGCTGTGCGCAGGTCCGCGCCCAGGGTCTCCAGGTCCAGCTCGTGGCGCAGCCGTCCGGCGAAGTCCTCGAGGGTCTGCGTCGCGTCGTACCTCCGCCGGTAGAACTTACGGTCGACGGCTGCCTGGATGCGTGCGCGCAGAGGCCGGAACAACGCAGCGACCGCGAGGGTGGAGGCGGCGACGGCGAGGTCGGACTCTCCGGTCACCGGGTCGAGGATCAGTCGGAAGACCAGCACCGAGGCGAGGTACGTGCCGACGAGCGCGGCGGTCAGCGCCGCATAGACAAGGGTGCGTTTGATGACCAGGTCGATGTCGTAGAGCCGGTAGCGCAGGATCGCGATCCCGGCGGCGATCGGCAGGCCGAGGAAGGCGAACGAGATCAGCAGGGCCACGGCTGGCGTGCGCTGCCAAAAGACGAAAACGATAGGTGCGGACAGCGCCACCAGAGACGCGGCGCCCGCGAACCACTTCAGCTGTTCTCGCTCGACGCCATGGGAGCGATGCAGGCGCACCACCAGCGCTCCGGTCCCACCCAGCACGCTGATGAGCAGCAGCGCCGAGCCGCCGTTGAGCAGCAGGTTCGGCAGCGGACCCTCGACGAGGAAGGGGTTGGACCCGGACTGGTAGTTCTGGTTCGTCTCGGAGCCCAGCGCCACTCCCGAGGCGGTGAGAAGGGCGCTGACCGCAGCCGTCCACGGGATCCACCGCCACCGCCGACCAGGCACGCTGCCGTCCGGGAAGATCGCAGCGACCACCGCCCAGACCGCTACCTCACCCGCCCAGCTCCAGTTGATGACCCAGGTCCCGTAGTCGCCACCGGCCAACCCGAGGTCGGTCGCAAGAAAGCCGTAGCCCTCAGCGATCTCGGCCACCGCCAGGTAGATCGCGAAGACCACGAAGATCCAGCCGACCCGGTGCCGCGGGTGTCGCGAGACGATCAGGGCACCGACGGTGGCCACCGACAGCGGGAGGGCGCTGTACGTCACGAGGTCGGATGGCACGTCACGGCCGATCGAGATTGACAGGCTCACCGCCACGAGCAGCACAGTCAGCAGCCACAGCGCGAGGGCCCACCCCCTCACCCGCGTCATGGTTGAGTCCTCAACCAGAGGCTGACGTGTGCTGGTTGCATGGTGTCGTGCACGACGCCGCGCAGGTCGGTGCCGAGGGTCTCGAGGTCCAGCTCGTGCCGCAGCCGCCCGGAGAAGCCTTCAAGGGTTCGCGCGGCGTCGTACCGGCGCCGGTAGAACCGGCGGTCGACGGTTCGCTGGATCCGGGTGCGCAGTGGACGGAACAGGGCAGCCACGGCGAGGGTCGAGGCTGCGACGGCGAGGTCGGACTGACCGGTCAAGGGGCCGAGCAGCAGGCGCAGCACCAGCACCGAGGCCAGGTAGAACCCGACCAGGATGGCGGTGAGCCCGCCGTACACCAGCGTCTTGTTGACGACCAGGTCGATGTCGTAGAGCCGGTAGCGCAAGATCGCCACCCCGGTCGCGGCCGGTATGGCAGAGAATCCGATGACCACCAACAGCTGGCCGACGGGTGCGTACTCCGACGTGAACAGCGCCACGCTCACCAGGCAGGCCAGGAGGAACACCATCGCCGACGAGGCGACCCACCTCAGCTGTAGCCGCTGCTCTCCCCGCGAGCGGCGGTAGCGGAGGATGAGCGACACGGTCGCCAGAGCGAGGCAGGCCAGCCCAGTTGTCCAGCCGATGTTCTCCAGAACGCTGGAGATCGGTCCCGGCACCCCGAGCGGGTTCTCGATGCCCTGGACAGGAGAGTCCTCCAGGGGTCCTGGTCGCATCGACCCAGCCGCTGCGGTTGCCACCAAGCCCACCACTGTCAACCAGACGACGAGTCGCCAACGACGAGTCATCGGACGACCGTCAGGGAACAGCAGGAAGAGCAGCGACGGGACGCCGAAGATGGCAGGCAGGAAGACCCACGAGGTCAACCATGCGGCCGCGACTCCATCGGCCGACGTTCGGTCCTCGGCCAACGCAATGGCGGCGTACGCGTAGGTGGCGCCCGCAAGCGCGAGCAGCAGCCCGGAAGCCAGGAACAGCCAGCCGATCACGTTGTGGGGATGGCGGGAGGCGACGAGGGCACCGACCGTAGGCAGGATCACCAGGACGACGCTCGAGGCCACGTCGAAGGTCGGGGTGACGTTCTCAGCGACGAACGTCAGCACCCAGCTCAGCACGAGCAGAACGAAGCAAGCCGCGAACAGGGTCCAGGCGACCCAGCGGGCGGTGCGAAGTGTCATGACGTGCCTCGCAGCCAGAGCGACACCTGGGTCGGCTGCATGGTCTCGGAGACGACACCGCGCAGGTCGGTGCCGAGTGTCTCGAGGTCGAGCTCGTGCCGTAGGCGTCCGGCGAAGCCCTCCAGGGTGCGTGCGGCGTCGTAGCGGCGTCGGTAGAAGCGGCGGTCGACCAGGGCCTGGACCCTGGCGCGCACCGGCCGAAACAGCGCCGCCACCGCGAGGGTGGAGACGGCGACGGCGAGGTCGGACCGACCGGTCAAGGGGCCGAGCAGCAGACGCAGCACCAGCACCGAGCCGAGGTAGGTGCCGAGGAGCAGCGCGGTCAGCACTCCGTAGACCAGGGTGCGCTTGATGACGACGTCGATGTCGTAGAGCCGGTGCCGCAAGATCGCCATTCCGATCGAGACGGGTACGACGGCCAGCCCCATCGTGGCCAACGCATTGGAGATGTCGACCGCGGTCTCGCCGCCATCGGTGCCCACGACGATCGAGGCGATCAGCCAGGCCAGCACGACGGGAAGCGACCAGGCCAGCCACTTGAGCTGCTGGCGCTGCTCAACGGCGCTCCGTCGGTATCGGACGACCAGCGACGCGCAGGACGCCAAGATGCTGAGGAGAATCAGACCGAGTCCGACCCCGGCGACGACCTCGAGGAACGGTCCAGCTCCTGGTATGCCCACCGGGTTCGACACCGCAGTGTCCTCGATCCGCCCCGGCGCCAGTGCGACACCGAAGCAGATGAGCACGAGCGCTGTAGCCGCCAACCAGCCCACCGGTCGCCACCGGCGAGAAGGCAGTCGACCGTCGGGGAACAACAGCAGGACGAAGGTGGCCGCCGGCCCCACCCCGAGCATCCAGACGAAGGTGCCCACCCAGGCGGCGGCCGCGACTTGGAACCCGTCCTGGCCGGTTCGCACCGCCTGCTCGGAGATGGCGACGCAGACGCCGCCGATGGTGAAAGCGAGGGCCGCTAGACACAGCAGCCAACCGATCGGGTTGGCCGGAACACGTGAGGCGACCATCGCTCCCGTGGTCGCGAAGACAACGATGAACAGGATTGCTCCCGCGGTGCCCCATACCCCGTCGTCAACGTCGACGTCGCCGGTCACGAGCAGCGTCGTGAGAACAGCGATGTCCAGTGACCAGAGACCCCACGCAAGCAGTCGTGAAAACCGTTGGCTCATGGGGACCGCCGGAGCCACAGTGAGACCTGGGTCGGTTGCATGGTCTCGGAGACGACGCCGCGCAGGTCGGTGCCAAGTGTCTCCAGGTCGAGCTCGTGACGCAGTCGGCTGGCGAACCCCTCGACGGTGCGGGCGGCGTCGTAGCGGCGTCGATAGAAGCGGCGGTCCACTGTTGCCTGCACCCGTGATCGCAGTGGTCGGAACAGCGCCGCTACGGCGAGCGTGGACGCGGCGACTGCCAGGTCGGACGGCCCCGTAACCGGGCCGAGCACCAGCCGGAACAGCAGCACCGAGCCGAGGTAGGTGCCGACCAGCAGCGCGGTCAGCACGCCGTAGACGACGGTGCGCTTGATCACCAGGTCGATGTCGTACAGCTGATGGCGCAGGATCGAGACCGCCACGGCGACGGGCAGACCCAGGAAGGGGACCACTGCCGCGACGTAGGTGAAGGCTTTGGCGAAGGTCTCGTCGACGTCGATGCTCTCGACGAGCACGTTGCTGAACACGAACACCGGAATGAGGAAGGAGACGTAGGCGAACCACTTCAGCTGTTGGCGCTGGCGGCGGTCGGCTCTGCGCCAGCGGACGACCAGGGAGGCGAACGCGACCAGCGCCCCGGCCGCGTAGAGCGGCAGTGCGACCCCGCCAAGCACGTGGTACGCGGCGGGCGAGATCGCGTAGGGGTTCGGGACGGAGCTCTGGCTCAGCTGGCCGGGGGCCAGGGCGTCCACGAGCAGCAGTCCGAACGACGCGAGAGCACCGAAGACCAGGGCCGGGTACCAGCGGCGGGAGATCGGCCTGCCGGTCGGGAACAGCTGCGGCAGCATCGTCACGATCACACCGAGGGCGGGCACGTAGGTCCAGGCCTGGAGCCAGGCCGTGAACTCACCGAAGGGGAGGCCGGGTCGCACGACCAGCGCGAGGTACTGGTAGCGCTCCGCCACCATGTAGACCGCGACCATCAACCCGACGAACAAGAACAGCCACGAGACGGCGTTGTCCGGCCGAGCCCGCGCAAGGATCAGTCCAACGGTCGCGAAGGTCACCGACTGGATGAGCAGAAGCAGGAAGAAGCCCCAGTCGCCGTCGCCGGTAGGGGCGGACAGGTTGGCCGGCAGCACCACGGCGGTTGCGACGAGCAGGGTCGTCGCGCTCCACAGCGTCCAAGCAAGCCAGCCGAGCGAGGACGTCTCCCTGCCGCGGCGACTCATCGGATCTCCTCGCGCAGCCACAAGGAGACGTGGGCGGGTTGCATCGTCGTGCTGACGACGCCGCGCAGGTCGGTCCCCAACGAGTCCAGGTCCAGTTCCTCTCGTAGCCGTGCCGCGAAGCCCTCGAGCGTACGGGCGGCGTCGTAGCGACGCCGGTAGAAGCGGCGGTCGACGACATCTTGGATCCTCGAGCGCAGTGGCCGGAACAACCCTGCGACCGCCAGCGTCGAGGCGGCCACCGCCAGGTCGGACTCGCCGGCCAATGGCGGGAACAACAGCTGCAGAAGGAGGACCAGGCCGAGGTACGTTGCCAGCAGCACCGCGGTCAACGGGCCATAGATCAGGGTGCTCTTGATGACGACGTCGATGCCGTACAGACCGTGTCTCAGGATCGCGAGTCCAGCGGTGACCGGCAGGGCCGCGACGCCAAGAAGACCGACGAGGAACGCCAGATCGGCGACCAGCCCGGCGGGGATGACGACGGTGGAGCCGAGCCCCAGGGCCGCCAGCACAGCCACCAACGCGAACGACTTCAGCTGCTGCCGCTCCACTCCGTGTGAGCGTCGAAGACGCACGACCATCGACGCCGCGGCCAGTGCCATCGCCGGAAGCGCCAGCCAGTCGGTGATGGACGCCACCTCGGTGAGCAGATCACCGGTCCGACCGGTGACGAGGAACGGGTTCGGCACCTGCGAACCGACGTCTGGGCTGGTCACGCCATAGGACACGAAGGCGACCGCGACCACGCCTGTGAACATCCAGGTGCCGGTCCGCCAGGCGGGCGAGATGGGCTGGCCGGTCGGGAACAGCAGCAGAAGCAGGCCCACCAGTCCGAAGAAGACCGGGATGCCCGCCACGTCGCCGACCCAGACCGCGACTGACTGTCCGGGCAGCGGTCCCACGGAGGTGGTGATCCCCAGTTCGCCGTATGCGCCGGTGGACAACAGGATGCCGATGCCCAGCCCGAGCCCGAGGATGATCCAGCCGACCCCGTTGTCGGGGACTCGGGTGGCGACGACCGCGCCGGTGATCGCACTTGCCACGCCGAGCAGCGCGAATGCGACCCCCACGACGAGGTCCACGACGTCGATGTAGTCCAAGACCGCGCTCAGCCAAGCCCCCGGCAGGACCAGGAGCACGGCGAGCGCGGCGAGTGCGGTCGGAAGACGTCTGGTCATGAGGTGCTCCGCAGCCACAGTGTCACGTGCGCGGGCTGCATGGTGGTGGTGACGGTGCCACGCAGGTCGGTGCCAAGCGTCTCGAGGTCGAGCTCCGCGCGCAGTCGGTTGGTGAAGGCCTCGAGGGTGCGCGCGGCGTCGTAGCGGCGTCGGTAGAAGCGCCGGTCGACCAGGGCCTGGATGCGGGTGCGAAGCGGGCGGAAGAGTCCGGCGACTGCGAGGGTGGACAGGGCGACGGCGAGGTCGGACCGCCCGGTGACTGGGCCGAGTGCCACGCGGAGGCCCAGCACGAGGCCGAGGTAGGTGGCGACCAGGGCCGCGGTGAGCGCACCGTAGACCAGGGTCCGGCTGATCAGCCGATCGATGTCATAGAGCCGGTACCGCATGATCGCGACCCCGGCGGAGACCGGCAGCCCGCAGAGGATGACCGCGAAGACGTGTCCCGCGACCTTCCCGGCGACGCCCTCCTCCCCGCCTGCTTCTACGACGAGCGCGGCCGTCGGCGCGGCGAGTAGGAAGGCGACCACGAGACTCGCAGACCAGGCGAACCACTTGACCTGTTGCCGTTCGACTCCTCGGGAGCGGCGCAACCGGACCACCATGGACGTCGCCGCCAGCAGCAGGATCGCGACGATGAACACGTCCACCGGGGTCTCGTCCAGCAAGCCGAGGCTGTCCACACCGGCGGGGTTCTGCAGAGCGGGGAACTCCGAGACCGGGCCGGGTGCGAACGCGTAGACCGCGAAGACGGGCAGGATCCCTGCCACGCAGAACCATGCCGCGGGTCGCCAGTGCCTCGAGAGCAGCCGCCCGTCCGGGAACACCAAGAAGGCGAGGCCGATCAGGGCCGGTGAGAGAGGGCTCGACCAGCTGGAGAACCATGCCGCCCAGCTGGTGCCCGGCAGCTGCTCGACCGCGAGCGAGTAGTGGGTGTACCCGAACGCGAGCTCGAACGAGCTCTCGATGAGGGCCAGGCACAGGAACAGCCAGCCGACCGGGTTGCCAGGCTGGTGCTGCGCCACCACCGCCCCGACGACGCCGAACACGAGCATGACGAAGATGAACGGCAATGACGACCACAGCGAGTCGCCTTCGGCGGCCAACGCGGCGGCCGGAACCAGCGCGAGCAGTGCGATCCCGGCGGCACTGGCTGCGAAACAGTAGCCGAGCACGCCCCAGGCGAGCAGCGTGGCTCTCATCGCCCACCCCGCAGCCAGAGTGTCACGTGTGCGGGTTGCATGGTGGTGGTGACGGTGCCGCGCAGGTCGGTGCCGAGCGTCTCCAGATCGAGCTCCTCGCGCAGCCGGGTGGCGAACGACTCGACAGTGAGCGCGGCGTCGTACCGGGAGCGGTAGAAGCGACGGTCCACCAACGACTGCACCCGGGACCGCAACGGCCGGAAGAGCGCAGCGACGGCCAGCGTGGACGCGGCGACGGCCAGGTCGGACTGCCCGGTCAGCGGGCCGAGCAGGACACGCAGGCCGAGCACCAGCACCAGGTACGTCGCCACCAGCAGCACGGTCAGGGAGCCGTAGACCAGCGTCCGGTTGATGACCCGGTCGATGTCGTAGAGCCGGTGACGCAGGATCGCCATCCCGATGGCCACGGGGATGAGGGCGAACGAGACGAGGACGAGGTCCTGCACCACGAGAAGCCAGGCGGGGTCCTCGCCCTCGAACGGGGCGGGCTTGAGGAAGGTACCGGCCATGCCCAGCAGGTAGCAGAACGCCACGATGGCTCCGGCGCCGGCGAGCCACTTCAGCTGCTGGCGTACGACGCCGCGAGAGCGACGAAAGCGCAGGATGAGGGAGACCGCCGCAGCCGCGATGCACACGGGAAGCAGCGCGAGGACCGCCCCCAGAGGAGCCACCAACGCCTCTTCCAGTGACGGCACCGCCAGCGGGTTGTCCAGACCCGGTACCGGCCCCTCGGTCAGCTCTGCGGTGCCGAGAGGGATGATCACCGCGATCAGCGTCATCACGCTGCCTGCGACCCAGGGCAGCCACCGCCACCGCGGGGAGGGCAGTCGACCGTCGGGGAACAGCAGGATGAGGAAGACCGCGATCGTGCCGATCACCCAGACCCAGCTGCCTTCGATCGTCGCCGCTGCGACGTCGGCACCGGGCACTGCGCCCGGGCTCAGCACCAGACCATAGAGCGCATACCCGTCCACCAAGCCTGGCAGCGTGTTGGCCGAGCCCACCGCGGCCAGGAGCAGCCAGCCCACTCGGTTGCGGGGTTGTCGGTGCACGATCAACATGCCGACGCAGGGGAAGCTGAACGAGAGAAGCAAGAACGAGGCGTCTGCCAGGAAGCCCGACGAGCCCCAGGACGAGTCCCCTGCGGAGGCGGGGGCAGCCAGCCCGAGCCCGGCCACCACGAGCAGGGCCAACGCCTGGAACACCCACAGCGACCAGCCCAGGCGGCGCAGCGCCGGGTCGGACCAAGTAGAGACGCGGAGGTTCATGCTCCACCCCCGCGCAGCCACAACGACACGTGGACGGGCTGCATCGTCGACGCGACCACCGTGCGCAGGTCGTACGTCACGGCGTCGAGCTCGACCTCGTGTCGCAGCCGACCGGCGAAGGACTGGACGGTCTGGGTGGCGTCGTACCGAGAGCGGTAGAAGCGCCGGTCGACGACGCTCTGGATTCGCGCACGTGCCGGCCGGAACAGCGCCGCCACCGCCAAGGTGGAACCAGCGACGGCGAGCTCGGACTTGCCGGCGACCGGCGTGAGCGCCACGCGGAGCAGCAGCACCGATCCGAGGTAGGCGGTGACCAAGGTGGCGGTCAACGCGCCGTAGACCAGGGTCCGCTTGATGACCACGTCGATGTCGTAGAGCCCGTGGCGCAAGATGGCCAGGCCGACCGCGATCGGCAGCCCGATCATGATGAGAAACAGTGCGCTCAGCCATCCCACCGCGCCCACGACCGTCACCCAGCTGCCGGCGACACCGAGCTCTTGGGCGATCACCTCGACCATCGCGAGAAGCAGCGCGACGACTGCCAGGCCGCCGACGTAGGCGAACCACTTGACCTGCTGACGTTGCACGCCGCTGGAACGGCGCAGCCTGAGGACCACGCTGACCACGGCGAGCACGAAGCCCAGCACTGCGAGATAGTCGGAGACCGTACCCAGGATGTCGACCACCTCGCCGAGGGCACCGCCGACGGCGACCGGGTTGGAGATCATCGCGGGTGACTCGACGTCGAGCGCATCGCTGCCGAATGCGGCCGACAGTATCGATGCGGCCAGCGCGGCCGATGCGACCCAGACCGCGAGGCGCCAGCGGCGCGAGAGCAAGCGTCCGGCGGGGAAGAGCAGAGGCAGGAACATGGCGGCGCCGTACAGCCACAGGTACCAGGCCCAGGTGGCGACCCATGCCACCGCAACTGCGGCGGGCTTCCCCGGCTCGGCGACGTAGGCGTCGGCGAACCCTTGCACGGCGAACGAGACAGCGATCGCGAGCAGCAGCCAGCCGACCGGATTCTCGGGGACCCGCGAGGAGACGAGAGCGCCCACCGTGGCGAACCCGAGGGCGAGGACGGTGAACGCCTTGCCCACATCGGCCTGCCCGGCGACGATCACTGCGACGGTCCCGAGGCTGAAGGCGACGAACACCGCCCATGAGCCCCAGGCAAGCCTGCGCAACCGCATGCCAGCAGTCCCCTTCTCGTTCCGGGCCTTTATATCGCCACCCTGAGGGCGCAGCGTGCCGAAATCGTTACGAGTCCTTGTGGCCCTGCGCTCAGGCCCTGTCCTCCCCCCTG